>JAFEEH010000204.1 GCA_018241185.1 Pseudomonadota bacterium | reverse complement strand
TGGTTCGGGGGCACCGGCGACCCCCACCTGCAGGCCGCCGAGCAAGGCCTGACGCTGGAGTACAAGTCCCCCACGCTGCCGCAGCTGTACCCCTGGGCGCAGCAGCAGGCCGAGCAGTCGGGCTTCAAGACCGTCGGCATCTATTCGGGCCCGCTGGGCTTCGGCTACAACACCGAGCTGCTCGCCAAGAAGAAGCTGCCCGTGCCGCGCAGCTGGGCCGACCTGCTCAAGCCCGAGTACAAGGGCGACATCCAGGTGGCCAACCCGGCCTCCAGCGGCACGGCCTACACCATGATCGCCACCCTCGTGCAGCTGATGGGCGAGGACAAGGCTTTCGACTACCTCAAGGCCCTGCACAAGAACGTCGGCCAGTACACGCGCTCGGGCACCGGACCCATCAAGGCCGTGGCGCGCGGCGAGACCGCGGTATCGATCAGCTTCGTGCACGACGCGCCGCAGGAGCGCATGCAGGGCTTTCCGGTCGAGACTGTCACGCCGTCCGAAGGCACGGGCGCCGAGATCGGCTCCATGAGCATCATCAAGGGTGCGCGCAACCTCGAGCAGGCCAAGAAGTTCTACGAATGGGCGCTGACGCCCGCCGCGCAGGCCTTCGGCGCCGCGGCCAAGCAGTACCAGCTGCCGTCGAACAAGGCCACGGTGGTCGATCCCAACGTGCCCGACTTCAAGAAGATCAAGCTGATCAACTACGACTACAAGAAGTACGGCGCGAGCGCCGAGCGCCGACGCCTGATCGCCCGCTGGGAAAAGGAAGTCAACTCGATCCCCCGTTGATGGCGGCCGCGCGGTGCCGTGCCATGAGTGACGGCGCCTGCGCGAATTCCCGGAGTCGTCATCCATGACACGCAAACCCAATGGCGCGGTGTGGGCCTGCATCGCCGCCGGCTTTCTCGCGTACCTGCTGCTGCCCTGGTATGCCATCCAGGACACGAGCTGGTACCAGGCACTGCCGCAGGTCTTCAGCGAAGGCGATGCGGCCAACGGCGTGCTGCAGGCGCTGCGCCAGGGCCGGCCCTGGCTCTTCGTCGGCCTCGTCGGCCTCGTGCTCTGCACCTTCGGTGGGCTGCTGCGGCCCGGTCGGGGGCAGGGCCGATGGCTGCTTGCGGGTGGGGCCATCGGCGCGCTGGGCCTGTCCGTCGCCGGCTTCACCATCGGCGCGCGTGGCTGGAGCGTGGCTGCGCTCAACACGGCCTTCGGTGAACTATCGGTCAACCAGTTCGGCATCGGTGCCGGTGGCTTCGTCGCGCTCGCGGCGCTGATCCTGCTGGCAGCCTTCGGGCTCGCGCGGCTGGGCTTCTTCCGCGGCGACCTGTTCGTGTCGGGTGCGGTCGTCGGCTGCGCGGTGCTGATGCTGCTGTTCATCGCCTACCCGGTGAGCAAGGCGCTGGCCGGCGCCTTCTTCAACGAGGACGGGCAGTGGTCGATCGCTGCCTTCGTGGACCGTATCTTCACCGCGCGCATCTGGGGCGTGGGCTGCCTCACCGGCGGCGCGGCCTGCGGCGTGGCCTGGAATACGCTGGTGCTCGCGTTGCTCACGGCCGCGGGCACCACTTTCCTCGGTACGCTGATGGCGCTGATGGCCGAGCGCGGCAGCAAGCGCTGGCAGGGGCCGCTGCGGGTGATCGCGCTGCTGCCCATCATCACGCCGCCGTTCGTGGTCGGCCTGGGGCTGATCCTGCTTTTCGGCCGCGCCGGCGTGGTCAACCAGGCGCTGGAGGCGGGGTTCGGCCTCACCCCCACGCGCTGGTTCTATGGCCTGCCGGGCATCCTGACGGCGCAGCTGTTCGCCTTCACGCCCATCGCCTTCATGATCATGCGCGGCGTGGTGCAGGGCATCGCGCCCAGCCTCGAAGAGGCGGCGCAGATGCTGCGGGCCGACCGGCGCCGCGCCTTCTTCACCGTCACACTGCCGCTGCTCAAGCCGGGCCTGGCCAACGCCTTCCTGGTCGGCTTCATCGAGAGCATCGCGGACTTCGGCAACCCGGTGGTGGTCGGCGGCCAGTATTCGGTGCTGTCGACCGACATCTTCTTTGCCATCGTCGGTGCGCAGTACGACCAGGGCCGGGCCGCGTCGCTGGCCTGGGTGTTGACGATCTTCGCGCTGGCCGTGTTCGCGCTGCAGCGCGGCGTGCTGGGCAAGCAGAACTACACCACCGTGAGCGGCAAGGGCGATGCCGGCATTCCCATGCCGCTGCCGGATTCGGTTCGCCGCGCGATCTACGCCGTGGCTTTTCCGTGGATCCTGTTCACCGTGGTCGTGTACCTCTTCGCCTTTGCGGGCGGCTTCGTGCAGACCTGGGGGCGCGACTACACCTTCACGCTCAACCACTTCAAGACGGCGTTCTCGCTGGAGTGGGGCCAGTTCGGCCTGGTGTGGGCCGGCACGGCATGGAACTCGCTGTGGACCACGCTCAAGCTGGCGGGCATCTCGGCGCCCATCACCGCCGCCATCGGCCTGCTCATCGCCTGGCTGCTGGCGCGCAACGAGTTCAAGGGGCAGGGCGCTTTCGAGTTCGCCGCGCTGCTGGCCTTCGCGATTCCCGGCACCGTGCTGGGCGTGAGCTACATCCTGGCCTTCAACGTGCCGCCCCTGGAGCTCACGGGCACCGGGCTCATCATCATCCTGTGCTTCATGTTCCGCAACCTGCCGGTGGGCGTGCGCGCCGGCACCGCGGCCTTCAAGCAGCTCGACCGCTCGCTGGACGAGGCCTCGCTGATGCTGCGTGCCTCCACGGCGCAGACGCTCTTCAAGGTGGTGCTGCCGCTGCTCAAGCCCGCCCTGGTGGCCGCGTTGGTCTACAGCTTCGTTCGCGCCATGACCACCGTCAGCGCGGTGATCTTCCTCGTCACGGCCGAGAACGAACTGGCCACCACCTACATCATCGGCCGCGTGGGCAACGGCGACTACGGCGTCGCCCTGGCTTACTGCACGGTGCTGATCGTCCTCATGTCGGCCGCCATCGCGCTGATCCAGCTGCTGGTCGGCGAGCGCAAGCTGGGGCGCCGCAAGGCTGTTGCCGTGGCGGCGCATTGAAGAAATACGGACTTCCGGACGCAGAGGACGCAAAAGTCACGCAGAGGACGCGAAAGAAACCGATGAGAAATTTCTGGATTTCCTTTTGCGTCCTCTGCGAAACCTTCGCGTCCTCTGCGTCCGGAAGTCCGAATTGGAGTTGACTGCATGTCCATCGAATTTCGCAACGTCACCAAGCGCTACGGCACCGACGCCAGCGCGCCACTGGCCGTCAAGGGCATCAGCTTCGAGGTGCCGACGGGCACGCTGACCACCATCCTCGGCCCCTCGGGCTGCGGCAAGACGACCACGCTGCGCATGATTGCGGGCCTGGAATCGCCGACCTCGGGCCAGATCCTCATGGGCGGGCGCGACGTGACCACGCTGGGCCCGGGCGAGCGCAACGTCTCGATGATGTTCCAGAGCTACGCGCTGTTCCCGCACATGAACGTGATCGAGAACGTCGCCTACGGGCTGCGCATGAGCGGGCAAAAGAAGGCCGAGGCGCAGGCCCGCGCGAAGGACGCGCTCAAGGGCGTCGGGCTGGTCGGCTTCGACGAGCGGTTGCCGAGCGAACTGTCGGGCGGGCAGCAGCAGCGCGTGGCGCTGGCGCGCGCGCTGGTGCTCGAGCCGGCGGTGCTGCTCTTCGACGAGCCGCTGTCCAACCTGGACGCCCGCCTGCGCCGCGAGATGCGCGAGGAGATCCGTGCCATCCAGCAGCGGCTGAAGCTCACGGTGGCCTACGTCACGCACGACCAGAGCGAGGCGCTGGCCGTGTCCGACCAGATCATCGTGATGGACCATGGCGTGATCGCCCAGCGCGGCGCGCCCGAGGAGCTCTACGGCAGGCCCCAGAGTGAGTTCGTGGCCGGCTTCATGGGCGAGGCCATGGTCTATCCGGCGATGGCGCTGCAGGATGGCCAGGTCTCGCTCGGCCCGCTCACCCTGACGCCGCGTTACGCCGTGCCGGCCGGCATGGTGAAGGTCGCCGTGCGGCCGGAGGCCTGGCAGATCGGCGCCGCCGTCGGGCTGCCGGCCACGCTGCGCAAGGCTTCCTATCTGGGCAGTTTCTACGAGTACGGCTTCGACACCCCGCTGGGGCCGGTGTTCGTGGTGTCCTCCGACCTGGCTCGCCCGCTGGCGCCCGGAGCCGAAACAACGCTGGCGCTGGGCCAGCATGGCGTGTCGGTGGTGCCGCATGCCGCCTGAGTTTCTTTGAACGAAATCGGGCTCCAGCGCCCGTGGGACGGGCGCGAGCAGCTATGGTTTCGATAGCGCTCTCGGCCGGGCGAGGCACGCGTGGACAATCGCCGCCCATGAATGTGGTGTTCGATCTGGGAGCCGTGCTGATCGGCTGGGAGCCCGCGCGGCTGGTGCGGGCGCACTTTCCACAGCAGGCGGTCGACGACGCGTCCGCCGCGGCGCTGGCCCGATCGTTCTTCCACCATGAGGATTGGCTGGCCTTCGACTGCGGCATCCGCAGCGTCGACGAGGTGGTGTCGCGCAGCGCGGCGCGCCTGGGCCTGGCGGCGGAGGCCGTGTACGGCCTGGTGGCGCCGCTGGGCGAGCGGCTGGAACCCATCGCCGAGAACATCGCCCTGCTGCATGGCCTGCGCGAGCGGCGCGATGCCGGCGAGCCGCTGCGCCTGTTCTATCTGTCGAACATGCCGCAACCCTACGCGCGGGCGCTCGAGCGCCGGTTCGACTTCTTCCGCTGGTTCGACGGCGGCATCTTCTCGGGCGACGTCAAGCGCGTGAAGCCGCACGAGGAAATCTTCAACCTGCTGGCCTTCCGCCACTCGCTGTTGCCGGCGCAGACGCTCTTCATCGACGATTCGGTGCCCAACGTGGAGACGGCCCGCGCGCTGGGCTGGCAAGCGCTGCATTGCGCCAACCCGCTGGCCCTTGCGCCGCAGCTGCTGCGCCAGCTCGGCCCGGTGGCCTGACGCCGGCAGCGCCGCTCAGTTGCCGGGAAGCGGGGCGCTGCGCACCACCCGGTCGACATCGAAGCCCAGCGTGCGGGCGTATTCCAGCTCGGCCTGCAGCGTCGCTTCGTCGAGGTGCGGCACGCGCGAGAGCACCCACAGGTATTCGCGGTTGGGCGTGCCTACCAGCGCCACCTGGTATTCCCGGTCGAGCTTCAGGATCCAGTAGTCGCCCCAGACCAGCGGCAGCCAGCCCAGCCAGTCGGGCACGAAACGCACCTCCAGCCGGCCGGCGCCGGGCAGCCCGGCCACAGGCACCGAGCGCGCACGGCCCACGGCCTCGTCGATGCGCCCGTCCTCGAGCACGCAACGGTTGCGCACTTCGATCGTGCCGTCGGGCAACGGCGTGTACTCCGCCGTCACATGGCCGGCGCATTGCTTCTCGAAGCGGTTCGGCAGGCGCGCCTGCTCGTGCCACAGGCCCGAGTAACGCTTGAGGTCGACCGGCGCCACCACCTGAAGCGGCGCGCGCATCAGCGGTGCACCGTCGGCCGGGCCGGCCGGACGGGCACGCGCCTTCGTGCTGTGCAGCGCGAACAGGGCCGCGGCGCTGCCCATGCAGAAGGCAAGGGCGAGTCGGCCCACGCGATGGCTGGTGGCGACGTCGTCGAACACCTGGGGAGGGGGCGGCGGGCGATGGGGCATGGGCGGAACTCCGGCGAAAAATATCGAGTCCAGCTTAGGCAAGTGCTCGCCCGCCGCCTGTCAGTCGGGGGCTCCTGCGCCCGTGCGCGGCGGCCCCAACGGCGGCCATGACCGACACCGGATCGCATCGGCCGCGCGCAAGAATGTACGAACCTCCGTCCAACCCGCACAGGATAATGATTCGATGACCCAACTCGACGCCCTCCGCCAATGGACCACCGTGGTGGCCGACACCGGTGATTTCCGCCAGCTTGCCCAGTTCAAGCCCCAGGACGCGACGACCAATCCCTCGCTGATCCTCAAGGCTGTGCAGAAGGCCGACTACCGGCCGCTGCTCGACGAAACCATCGCCCAGCACAAGGGCAAGGCGCTCGACGACGTGATGGACCACCTGCTGGTGCGCTTCGGCACCGAGATCCTCACCCACATCCCCGGCCGCGTCTCCACCGAGGTCGATGCCCGCCTGAGCTTCGACACGGCTGCCACCATTGCCCGTGCCGAGCGCATCGTCGCCCTGTACCGCGAACAGGGCATCGACACCAGCCAACGCCTGCTCATCAAGATCGCCTCCACCTGGGAGGGCATCCAGGCCGCCAAGGCGCTCGAAAAGAAGGGCATCCACTGCAACCTCACGCTGCTCTTTTCGTTCTGCCAGGCCGTGGCCTGCGGCGATGCCGGCGTCAAGCTCATCTCCCCCTTCGTCGGTCGCATCTACGACTGGTACAAGAAGAGCGCCGGCAGCAGTTGGGACGAGGCCGCCAACGCCGGCGCCAACGACCCGGGCGTGAAATCGGTGCGCCAGATCTTCGACTACTACAAGAAGCACGGCATCGCGACCGAGGTGATGGGCGCGAGCTTCCGCAACGTCGGCCAGATCACCGCGCTGGCCGGCAGCGACCTGCTGACCATCAGCCCCGAGCTGCTGGCCGAGTTGGCCAAATCGGACGCGCCGCTCAGCCAGGCGCTCGACGCCGCCGCGGCCAAGAATCTCGACCTGCCCAAGGTCAGCTATGACGAGCCGGCCTTCCGCTTCGCCCTGAACGAGGACGCGATGGCCACCGAGAAGCTGGCCGAGGGCATCCGCGCCTTTGCCGCCGACGCCATCAAGCTCGAGAAGCTGATCCAGGCCGTTTGACCGCCGACCCTTGAGGGAGACCACCGATGAGCGATGCGCTTCGTTGCGACCGCGCGCCTGCCTGGGCCGCGTTGCGCCAGCATTTCGACCGCGAGGGCCGGGCCCTCGACCTGCGGCGCGCCTTCGAGGCCGACAGCGGCCGCGTGCAGGCCCTCAGCCAGGAGGCGCCGCACCTCTTCGCCGACCTGTCGAAGAACCTGATCGATGCGCCGACCGAGGCACTGCTGTTGAGGCTGGCGCGCGAATGCGGCCTGGAGGCGCACCGCGACGCGATGTTCGCGGGCCGTCACATCAACCACACCGAAGACCGCGCGGTGATGCACTGGCTGCTGCGCCAGCCCAAGGATTCGGTGCCGAAAACGGCTGCAGCGCCCGCCGGTGTCGCGCAAGGCGCTACGGAAAACATAGCAACCGAGCATGCCCGCGTGCACGAGACGCTGGACGCCATGCTGGCCTACGCCGAGAAGGTGCGCGCCGACCACACCATCACCGACGTGGTGAACATCGGCATCGGCGGCTCCGACCTCGGTCCGCAGATGGCGGTGCTGGCGCTGGCCGAGTTCGTCGCGCCGGGCAAGCATTTCCATTTCGTCTCGAACGTCGACGGGCACGAACTGGCCGCCGTGCTCAAGGGGCTGGCGCCCGAGCACACGCTGTTCCTCATCGCCTCCAAGACCTTCACCACCGCTGAGACCATGGCCAACGCCCAGTCGGCCAAGCGCTGGTATGAGCAATCGGGCGGCACCGACATCGCCGGCCACTTCGCGGCGCTGACCACCAACGTCGAAGCCGCGAAGCAGTTCGGCATCGACACCACCTTCGGCTTCTGGGACTGGGTGGGTGGGCGCTATTCGATGTGGTCGGCCATCGGGCTGCCCGTCGCGCTGGCCATCGGGGCCGAAGGCTTCCGTCGCTTCCTGGCCGGTGCACATGCCATGGACGAGCATTTCCGCACCGCGCCGCTGGAGCGCAATCTGCCGGTGCGCCTGGGCCTGCTGGACGTCTGGTACCGCAACTTCCACGGCTTCACCAGCCGGTGCATCGCGCCCTACCACGCGGCGCTGCGTCGCCTGCCGGCCTACCTGCAGCAGCTCGAGATGGAGAGCAACGGCAAGCAGGTCGATGCCCAGGGGCAACCCGTCACGTATGGCACCTCGCCGGTGCTGTGGGGCGAGCCGGGCACCAACGGGCAGCACGCCTACTTCCAGATGCTGCACCAGGGCACCGACGTCGTGCCGCTGGAATTCATCGCCGTGCACGAGGCCGGCCACGACCTGCCGGGCCACCAGCCCAAGCTGCTGGCCAATGCGATCGCGCAGGCGCAGGCGTTGATGGTCGGAAAGAAGGATGACGGCGGGCACAAGAACTTCCCCGGCAACCGCCCGAGCACCTTCTTCGTGTTCGAGCGCCTCACGCCCGAGGTGCTGGGGGCCTTCGTCGCGCTGTACGAGCACCGCGTGTTCACCAGCGGCGCGCTGTGGGGCATCAACAGCTTCGACCAGTGGGGCGTGGAGCTGGGCAAGGTGTTGGCCAAGGATTTGGAGCCGCGCCTGGCGTCGGGCGACACCACGGGGCTGGACGCGTCGACGGCGGGGCTGGTGACACGCCTAGGTCATAAGCAGTAGCACACCGCGTTTCATGAAATTGCGTTGAAGGCCCCGATATGATCCCGCGGGGAGTTTTCCCGTGGGATCTATCAAGAGGAGTTGACCAATGCAATTCATGGACGCAGTCAAGACCTGCTTCGCCAAATACGCCGACTTCACCGGTCGTGCCTCGCGCTCCGAATACTGGTGGTTCGTGCTGTTCGAGGTGATCGTGCTCATCGTCGCGCAGTTCATCCACCAGTACGTCTACGCCATCGCCGCCCTTGGCTTTCTGCTGCCGGCACTGGCGGCCGGGGCGCGCCGTTTGCACGACATCGGCAAGTCGGGCTGGTTCCTGCTGCTGGGCCTGATTCCGCTGGTCAACTTCTACCTGCTCTTCCTGCTGGTGCAGCCCAGCCAGTCCGAAAGCAATCAATTCGGCGCGCCGCCGGTGGCCTGAGTCCTGCCCCCGCCCTTTGCAAGGCCGCCTCGAGCGGCCTTTTTAACGTCTGCTCGGTGCTGCAGGTTACATCCTGTATTGCTGCTCCTAGGGAATCTACCGATCACCCGGTGCAAAAGAGTATTGGTGGTGGCGACAGAGGTACCAGAGCCGCAAGGCAGCGTCCTCAGAATTCCGCACCAGCGACCGCCGGGTCGTGGAACCCCAAGGAGACACCATGAAGCGTTTTGCCCAGGCGGGCCTCGTGCTCGCGCTCACCGCCACCGCCTTCGCGGCCCAGGCTGCCACCGAACTCGTCATCGCCACCGTGAACAACGGGCACATGATCGAGATGCAGAAGCTCACTCCTTTCTTCGAGAAGGCCAACCCCGACATCAAGCTCAAGTGGGTCACGCTCGAAGAAGGCACGCTGCGCCAGCGCGTGACGACCGACATCGCCACCAAGGGCGGCCAGTTCGACGTGATGACCATCGGCCTCTATGAAGCCCCGATCTGGTCGAAGAAGGGCTGGCTCAAGCCCATCGCCACCGATGCGGCCTACGACGTGGACGACCTGCTGCCGGCCATCCGCAGCGGCCTGTCGTACGAAGGCAAGCTCTACGCGGCGCCTTTCTACGGCGAGAGCTCGATGCTCATGTACCGCAAGGACCTGGCCGACAAGGCCGGCGTGAAGTTCAGCGATCCGCCCACATGGGCCGAAGTGAAGGCCTTCGCCGAAAAGGCCAACGATCCCAAGGCCGGCGTCTATGGCATGTGCCTGCGTGGCAAACCGGGCTGGGGTGACAACATGGCCTTCCTCACCACGCTGGTCAACACCAACGGCGGCCAATGGTTCGACATGCAGTGGAAGCCGCAGATCGACACCAAGCCCTGGAAGGACGCCATCACCTTCTACGTCGACCTGATGAAGAAGGCCGGCCCTCCCGGCGCCGCCGCCAACAGCTTCAACGAGAACCTGGCCCTGTTCAACGAAGGCAAGTGCGCGCAGTGGGTCGACGCCACGATCGCCGCGTCGTTCATCTCCGATCCCAAGCAGTCGAAGGTCGCCGACAAGGTGGCCTACGCCGCAGCGCCCGTGGCCGTCACGCCCAAGGGCGCGAACTGGCTGTGGTCGTGGAACCTCGCCATCCCCGCCAGCTCGACCAAGGACGAAGCGGCCCAGAAGTTCATCCGCTGGGCCACGTCCAAGGACTACATCAACCTGGTGGCCAAGGAACAGGGCTGGGGCGCCGTGCCCACCGGCACGCGCAAGTCGACCTACGCGAACCCCGAGTTCCAGAAGGTCGCCAAGTTCGCCGCCGCCGAGAAGAAGGCCATCGACTCGGCCAACCCCAACCCGGGCGAGAACACGCTGCCCAAGTCGCCCTACGCCGGTGTGCAGTACGCGGCGATCCCCGAGTTCCAGGCCATCGGCGTGGGCGTGGGCCAGCAGATGAGTGCGGCGCTCGCGGGCAAGGTCACGGTCGACCAGGCGTTGAAGACGTCACAGACCCTGGCCGAGCGCGAGATGAAGAAGGGCGGCTACTACAAGTAGGCATCGCAGGGCGGTCCGGCGCCAGGGAGGCGCCGGGCCATTGTGTGTTGCTGATGCTTGCCGGAGTGCTGCCATGAAAAGACTGCTGCCCCGGGCCCTGATGGCGCCCGCCGTGATCGCGCTCTTCCTCTGGATGATCGTGCCTTTGTTGATGACGTTGTACTTCTCGTTCGTCAACTACAACCTGATGCAGCCCGGCGAACGCACCTTCGCGGGCATCGACAACTTCCACTACTTCGTCACCGATCCGGACTTCTGGCCGGCGGTATGGAACACGCTGCTGCTGATCGGCAGCGTGGTGCTCATCACCGTGGTGCTGGGCGTGCTGCTGGCGCTGCTGGTGAACGAGCCCTTCCCGGGGCGCGGCATCGTGCGGGTGCTGCTGATCTCGCCCTTCTTCGTCATGCCGGCGGTCAACGCCCTGCTGTGGAAGCACATGATGATGAACCCGATCTACGGCATCCTCGCCGACGTGTGGCGCATGTTCGGCGCCGAGCCGGTGGACTGGCTCACCGACTGGCCGCTGCTGTCGGTGATCGTCATGGTGGCCTGGCAGTGGCTGCCCTTCGCCTGCCTGATCTTCATCACCTCGCTGCAGTCGCTGGACCGCGAGCAGATGGAGGCCGCGCGCATGGACGGCGCCAGCGCCCCGCAGCGTTTCTTCTACCTGACGCTGCCGCACCTGGGTCGACCGATGGCGGTGGTGATCATGATCGAGATGATCTTCCTGCTCTCGGTCTTCGCCGAGATCGCCATCACGACCAACGGCGGACCCGGGAACGCGAGCACGAACCTCACGTACATGATCTTCAAGCAGTCGCTGATGAACTTCGATGTCGGCGTGGCGTCCGCGGGCGCTCTGTTCGCGGTGATCCTGGCCAACATCGTGGCGGCCTTCCTGATCCGCATCATCGGCAAGAACCTCGACTGAGGAGACGACGCACATGTCCCACGCCTCTCCCCCCAGCACGCTGCTGCCCACGACCATCCGCACCGTGGCGGCCTGGGCTGTCACGCTGCTGCTGTTCTTCCCGCTCGGCTGGCTGTTCCTGACAGCCTTCAAGACCGAGCTGCAGGCCATCGCCGTGCCGCCGCTGTTCGTCTTCACGCCGACCATGGAGAATTTTGCCGAAGTGCAGGTGCGCAGCGACTACCTCCTGTACGCCCGCAACTCGCTCATCACGAGCGTGGCGTCGACGATCATCGGCCTGGCCATCGCCCTGCCGGCGGCCTACTCGATGGCCTTCTTCCGCACGAAGAGGACGCGCGACATCCTGATGTGGATGCTCTCCACCAAGATGATGCCCGCCGTCGGCGCCCTGGTGCCGATCTACGTGCTGGCCCAGACGGCAGGCCTGCTGGATTCGCTTCCCGCACTGATCATCGTCTTCACGCTGTCGAATCTGCCGATCATGGTGTGGATGCTCTACACCAGCCTCAAGGACATCCCCAACGAGATCCTCGAGGCGGCCCGCATGGATGGCGCGACCGTGTGGACCGAATTCCGCCACGTGGTCATGCCGCTGTCCGTGGGCGGTCTGGCCTCCTGCGGCCTGCTGTGCCTGGTGCTGAGCTGGAACGAAGCCTTCTGGGCACTCAATCTCACCTCGGCCAAGGCTGGCACGCTGGCCACGCTCATCGCGTCCTACTCCAGCCCCGAGGGCCTGTTCTGGGCCAAGCTGTCGGCCGCGTCCCTGATGGCGATCGCGCCCATCGTGGTGTTCGGCTGGTTCTCGCAAAAGCAACTCGTCCAAGGCCTGACCTTCGGCGCGGTCAAGTAACAGGAAGAAGGAGACATCGACATGGCTTTCCTCGAACTGAAGAACATCAAGAAGAGCTTCGGCGACGCGCACATCATCAAGGGCGTCGACCTCGCGATCGAAAAAGGCGAATTCATCGTCTTCGTCGGTCCGTCGGGCTGCGGCAAGTCGACCTTGCTGCGCCTCATTGCCGGCCTGGAGCCCATCAGCAGCGGGCAGATGATGCTCGACGGACGAGACATCACCTACGCGCCCTCGGGCAAGCGCGACCTGGCGATGGTGTTCCAGAGCTATGCGCTCTACCCGCACATGAGCGTGTACGACAACATGTCCTTCGCGCTCAAGCTGGCCAAAGTGCCAGAGGCGGAGATCCGGCAGAAGGTGGAGGCCGCGGCGGTCAAGCTCAACCTCGACAAGTACCTGAAGCGCACGCCCAAGGAACTGTCGGGCGGCCAGCGCCAGCGCGTGGCCATCGGTCGCGCCATCGTGCGCGCGCCCAAGGTCTTCCTGTTCGACGAGCCGCTGTCCAACCTGGATGCGGCGCTGCGCGGCAACACCCGCGTCGAGATCAAGAAGCTGCACGAGTCGCTGGGTGCCACGACCATCTACGTGACGCACGACCAGGTGGAAGCGATGACCCTCGCCGACAAGGTGGTGGTCCTCAAAGACGGCCTGATCGAGCAGGTCGGCTCCCCGCTGGACCTGTACGACCGCCCTGCCAACCAGTTCGTGGCCCAGTTCATCGGCATGCCGTCGATGAACATGCTGCCCGCGACCTCGCTGCCCGCGGTGTCGCAGCTCACGGGCGGCAAGTTGCCCAGCGACGGCTTCCTGGGCGTACGGCCCGAGGGCGTGCGCGTGCACCCGGGCTCCGGCGCCGGCATGCCCGGCCGCGTGGAACTGGTCGAGGCACTGGGCGCCGACACGCTGATCCACGTCGACGTGGGCGGTGTACCCATGATCGCGCGCCAGAACGAGCGCACCCCCCTGCAGAGCGGCGACGACGTGGGCGTCGAGATCGACCCGTCGGTGCTGCACCTGTTCACCCGCGACGGACGCGCCCTGGCCGCCGCCTGATTTCCTTTTTCGGAGAGTGTTTCCGTGACTTCCCCTTCGGCGCCAGCCGCATCCGGCTCCGTGGTGCTCCATCTCGGCCTGGGCTCGTTCCATCGGGCGCACCAGGCCGTGTACCTGCAGGCGCTGCGCGTCACGGGCGACCTGCAGTGGTCGCTGGCCGGCACCAACCTGCGGCCGGACATGGCCGATGTGCTGGCCGCGCTGCAGGCGCAGGGCGGTGCCTACACGCTCGAGACCGTATCGCCGGCCGGCGAGTACCGCTACGAGCGCATCGAATCGATCCGCGAGGTCATCCCCTACGCACCCGGGCAGTCGGCCATGGTCGCGCGCGGTGCCGACCCGGCCACGCGCATCGTCTCCTTCACCGTGACCGAGGCGGGTTATTACCTCGACAACGACCACCGGCTCGACCTCGGCTTCGCCGACCTCGCGGCCGACATCGAGCGGGTGCGCCGGGGCGCGGCCGGCGAGACGGTGTACGGCGCCGTCACGGCCATCCTGCGGGCACGCATGGCGGCGAAGGCCGGCCCGGTCACGCTGCTGAACTGCGACAACCTGCGCCACAACGGCGAGCGCTTCCGGGCCGGGCTGCTGGAGTTCATCGACCGCATCGGCGATGCACCGCTGCTGGCCTGGACGCAGGCGAACACCACCTGCCCCAACGCCATGGTCGATCGCATCACGCCGCGGCCGCCGGCCGAGCTGCGCGAGCGCGTACGCAACGCCACCGGGTGGGACGACGCGGCGCCCGTCACCGGCGAGAGCTTCATCCAATGGGTGATCGAGGACGATTTCATCGCCGGCCGGCCGGCGTGGGAGAAGGTCGGCGTCGAGTTGGTGGCGTCCGTGCAGCCCTACGAAGAGGCGAAGATCCGCATCCTCAACGCCAGCCACAGCTGCATCGCCTGGGCCGGCACGCTGCTGGGGCTGCAGTTCATTCACGAGGGCACGCTCACGCCGTCGATTCGCCAGATGGCGTTCGACTATGTCACCGATGACGTCATTCCCTGCCTGAGCAACCCCTCGTCGCCCAGCCCCGTGGACCTGCCGCGCTACCGCGACGTGGTGCTCGAGCGCTTCTCCAACCCCGCCATTCGCGACACCAACCAGCGCGTGGCGGCCGACGGTTTCTCGAAGATTCCCGGCTTCATCGCGCCCACGGTGCGCGAGCGCCTGGCCGCCGGCGCCACGATCGACAGCGTGGCGATGCTGCCCGCGCTGTTCCTGGCTTTTCTTCAGCGCTGGCACCGCGGCGAACTGCCCTATGCCTACCAGGACCAGGGCATGGACGCGGCGGTCGCGCATGCCATCTGCGACGCGGCCGACCCGGTGGCCGCGCTGTGCGCCGACGCGGGCCTGTGGGGCGAACTCGCAGGCGACGTGCGCCTGGTCTCGGCCATGCGACGCGCGGCAGACCGCGTGGCGATGTTCGAAGCCCGTCAAGGGCGATGAGCGTGGACGCCGCGATGCGCATCGTCTTCGTCGGCGAGTCGCTGATCGACTTCACCGCCGCCGGCGCGTTGGCCTTCCAGGGTCACGTGGGCGGTGCGCTGGCCAACAGCGCGGTGGCGGCGGCACGTCTGGGCATGCCCACCGGCTTCGTCACCCAACTGTCGACCGACCTGTTCGGCGAGCGGTTGATGGAGCGCTTCGCCCGTGATGGCATCGACACCCGTTTCGTGTTGCGCAGCGATGCGCCGAGCACGCTGGCCTTCGTCGAGCGCACGCCGACCAGCAACCGCTATGCCTTCTACATGCAGGGCACGGCGGACACACTGTGGGCGCCCGCGGACCTGCCCGCCTTGCCCGACAGCTGCCGCTGGCTGCATTTCGGCTCCATCTCGCTGCTGCACGATCCGGCCGCGACGCGCATCGGCGAATTCGTCGAGGCCCAGCGCGGGCGTCGACTGGTGCTTTTCGACCCGAATGCGCGGCCCAGCCTCATTCGCGACCCGGTGGACTGGCGGCGGCGCTGCGGCCGGTGGCTGGCGGCTGCCGACCTGGTAAAGATGAGTGACGAGGACGCCCAGATGCTGGCACCCGGGCGGCCCCTGCACGACGTGGCTGCGGACTGCCTGCGCCACGGGCCGCGGGCGGTGGTCATCACGCGGGGCGCAGAAGGCGCGACGTTGTACCGGCCCGCTGCCGAGCCGGTCGAGGTGTCGCCGCCGCCTACGCGCGTGGTCGACACCATCGGTGCCGGCGACACCTTCGCGGCAGGGCTGACCGTGGCCCTGCTGGAGCACGGGGCGGAAACGGCCGAGGCGCTGGACGCGCTGCCCACGGCGCAGTGGTCGCAAGTGCTGCGCTTCGCCGCGGCCGCGGCAGCCCTCAACTGCATGCGCGAAGGCGCCGACCCGCCACGGCGCGGCGAGGTCGACGCGCTGCTTGCATCCTGAACGCATCGGTGTTCCACGGGCCATGACCGCCGACTTCCACCTCTACCTCGACAGTGCCGACCTCGGCGAACTGCGCGCGTGCCTGCCGCATCCCGTCGTTCATGGCGTGACCACCAATCCCACGCTGCTGCGGCGCGCAGGCGTCTCGCGCGCCGAGCTGCCGACGCTGCTGCGCGAGTGCCTGGCGCTCGGCGCGCGACAGGTCCAGGCCCAGGTCCAGGCGGCGGACACGGAGGGAATGCTGGACGACGCACGGCGCCTGCTGGCCGGCTTCGATCCCGGCCAGCTGGTGGTGAAGATCCCCGCCACGCGCGACGGGCTGCGTGCCGGCGCGCAACTCAGTGCGGGCGGCCATCCGGTGACCTACACCGCTGTCTACGCCCCCGAGCAGGCCCATTTCGCCGCCATGCTCGGAGCCGCCTACGCAGCGCCCTACCTGGGCCGGCTGGAGGACAGCGGCATCGATGGCCTCGGGCTCATCGCGCGCATGCAAGCGCTGGTCGCGCAGACCGGTGCACCGACCCGCCTGCTCGTCGCCAGCGTGCGCTCGCGCGAGGCCTACCTGGCGCTGCTGGTGCTGGGTGTCGGCGCGATCACCATTCCGCCGCGGCTCTTTCCCGCGCTGCTCGACCACGCCGCCACGGTGGAGGCCGAACGCGCCTTTCTTGCAGATGCACAGGCCATGGCCTGAACCCGAAGGGAAACCCATGACATCACGACTTGCCCGTCGTCACGTATTGATCACCGGAGCCGGCGGCGGCATCGGCCTGGCCATGGCGCAGGCCTGCCTGGCCGAGGGCGCGCGCTGCAGCCTCGTGGACCGCGCCACCGACGCGCCGGCCGCCGTGCAGGCGGTGCAGGATGCACACCCTGACGCCGTCGCCTACATCGGTGCCGACATCACCCGCAGCGGCGACATCGCGCGCCTGCTCGACACCGCGGTGGCGCGCTTCGGCCCGGTACACACCCTGGTCAACAACGCGGCCGTGTTCGACCTCGCGCCGCTGCTCGACAGCGACGAGGCCTCCTTCGACCGCCTCTTCGCCGTCAACGTGAAAGGCCTGTTCTTCGTCATGCAGGCCGTGCTGCGGCACATGGTGGAGGCGGGCACCGAGGGCGCGTCGGTCATCAACCTGGCGTCGCAGGCTGGCCGCCGCGGTGAGGCGCTGGTGTCGCACTACTGCGCCACCAAGGCGGCCGTGATCAGCTATACGCAGAGCGCGGCCCTGGCGATGGCGCCGCACGGCATCCGCGTCAACGCCATCTCGCCCGGCGTGGTCGATACGCCCATGTGGGACCAGGTCGATGGGCTGTTCGCGCGCCACGAGCACCTGCAGCCCGGCGAGAAGAAGCGGCAGGTCGGCCTGGCCGTTCCGCTGGGCCGCATGGGCCGCCCCGACGACCTGGGCGGCGCCTGCGTCTTCCTGGCCAGCGACGAGGCCCGCTACATCACGGCGCAGACGCTCAATGTCGACGGTGGCAACGTCATGAGCTAAGGTGCGAGCGTTGCCGCCGATGACGATGATCCCGACTGCCATGAACCCCTCCATGCGCGAACGCACCGCCCGGCCGGCCCGTGTGGCGCGGCCCCGCCAGCGTCAGCCCGAGCTGGAGCGCGACTTCACCCGCTCGCCGGCGCTGGGCTACGAGGCGTCCGAGGAAACCGGCCTGGTGCGCTGCCTGGCGCACGGCTATCCCACGCCCCTGGCGCGCTGGCATTTCCACGACGAGTACGAGCTGCACCTGATCACCGCGACCTCGGGCAAGGCCTTCATCGGCGACTGGATCGGCCCCTTCGAGCCCGGCCACCTGGTGCTGTGCGGTCCGCGCCTGCCGCACAACTGGATCTCCTTCGACGTGGGCGACGGCGGCGTCGCCGAGCGCGACCTGGTCATCCAGTTCCGCCACGAGCCGCTGCAGCATGCGTCCGAAGACATCCCCGAGCTGCGCGACGTGATGCAGCTGCTCGAGCGTGCGCGCCGCGGGGTGGAGTTCTTCGGCCTGTCCGAGCGGGCGCGCGCCCACTGGGACCAGATCAAGGCCACGCGCGGCATGCGGCGTTTCGGCCATTTCTGCGAGTTCATGGCCGACCTGGCGCAGTGCCCCGACTACCGGCTGCTGTCCACCGTGCAGATCCAGGGCGCCGAGGGCGATGCCGAGGTCGACCAGATCAACCAGATCGTCAACCGCATCACCGGCAACGTCGCCGAGCCGATCAGTGCCGGTGACGTTGCGGCCGAGCTCGGCATGAGCGAGTCGCGCTTCTCGCGCTTCTTCCGCCGCTCCACCGGCAACAGCTTCACCGACTTCGTCAACCGCGTGCGCATCAACAGCGCCTGCCACCTGCTCATGCAGACCGACCACTACGTGACCGACATCTGCTACCAGGTCGGCTTCAACAACGTGGCCAACTTCAACCGGCGCTTCCTCGAGATCAAGGGCATGACCCCGACCGAGTTCCGGCGCCAGGCCGACCACCGCTTCGGCGGATCCCATTGACCTCCCCCGTCTGGGCGGCCTCACCGCGTGTGGCCGCCCCATGCCCCCTCAAGGGGGCACACCCGACGGCCTGGCAGAGCCGGTTCCGTGGGTGTCCACGGACCGGCGCTCTGCGCGCGCCATGGGTGGCTGGATTGCTATCAAATTAATAGCTGCTTTCGCCCACTGGGCGGGCGATGCAGCCCCTTTTTGCTTGAAAGTTGGATGCCATGTACCTCGGACTGGACCTCGGCACCTCGGCGCTGAAGGCGCTGCTGCTGGCCGACGACCACCGCATCGTCGGCACGGCCGACGCCCGGCTCACCGTGAGCCGGCCCCAGCCGCTGTGGTCGGAGCAGCACCCCGACCAGTGGGGCGAGGCGCTGGACGCGGTGATGGCCGTGCTGCGCGAGCACCATGCCGACGCGCTCGCCCAGGTGCGCGCCATTGGCCTGTCGGGCCAGATGCACGGCGCCGTGCTGCTCGATGCCGACGACGCCGTGCTGCGCCCGGCCATCCTCTGGAACGACGGCCGCAGCGCCGCGCAATGCGAGGCCCTCACCCGCGCGGTGCCGCGCCTGGGCGAGATCACCGGCAACCTCGCGATGCCTGGCTTTACCGCACCCAAGCTGATGTGGGTGCGCGAGCACGAGCCCGCGCTGTTCGCTCGGACCACCCGCGTGCTGCTGCCCAAGGACTGGCTTCGCCTCCAACTGAGCGGCGAGGCCGTGAGCGAGATGTCCGATGCGTCGGGCACGCTGTGGCTCGACGTCGGGCGGCGCGACTGGTCCGACGAACTGCTGGCCGCGACCGGCCTCGCGCGTGCCCACATGCCGCGCCTGGTCGAAGGCAGCGCGGTGTCGGCAATGCTGAAGCCCGAACTGGTCGCACGCTGGGGCCTGGGCACGGCGCACGGGCAGGGCGTCGCGATCGCGGGCGGTGGCGGCGACAACGCCGCCAGCGCGGTCGGCATGGGTATCGTCCAGGCAGGGCAGGGCTTCGTCTCGCTCGGCACCTCGGGCGTCATCTTCATCGCCGGGTCGCGCTTCGAGCCCAACCCCGCGCAGGCGGTGCATGCCTTCTGCCATGCGTTGCCGGGCCGCTGGCACCAGATGTCGGTCATGCTCTCGGCCGCCAGCGCTCTGAGCTGGGCCGTCGGGGCCTTCGGTTTCGCCGACGAGGCCGCGCTGCTCGCGGCCGCAGCCACGCTCGACGCCGGGGCACGGGGCCGGGCGCCGCTGTTCCTGCCCTACCTGTCGGGTGAGCGCTCGCCGCACAACGACGCGCGTGCGCAGGGCATGCTCTTCGGCCTCACGCAGGCGGATGGCCCGGCCGAGATTGCGTACGCGGTCGTCGAGGGCGTGAGCTTCGGGCTGCGCGATGGCCTCGACACCTTGAGCAAGCCAGCAGGCGCGCTGGCGCTGGTGGGCGGCGGTGCGCGCAGTGCGTGGTGGTCGCAGCTGCTGGCCGACATCCTGGAGGTGCCGCTGACGCTGGGCGAGGGCGGCGAAGCCGGGGGTGCGCTGGGTGCAGCGCGCCTCGCGTGGCTGGCCGATGGTGGTGTCGTGGAGTCCGTGTGCACCACGCCCGCGGTGCGCCAGCGCTTCGAGCCGGACGTCGCGGCTGCGGCGGGGCACCGCGCGCGCCATGCGCGCTTCAAGGCGCTGTACCCGGTGATGCGTCCGCACTTTCAACAAGAAAACGGGCTGTAGCGCCCGTCCGCGTTGCGCATGCAGCTATCAAAAGCATAGCGATCTAAGAATCCGAGCACCTCGGTGAGCCCGTTTAGGAAGTTACACGTGCGTCGGCCGCTAGCAAAATCCTCGTCAGTGCGGTGACCCAGGAAGACGCTCGGCGCCTGGCCTGCCGCCGGCCTGGCGAGCCGATATCGCACAGTTCGCCGTGGGCCCGCTGACCGACGACCGTTGGCCTCATCAGGCGCCCCCGATCAGGGCACGGGGAGATCAATCGCGTGCGAGTCGCAGTCATGTCTGCCCGCTCATCCGTGACTCAGCAAGTCATGATGTGCATCCTCGCCGAAGTAGTCGCAGACGAAAGCGACGAACGCGCTGACCTTGGGGCTCACCAGCCGATGCGACGCGTGCAGCACCCAGATTTCGGTCGCCGGCGCGGTCGACAGGCCCCAACTCACCAGCCGGCCTGAGGTGAGTGCGTCGACCGCGATCGTGCGCGGGATCATCGCAGCGCCGGCACCGCCCACCACGGCGTCACGGACCGACAGCGGCGATGCCAGGCGCAGCACTGGCCGCGGATGGAAGACTCTCTCCTGGCCGGTCTCCTCGTCGATGACGCGCCACGTCTCGTCGTGCGCTGCTCCCGTGCGCATGACCGCGGGGAAGCGGTGGGGCTGATCCGGTGGCGCATCGGCGGTGGGGCACGCCAGGCCGGGCGGCGCGACCAGCATCAGCCGATTGCGCAGGAAGCACCGTCCCACGAGCTCACTGTCCGGGCGCGGGTTCACGCGGATGACCACGTCGACGCCGTCGGCGACGAGGTCGACGAAGCGGTCGTCGGTGCTGACTTCCAGCAGCACCTCCGGAAACGCGGCCAGGAACGCGGCGGCCAGCGCACCCAGGCTGGTCTGCGCGAACAGCAAGGGCACGCTGATCCGCAGGCGGCCGCTCGGGCGCCCCAGCCCGGCCTTGACGTCCTGCAGGGCTTCGGCGATCTCGCCGATGTGCGAGCCAGTGCGCGCGTGCAACGCGACGCCTTCGTCCGTCAGGCGCAAGGTGCGCGCGCCGCGCTCGATCAGCCGCACGCCCAGGCTTTTTTCGAGATCGCGAACGCGGCGCGACAGCGTCGCCTTGGGTTGGCCGCTTGCTCGGCTGGCCCGGCCGAAACCGCCATGGGAGGCGACAAGATGGAAATCGGCAAGGGCATGGAGGTCCACGAGTGTTCCGAATTCGAGACGAATCGTCCAGATATTGGAGTCTATGCGCCGAATTGGAGACAACCTAATCTTCAGTCACCGAACAGACCGCCATGCCGACCCCGCCGGGTAGGCAGCGGAAAGTCCCTTCCACCCAGCGCAGCCATCCACTGCGCACTTCAGGAGTCCATCATGTCCATCCTCGTCACAGGCAGCACCGGCCGCATCGGCACTCAGGTCGTCACCCAACTCGCCGCACGCGGCGCCGGCGTCCGGGCACTCACCCGCGCGCCGGAGAAGGCCGACTTTCCGGCTGGCGTCATCGCCGTCCGCGGCGATTTGCTGGACGCCGACGCGATGCGTCGGGCGCTCACCGGCGTGGGCACGCTCTTCCTGCTGGTCAGCAACGCAGCCGACGAGCTGACCCAGGCCATCAACACGCTCGGGCTGGCCCGCGAGGCGGGTGTGAAGGGCATCGTCTACCTGTCGGTGACGCGCAGTGCCGAGTACACCGACGTCTCGCATTTCACCGCCAAGCACGCGGTCGAACGCATGATCGAACAGATGGACCTGCCTGCGAGCGTGCTGCGCCCGTCCTATTTCTTCCAGAACGACGCCACGTTCAAGGATCCGCTGACGAAAGCCGGGCTCTACGTCTCGCCGGTCGGCGACAAGGGCGTGTCGATGGTCGATGTGCGCGATATCGCCGATGCGGCCGTCACCGAGTTGCTGCGGCGCGATCGGGCGCCAGCCGCGCTGCCCCGCGCGACCTACGAGCTGTCGGGTCCCGACGCGCTCACGGGCGCCTCGCTGGCGGACATCTGGTCCGATGCGCTGGGTCGCGAGGTGCGCTACGCGGGCGGCGACCTCGACGTGTTCGAGAAGGCCGTCAAGGCCCAAGCGCCGGCCTGGCTGGCGTACGACCTGCGTGCAATGATGCGTCGCTACCAGGTCGACGGCGCGGTGGCGACACCCGACGACATCGAGCGGCTGACGACCCTTCTGGGCCGCCCGCCACGTAGCTACCGCGCCTTCTCGCGCGAGACGGCTCGCAGCTGGCAGGCTTGATCTGCTGGCCGCCACTGCATTCCTTCAACTCGCCAGGAGTTCGTCATGACCTCATCCACTGCTCCCACACGCGTGCTGTTCATCGGCCAACAGCCTGAGACCGTCGATTTTTCGGACCCGGCGCTGCCGCCAGGATTCGACGCCGCGAAGATTCATGCCGGCATCGCCACAGGCATGCAACAGATGGCCGATCGCGGCTGGGCCGCCGAACTGTGCCTGGTGGCACCCGACGCCTCGGCGACCGACATGGTGACGAAGCAGCTCGCCGGCCAGACCTACGATTGCGTCGTGATCGGCGGCGGCATCCGCATCCCGCCGAAGAGCATGCTGCTCTTCGAGCGGTTGGTGAATGCCGTGCACCGGGCCGCGCCATCCGCGGCCATCGCCTTCAATACGACGCCGCAGGACACCGGAGACGCGGCGGCGCGGTGGCTCTGGCGTGACTGAAGACAGTACGGCTGTGATACGGCGGCGTCATGGTTGAAACGAAAAAAGCCGGGCGCTGCCCGGCTTTTTCTTGGCTGAACGAACCACTCGAAGAGCAAGGCCCTTCGAGTGAAGTGCATTACATGCCCATGTCGCCCATGCCACCCATGCCGCCCATGCCACCCGGCATGCCGCCGGCCGGCGCGTCGTCCTTCGGCGCTTCGGCGACCATGGCTTCGGTCGTCAGCAGCAGCGAAGCCACGGAAGCGGCGTTCTGCAGCGCGGTGCGGGTCACCTTGGTCGGATCCAGGATGCCCAGCTCGAGCATGTCGCCGTAGCTGTCGTTGGCAGCGTTGAAGCCGTAGTTGCCTTTGCCTTCCAGCACCTTGTTCACCACCACCGAGGGCTCGCCACCGGCGTTGGCGACGATCTCGCGCAGGGGCGCTTCGATGGCCTTGAGCACCAGCTTGATGCCGGCGTCCTGGTCGACGTTGTCACCCTTGACGCGGTCGCCCACGGCTTGCTTGGCACGCAGCAGGGCCACGCCACCGCCGGCCACCACGCCTTCTTCCACTGCCGCGCGGGTGGCGTGCAGGGCGTCTTCGACGCGGGCCTTCTTTTCCTTCATCTCGACTTCGGTGGCAGCGCCGACCTTGATCACGGCCACGCCGCCGGCCAGCTTGGCCACGCGCTCTTGGAGCTTCTCGCGGTCGTAGTCGCTGGTGGCTTCCTCGATCTGCACGCGGATCTGCTTCACGCGGGCTTCGATGTCGGCTGCAGCGCCGGCGCCGTCGATGATGGTGGTGTTTTCCTTGCCCACTTCGATGCGCTTGGCCTGGCCCAGGTCGGCCAGCGTCACCTTCTCGAGGGTCAGGCCCACTTCTTCGGCGATGACCTTGCCGCCCGTCAGGATGGCGATGTCTTCGAGCATGGCCTTGCGGCGGTCGCCGAAGCCAGGTGCCTTCACGGCCACGACCTTCAGGATGCCGCGGATGGTGTTCACCACCAGGGTCGCGAGGGCTTCGCCCTCGACTTCCTCGGCAATGATCAGCAGCGGACGGCCGGCCTTGGCGACTTGCTCCAGCGTGGGCAGCAGGTCACGGATGTTGCTGATCTTCTTGTCGAACAGCAGCACGAAGGGGTTTTCCAGAATCGCCGATTGCTTTTCCGGGTTGTTGATGAAGTAGGGCGACAGGTAGCCGCGGTCGAACTGCATGCCTTCGACGACGTCGAGTTCGCTGTCCAGCGACTTGCCGTCTTCGACGGTGATCACGCCTTCCTTGCCGACCTTGTCCATCGCGTCGGCGATGATCTTGCCGATCGTCTCGTCGCTGTTGGCCGAGATCGAGCCGACCTGGGCGATTTCCTTGCTCGTGGTCGTGGCCTTGGAGGCCTTCTTCAGCTCTTCCACGAGGGCGGCGACGGCCTTGTCGATGCCGCGCTTCAGGTCCATCGGGTTCAGGCCGGCGGCCACGTACTTGCTGCCTTCGCGCACGATGGCCTGGGCCAGCACGGTGGCGGTGGTGGTGCCGTCACCGGCGTTGTC
>JAFEEH010000203.1 GCA_018241185.1 Pseudomonadota bacterium | reverse complement strand
GAGCCATTCAGCCGCGGGTCGCAGGCGGTGCGATAGCGCTGGGCCAGCGCTTCGTCGCCCAGGGCCTGCGCGCCGCCGCGGCATTCGGTCACGTCCTGGCCGGTCATCTCGAAATGCAGGCCACCGGGGTACGTGCCTTCCTGCGCATGCGCCGCGAAGAAGCCGCGCACCTCGTCGAGGATGCGGCCGAAGTCGCGCGTCTTGTAGCCGTTGGACGAAGTGACGGTGTTGCCGTGCATCGGGTCGCAGCACCAGACGGGGGTACGACCCGCGTCCCGCACCGCGCGCAGCAGAGGCGGCAGCGCTTCGGCCACCTTGTCGCTGCCCATGCGGGCGATCAGCACGATGCGGCCCGGCTCCTGGTGCGGGTCGAGCCGGTCGAGCAGCGCCAGCACGTCGGCAGAGCGCGCGCCGGGCCCGAGCTTGACGCCCAGGGCGTTGTCGACGCCCCGCAGGTATTCCACATGGGCGCCGTCGACCGCACGGGTGCGTTCGCCCAGCCACAGCATGTGGGCCGACGCGCCGTAGGCTCGGCCGGTGTCCTCGTGCCACCGGGTCAGCGCCTGCTCGTAGTGCAGGTGCAGCGCCTCGTGCGAGGTGTAGAACTCCACCGCATGCAGTTGCGGTGCGCGCGCCGCGTCGAAGCCGCAGGCTTCCATGAAGGCCAGCGACTGCGCGATGCGGTCGGCCAGCTCCTCGAAACGCTCGCCCTGCGGGCTGCGTCGCACGAAATCGGCCGTCCATCCATGCACGCGATGCAGGTCGGCGAAACCGCCCTGCGCCAGCGCGCGCAGCAGGTTGAGTGTGGCGGCCGCGTGCGAGTAGGCGGTGAGCAGCCGCTGCGGGTCGGGGGCACGCACGGCGGCGCTGAACTCGGCGCCATTGATGATGTCGCCGCGGTACGAAGGCAGCGTGACGCCTTGCACCGTTTCGGTGTCGGAGGAGCGCGGCTTGGCGAACTGCCCGGCGATGCGGCCCAGCTTGATGACCGGGCAGGCGGCCGCATAGGTGAGCACCACCGCCATCTGCAGGATGACGCGGAAGGTCGATTCCACCGGCATCTGCCCCAGCTCGTCGAAGCTCTCGGCGCAATCGCCGCCCTGCAACAGGAAGGCTTCGCCGCGCGCGACGGCGGCCAGACGCTCCTTGAGCTGGGTGATCTCGCCCGGAAAGATGAGCGGCGGCAGCGACGCGAGGCGCGCCTCCACGCCCTGGAGGGCGGTCGCGTCGGGATAGCCGGGCAACTGCAGCGCGGTGCGCTGACGCCACGAGTCGGGAGACCAGGATGACATGGCGCCGATGCTAGCCGCGCCCGGCCGCCGTGGCGCTTCGGCTCAGGCCGGTGTCGGCACACCCGCGGCCTGGCGCCGGGCGGCGTGGTAGCGCCCCGTGCCGTGCGTGAGCACCGTATCGTCGGCAAGCACCGTGCCGGCCTCGTGCTCGGGCTGACCGGCCAGTCGCTCGTAAAGAGGCCCGAAGTCGATCCTGGCCAACTCCAGCAGCTCGTCCAGGTGGCCCAGCACGAAGTACGTTTCCTGGAAGTCGTCGATGCGGTAGCGCGTCTGCATCACGCGCTCGAGCCGGAAACGCACGCGGTTGGGCGAGTCGTCCTCGACCGCGAAGCGTGTCTCGCTGGCCGACGAGGCGATGCCCGCCCCGTAGATGCGCAGGCCGTCGGCCTGTTGCACCAGGCCGAACTCCACCGTGTACCAGTACACGCGCGCCAGCTTTTCGAGCACGCCGAGGCGATGCGCACGAAGGCCGCCTTCGCCGTAGGCCTGGATGTAGTCGGCGATCACCGGGTTCATGAGCATCGGCACGTGGCCGAACACGTCATGGAAGACGTCGGGCTCTTCCAGGTAGTCGAGCTCGTGCGGCTTGCGGATGAACTGGCCCGCCGGAAAGCGCCGATGGGCCAGGTGGTCGAAGAACACGTCGTCGGGCACGAGGCCCGGCACGGCCACGACCTCCCAGCCGGTGCGCTTCTTCAGCACCTTGGACATCTGCTCGAAGTCGGGGATCTGCTCGGGCCCGATGGGCAGGTCCTGCATGCCGAGGATGAACTCGTCGCAGGCGCGGCCCGGCAGCAGCTTCGACTGCCGCTCGAACAGCGTGCGCCACACGGCGTGCTCCTGGGCCGTGTAGCTCGACCAGCCCTGGTCGATGGTCCAGTCGGGGCGGGACGGCGCATGCCCCTCTCCCGCCGCCAGGCCGTGCTTGGCGGATTCCTTGAGTTGCTTGAGCATGGGGACTCCTCGCGCGGGCGCGGCCGCCAGCGTCAGGCCGCTTCCTTGCGCGGCGACTTGTCGTCCACCGCGAGCACGCCGCGGTTGATCTGGTCGCGCTCGAGCGATTCGAACAGGGCCTTGAAGTTGCCCTCGCCGAAGCCTTCGCGGTAGTTGCCCTTGCGCTCGATGAACTCGAAGAACACGGGGCCCAGCATCGGCTCCGAGAAGATCTGCAGCAGCAGCCGCGGCTGGCCGCCTTCGGTCGTGCCGTCCAGCAGGATGCCGCGCGCCTGCAGCTCGCCCACCGACTGGCCGTGGCCCGGCAGGCGCCTCTCGAGGTTCTCGTAGTAGATGTCGTTGGGCGCCGTCAGCAGCGGGATACCGGCCATCTGGAGCGCATCGATCGACTTCAGCAGGTCGTCGGTCAGCAGGGCGATGTGCTGGATGCCCTCGCCGTTGAACTGCATGAGGAATTCCTCGATCTGTCCGCCGCCCTGCTTGGACTCCTCGTTCAGGGGAATGCGGATCAGCCCGTCGGGCGCCGTCATGGCCTTGGAGGTCAGGCCCGTGTACTCGCCGGAGATGTCGAAGTAACGGATCTCGCGGAAATTGAACAGCTTCTCGTAGAAGCCCGCCCAGTACGCCATGCGCCCGCGGTAGACGTTGTGCGTCAGGTGATCCACGACTTGGAAGCCGTGGCCCTTGGGATTGCGGTCGACGCCCGGCAGGAACTCGAAGTCGATGTCGTAGATGGACTTTCCGTCCTCGTAGCGGTCGATCAGGTACAGCGGCGCGCCGCCGATGCCCTTGATGGCCGGCAGGCGCAGCTCCATCGGTCCCGTCGGGATTTCCACCGGCTGCGCACCCAGCTCGAGCGCGCGCCGGTAGGCCTTGTGCGCATCCTTGACACGGAAGGCCAGCCCGCAGGCCGAGGCGCCGTGCTCGGCGGCGAAGTACGCGGCCAGGCCGGGCTCGTTGTTGACGATGAAATTGATCCCGCCCTGGCGGTACAGCAGCACGTTCTTCGAACGGTGACGCGCCACCAGCGTGAAGCCGAGCTTCTCGAGCATCGGCTCCAGGAAGCCGGGCTTGGGCGATGCGAATTCCACGAACTCGAAGCCGCACAGGCCCATGGGGTTGTCGAACAGGTCGGTCATTTCATCGTCTCCAGGTGGGGGCGGCCGGTGGCCGGGGCATCCACCGACTGTAGGCATTCCGCGACGCATTTATCTTGCAAACTCGGCGCCGATTGCCGCTCGATGCGCAGGATTCATGCGAATATCCTGCCATGGACGACATGATCGAGCTCGATTCACTGGACCGGCGCATATTGGCGGCCCTTCAAAAACACGGGCGGATGTCCTTCGACGAGTTGGGCGGCCAGGTCGGCCTGTCGCCCTCGGCGGCGCTGCGACGCGTGCGCCGCATGGAAGAGGCCGGCGTGATCGCCGGCTATGCGGCACTGGTCAGCGCGCGCCGCGTCGGTCTGAGCCTCACGGCGTACATCAACGTGCGGCTGGAGAAGCACAGCGGCCGCGGCAAGCGCACGCCCATGGACGACTTCGCCGCCGAGCTCGCGACCTGGGACGAGGTGGTGGAGTGCGTGTCACTCAGCGGCGACATGGACTTCCTGCTCAAGGTCGTGGTGACCGACATGGACCACTACACGCGCTTCGTCATGGAGACACTGCTCAAGCACCCCAGCGTGCAGGACTGCAAGACCAGCTTCGTCATGCGGCCGCTGAAGTCGGGCGTGTCGCTGGTGTAGCGTCTGCTGCGGGCGCGCCCTCGTGCCGTTCGGTTCAGGCCGGGCCCGGCAGCAGCCCGTCGCGCAGCAACGCCACGCCCAGCTCGTGCACGCCGTCCCACACGATCTGCACGCCCAGGCACAGCAGGATGAAGGCCGACAGGCGCAGGAAGATCACGGTGCCGGCTTCACCGAGCGGCCGCAGCAGCTGCTGTGCATAGCGGAAGGCCAGAAAGGTGAGTCCACCGATGGCCATCAGCGCCAGCACGGCACCGGTGCTGCGCGCCAGGGTCAAGGCCCATCGCATGTCGGCCAGCGACACGCCCACGGTGATCGCCGCCGCGATCGATCCGGGCCCGCAGCTGATCGGAAAGGTCATCGGGTAGAACGCCTGGCGGCTCGCCATCTCGGGCGTGAACGCCTCCGCCAGCTGCGTGCGCGAGTCGCTGCCCGCCTGGCTGGTGGTGAGCATGCGCCAGGCATTGGCCGCGACGATCATGCCGCCGCCCACGCGCACGATGGGCAGCGAGATGCCGAAGAACTCCAGCACGTAAACGCCGACCAGCATCGCGCCCAGCAGCAGCCACACCATGTTGCGCGCGATGCGGCGCGCCAGCAGCGCCCGCGTGTCCTGCGAGGCGCCCTCGGTCAGGCCGAGGAAGATCGGCGCCGTGGCGGCCGGATTGAGAATGGGCAGCAGCGCCGCGAGCACGAACAGGAAGCTCTTGCCCAGGGCACCCAGCAGTTCGAGCGTCACGGCGGTCCTCGCTCAGGCGCCGGGCATCACCGGGCCCGCCAACTCGCGCATGCGCCGGCGCAGCGCGCGCTCGCGTTACTCCTCCCGCGCGAGGTCCTCTCGAAGGCCACGCCACAGCGCCAGGGCCATCAGCAGGATCACCACGGTGAACGGAAGCGCGAAGACGATGGTCGCCGTCTGGACGGACTTGAGGCCACCGGCCATCAGCAGGCTGGACGCCACGCCCGCGACGAGCAGGCCCCAGGCGACCTTCACGCGTGCGCCCGGGTTCTCCTTGCCACCGGTGCTCATCATGCCGAGAACGAGGACGGCCGAGTCGCCCGAGGTGACGAAGAACACCACCACCAGCACGGTCGCGATGCCAGACATCAGCGTGCCGAGCGGCAGCTGCTCGAACATCCTGAAGAGGGCCGTCGAGACGTCGGCCTTCACGGCCTCCGAGATCGGGACGTGCTGCATGATCTCGAGGTTCAGCGCCGTGCCGCCGAAGACCGAGAACCAGAGGAACGCGGCGATCGTCGGCGCGGCCACCGTGCCCAGAATGAATTCGCGCACCGTGCGCCCGCGCGACACGCGCGCGATGAACAGGCCCACGAAGGGCGACCAGGACACCCACCAGGCCCAGTAGAAGACGGTCCAGGTGCCCACCCAGCTGCTGTCGCGGAACGGCGTCATGCGCAGGCTCATCCGCACGAACTCGCTCATGTAGTTCCCGAGCGTGGCGGTGAAGGTGTCGATGATGGCCACCGTCGGCCCGAGCACGAACACGGCCAGCGCGAGCAGCGCCGCGAGGATCAGGTTGAAATTGGACAGGATCTTGATCCCGCGGTCCACGCCGCTCACCGCCGAAGTGATGAACAGCACGGTGGTCACGGCAATGATGATCAGCTGCGCCGACTGGCTCACGGGCACGCCGATCACGGCGCTCAGCCCGCTGTTGATCTGCAGTGCGCCCATGCCCAGCGAGGCCGCCACACCGAAGGCCGTGGCCAGCACGGCCAGTACGTTGACCACCGGGCCGATGTGGCGCAACGGCCGCCATGGCAGTGCCTGGACCGCCGTGCTGACCAGGGCCGAACCACCGCGCCGGAACTGGAAAAAGGCGATGGCCAGTGCCACGATGCTGTAGACGGCCCACGGGTGCAGCCCCCAGTGGAAAAAGCTGTAGCGCATCGCGGCGTTCGCCGCCTCGGGGGTGCCGGGCGCGATGCCCGGTGGCGGCGTGCCGTAGTGCGAGACCGGCTCGGCCACGCCCCAGAACACCAGACCGATGCCCATGCCGGCCGCGAACAGCATCGCGAACCACGAGCCGAGCGAAAACTCGGGCTCCTCGTCCTCGGCGCCCAGCTTGAGACGGCCGTAACGGCTGAATGCGAGCCCGAGGGCCAGCACCACGAGGCCCAGCACCACCCACAGGTAGAACCAGCCGAAGTTGCGGATGATCATGGCGAGCGCGCCATCAAAGACGGTGCCGAGATGGCCCGGGGCAAGGATGCCCCAGAGGACGATGGCCAGAATCAATCCGGCGGAAACGATGAGCTGCATGGCTCCTCCCTGAATGACCGGCGCGTGCACCTGCCAAGGCAGATGCCAACAGGCGCGACCGAGGGCCGCGCACACCGGCGATGGTTGAGACGGAGTGGCAAACAGGGCGGCCCGATGTGCCAGGAATCGCTGCCGGGGGCAGCGCTGTCAGCAAGGGCCGGCAGACCTGGGGCCGGGCCGCGTCGCGCAATCGGGACGCCAGCGGGCCGTGTGCCGGGCCCAGGATTTTAGCAGGCGCTGCCACGCGTCCGGCCAGCTGCCTCGGCTCGGGCCTACGCCGACGCGCGAGCGTGCGCAGCGATACTCTCGTCCTTCAAACGGCCACCTGCACGCGGTTGAAATGCAGTGGCGGCTTTTCCAGGTTGTCATCGAACGAAGTGTCCGCACCCAATCTCCCGCCGATCCATGGCGAAGACGATCGCTGGACTGGGGCCGCAGGCGGTTTGCTGCTGGCCTTCGGGGCCTCGGCCGTGTGCTGCTACGACACCGAGGAACGCGTTCGCGCCTGGAACCCACGCTATCTAGAGTTCTTTCCCGAGATGCAAGGCCTCGTCCGCGTCGGTCTGCCCGTGGCCGACACCATCCGGCCCTTCCTGAAGCGCCAGCACCCCGATGCCGGTGTGGCCGAATTCGATGCCGCGCTGGCCAATGCCCTGTGGCGCCACAGCAATGAGCAGGGGCCGCTGCGCTACCAGCGGGCCGACAGTGGGCGCTGGCTGGAGCTGCGCATGTTTCCCCTGCCGGGCGGGCGGATCAAGCTGTGGACCGACGTCACGCACAGCGGGACCGGAGGCACCGATGCAAGCGTGCTGCTGGAACTGCTGACCGTCACCAACCTCGGCGTGATCCTGCACGACGCCCAGGGGCAGCTGCGCTACGCGAACTCCCGTTTCTTTTCCGAGCACTTCCTGCCGGTATTGCGCGAGGTGCCCGACATCCGCGAGCGCCACGTGCAGGGCGACTACTGGCGCCGCTACTCGGCGATGTTCGAGCCCTCCGACGCCTTCCGCGCACTCTGCGATAGCCGGCACAGCGGCCCCTTGCCCGCGCCCGTGACGCTGCGCGGCACCACCGGCCGCAGCTACCGCATCGAGGAGCACGCGCTGGACGGCGGCATCGCCTCACTGTGGACCGACGTGACCGACCTGGCCGACCGCGAGCAGGCTCTGGCGCGGGCGCATGCCGAGCTGGCAGGCCTGAACGCGCAGTTGCGGCGCATGGCCCTGACCGACCCGCTCACGGCCCTGCCCAACCGCCGCGCACTCGAACTGGCCCTGGCGGAAAGGCGCGACGTGACGGCGCTCGCGCTCGTCGACGTCGACCACTTCAAGGCCATCAACGACCGCTTCGGCCACGAGGCCGGCGACACCGTGATGGCCGAGGTCGCGAGCCGCCTCGCTGGCGCACTGGCGCCGCAGGAACTGCTGGGGCGGTTGGGCGGCGACGAGTTCGCCGTCCTGCTGGCCAGCGCCGACGAGGCCGCGACGCTCGCCCGCGCCGATGCCTTGCGGCGGGCGGTGAGCGCGCGGCCCGTGGCGCTCGGCCACGACGCGCTGGTCGTCACCGTCAGCCTCGGCGTCGCGACCCGAGAGGCATCGGAGGCGCCTGCGGACATGCTCCGGCGCGCCGACATGGCCCTGCTTGGCGCCAAGGCGCAGGGCCGCGACGTGGTCGGCAGCGCGCTCGCGCCGGCACCCGACCGCACGAGCACCAGCGAGGCCGCGTCCGCTGCCAGGCCCGACGCGCGCCTGACTGCCGACTTCGGTCTCGACCCTGCAGCCCTGGCCGCCCGCCACGGCACGCAACATCCGGTCTTCACACGCGCGCGCTGGGCCGAAGCCCAGCGGCAGGGGCTGACGCTCGACCACTACTGGGGCTGGGTGGACTACAACCTGGGCCTGTCGGCCGCAGGCGACTGAGGCACTACTGGACGATCCCGGCCTCCTGCAGTGCCGTGATCCGGGCGTCGTCGTAACCGAACTCCTGCAGCACCTCGCGGGTCTGCTCGCCAACCCGTGGCGCGGGCGACGCAGCAAAGGGCGCATCGCCGTCGAAGTGGATCGGCAGGCCCAGGGAGCGGGTCCGGCCGCCGGCGCCGTGCTCGACCTCGACCACCATCGAGATCGCCTTCGACTGCGGATGCTCCATCGCCTGCCCCACGTCATGCACCGGCCCGACCGGCACGCCCGCGCGGTCGAGCACCTCGACCCAGTGCTCGGCCGTGTGTGTGCTCAGCGCCTCGGTGATCAGCGCCTCCAGTTCGGTCTGGTGCCCCAGGCGGTCGCGCCCGGTGGTGAAGCGCGAGTCCTGCAGCCATTCCGGGTGGCCCAGCACCTGCGCGATGCGCAGCCAGTTGGTCTGGTTGCCGCCGCCCAGCGCAATGGCGCCCTCCTTGCAGCGAAAGGTCTGGTAGGGCGCGATCAGCGGATGCGCGGTGCCCATGGGCCGGGCAATGGTGCCGTCATGGAAATAGGCGGCCGCGAACCAGTACATCTGCTGCAACGACGCCTGCAGGAGCGAGGTCTCGACCCGGCTGCCCACGCCGGTGCGCAGCCGCTTCACGTACGCAGCCATACAGCCCAGTGCCGCCAGGATGCCGGCGTTGATGTCGGCCACCGAATTGCCGGGCTTGGCCAGGTTGCCGTCCTGGCTGCCGGTCACGCTGATCAGGCCGGAGAAGGCCTGCAGCACCAGGTCGAAGCCGCCCTTGTCGCTGAGCGGGCCGTTCGGCCCGTAGCCACTGATGGAGCAGTAGACGAGCTGCGGGTTGACGGCGCGCAGGTGCTCGTAGCCCAGGCCCAGCGCGTCCATCTTTCCACGGCGGAAGTTCTCGGTGACGATGTCGCAGCGCCGGGCCAGCGTCTTGATGATCTCCTGGCCCGCCTCCTTGCGGATGTCGACGGCGACGGAGCGCTTGCCGCGGTTGAGCATCACGAAGCCGGGCGCCAGGCCCGGGTCGCCCGGCCGCGCATAGCCCCGGGCATCGTCGCCAGCGGGAAACTTCTCCACCTTGATGACCTCGGCACCCATGTCGGCCAGCATCAGCCCGCAGGTCGGGCCGGCCATGATCTGCGAGAGCTCCAGGACGCGGACGCCCGCGAGCGGCAGGTCCGGGTTGCGTGCCACGCCCATCAGGCCCCCGTGAAGCGCGGCGGACGCTTTTCGGCGAAGGCCGCCAGCGCCTCGGCGATGTCGCGCGTCTTCAGGCTCGCGACGTGGGCCGCCTGGGCCGACGCCTCGTCGTACTCCATGCGGCCGATTTCGTTGAGCGTGGCCTTCATCGTCACCAGCGGAATGGGCGCCTGCGCCAGAAGTTCGTCGATCCACTTGCGCAGTTCGGCGTCGAGCGATTCCGGCGGCACCAGGGCGTCCAGGTAGCCGATGCGCAGCATCTCCTCGGCCTGGATGGTGCGCGACGTGAGGAACAGGCGCTTGGCGGCCCCCAGGCCCAGCCGCGACACCCAGCGGCGAAGCCCGTGCGGGTAGTAGTGCAGCCCCAGCCGGGCGGCCGGCATGAACATGCGCATGCCTTCGACGCCGATGCGGAAATCGCAGGCCAGCGTCAGGTCGGTCGAGCCGCCGTACACCGGCCCGTGCAGCCTGGCGATGGTGATCGCGCGCGCATTCTCGATGTCGTCGGTGAACTGCTGGAACTGGTTCTCGCCGGACGCCGCCGAGGCGCCGAGGCGCCCCAGATCGAAGCCGGAGCTGAAGCTGGTGCCCGTGCTCGCGAAGACGATGACGCGGACATCGCGGTTCGCCTCGAGCTCGGCCAGGTAGCCCCGGAGCACGCCGAGATCTTCGGGCTCGATCCGGTTGTGCGTCGCCGGGCGACGCAGCGTGATGGTGGCGACGGCGCCGTCGATGGTCAGCGCGGGGCTGGCGGGCGCAGAGGCAGGAGGGGAAGACGTTTCGGCTGTCATCGGAAGGTCCTGGAGATGGATGGGATTCAATCGAACTTGAGGTGCTGGGAACGGATGACCTCGCCCCACTTGCGCTGGTCGCGCTGGACCAGCGCGGCAGCGTCCGCGGGCGTCGAAGGCTCGGTGTTGCTGCCCTGCTCCGCGAGCTTCTGCTGGACGGCCGGCGTCGCGAGCGCCGCGTTGAGCGCTTCGTTCAATTTCGCGGCGATGGGTGCGGGCAGACCCTTGGGCGCCGCCAGCACGAACCACCCTTCGGAGTCGTAGCCCGGCACCCCTTGCGAGGCGACGGTCTTCACGCCCGGCAGCAACGCGACCTCGCGGTCGGAGGTCACGGCAAGCGCCCGCAACTTGCCGGCCTTGACGAACGGCGCCGCCGGCGCAATGGTGGAGAAGGACACTTTCACGGCCCCGGCCATGACGTCCTGCAGCGCCGGTGCCGCCCCCTTGTACGGCACGTGGAGCATCGAGACCTGCGTGCGCGCCTGCAGCAGTTCCGAGGACATCTGGTGGATGGTCCCGATGCCCGAGGTGGCGTAGCTCAGGCCGTCCGGCTTGGCGCGCGCCAGCGCCAGCAACTCCTGCAGCGTGTGCGCGGGAACGCTGGGATGCACCAGCACGGCCAGGGGCGAGCGCGAGACGATGCCCAGGTAGCTCAGCGAAGTGGCCGGGTCGTAGCTCACCTTGCGGGCATTGGGAATGATGGTGAGCGGCGCGCCGTCGATCAGGCCGATGGTCAGCCCGTCGGCCGGGGCATTGGCCACCGCCTCGACGCCGATCGCCCCGCCGGCGCCCGGCCGGTAGTCCACCACCACCGGCTGGCCCAGCACCTTTTCCATCTGCGGCGCCAGGTCACGGGCCACCGCGTCGGCGGCTCCGCCCGGCGTGTAGCCCAGGACCATCCGGATGGGGCGCTGCGGCTTCCACTCTTCGGCCATGGCCGGCGCCGCGCCTGTCCAGGCGAGGACAGCCACCATTGCTGCGGCCGCCCTGACGATCCGGGAACTGCGGGTTGCGCGGGGGCCGCCAGCCTTCGGAGCGCCCGATAGAATCTGCAACAACGCTACTATGTACATTTAATGTCTCTTTAAAAATATTTAGTGCGGCACTAAATATATTATCGCACCATGCAATTGCTATCGGGCAAAAACCCTGAGGCTGGCGGCTCGACGCTTGCCGAGGCCATCCGGATGGCGCTGATCAAGGATCTGGCGAGCGGCGCGATGCGCCCAGGCCATCCGATCGACGAAAAGGAACTCGGCGCCCGCTTCTCCACCTCGCGCACACCGATCCGCGAGGCGATCCTTCAGTTGGCGGCGCAGGGCTTCGTGGTCATGAGCCCGCGCAGCGGCGCGAGCGTGCCGAAGCTGTCCATCCACCTCCTGCGGGAGATGCTGGAGCTGCTGGGCGAGCTGGAAGCGATCGCGGCCGGGTATGCCGCGCGGCGCATGAAGCCAGAGGAGCGCCAGCAACTGGAGCGCAGCGTCGAAGCGTGTGCGCAGGCCGCTTCCCACGACGACGCGGCCGCCTACGAGCGCGCGAACGACGATTTCCACCAGCTGATTTACGAGGGCTGCCGCAACGGCGCGCTGGTCGAACAGATCGTGATGCTGCGCACGCGCTGCGCGGCCTACACGGCGCGGCGCTTCGAATCGCCGGGCCGGATGCAGCGCTCGGTCAAGGAGCACGGAGACGTCAGCCGCGCCATCGCGGACGCCGACTCGGGCGCCGCCCGCGAAGCCATGCTGGCCCACATCTCCATCGGCGGGAAGGACTTCGCCGAGTTCGTCAGCGGGCTGCCGCCGGAGTTGCTGGGCATCTAGCCGGCGACCGCCCAGTCCCCTGCGGCCCGCATGAAGCAGTCGGCGGCCTCCAGCTGGGCCACCGCGATCCACTCGTCGGGCTGGTGCGCCTGGGCGATGGCCCCGGGACCGCACACCACCGCCGGGATGCCGGCCTCCTGGAAGAAGCCCGCCTCGGTGCCGAAGGCCAGGTCCGCCTCGGGCCAGAGCGCACCCAGGGCGCGCGCGGCCGCGACGGCCGCATCGTTGCCGTGTGCCGAGAGGGCCGGCACGGCGGCCACCTGCTGCGCCTCGACCGTGACGCCGGCCGGGAGGCCGGCCAATGCATCGCAGACGAGGTCGCGCACGAGTCGAGCGGTGGCTTCGTCCGGCGGACGGTATTCCCACAGCACTTCGCAGCGGCCCGGAACGATGTTGATCGCGGTGCCCCCGTCGATGCGGCCGACGTTGAGGGTGGCCGGGCTGCCCTCGCTGGCGAAGCGGCGCCGAAGGCCGGCCAGCCGGGTGACCAGGTGTGCCGCCGGCTCGACCGCACAGGCGCCCAGCGACGGGTCGCTGGAGTGCGCGGCCAGTCCGGTGAAGAGCGCCCGGTGGCCGAAGAAGCCGCGGTGCTGCACGCCGATCCGCATCTGCGTCGGCTCGCCGATGATGGCCAGCGCGGGCGCCTGCCCCTTCAAGCGTTCCACGAGCTTCGGAACGCCGAGGCAGCCGACCTCCTCGTCATAGGAGACGGCCAGATGGATCGGGCGCCGCAAGGGCTGCCGCTGCCACCCGGGCACCGCCGACAGGCACGCGGCGATGAAGCCCTTCATGTCCACCGCGCCCCGCCCGTGCAACCGGCCCTCGCCCTCGGCCAGCACGAAGGGGTCGGAGCGCCAGGCCTGGCCGGCCACGGGCACGACGTCGCTGTGGCCCGAGAGCACCATGCCCCCCACCGCGTCGGGACCGATGCGGGCCAGCAGGTTGGCCTTGCGACCATCGTCGCTGGGCAGCAGTTGCGGCTGCACCCCATGGCTTTCGAGGAAATCCGCAACCCAGTGGATCAGGCCCAGGTTGGAGCGGT
>JAFEEH010000202.1 GCA_018241185.1 Pseudomonadota bacterium | reverse complement strand
CGCTGGGGTCGGGAGGCATTATGGGCAACGACGCGTCCTTGCAACAGTCGTGCCGCGGGCGGACTTCGGCATGGAATGTGCACCGCATTGGTGTGCCCCCCGAGTCCGCCACCTCGCCCCCCGACGTCGCCCGCGACGGCGCGCCCCAGCGCATCGTCAAGGTGCGGCGCGATTACAACAGCTGGGTCGGCAGCGAGACGTTGGAAGACTACGCGCTGCGCTTCACGCCGCAGCGCTTTCGCAAATGGTCCGAATGGCGCGTGGCCAACACGGCCTTCGGCGCCGCGTCCTTCCTGATCCTGGAGGCCGTGGGCGCCACGCTGCTGGTGCAGTATGGCTTCGCCAACGCCTTGTGGGCCATCCTGGCGACGGGGCTCATCATCTTCCTGGCCGGCTGGCCGATCAGCGTGTACGCCGCGCGCTACGGCGTCGACATGGACCTGCTCACGCGTGGGGCGGGCTTCGGCTACATCGGCTCGACCATCACCTCGCTGATCTACGCCAGCTTCACGTTCATCTTCTTCGCGCTCGAGGCGGCCGTGATGGCCTACGCGCTCGAACTCGCCCTGGGCATCCCACCGGCCTGGGGTTACCTGGTGTGTGCGCTGGTCGTCATCCCGCTGGTGACGCACGGGGTTTCGGCCATCAGCCGCCTGCAGCTGTGGACGCAGCCCATCTGGCTCCTGATGCTGGTGGTGCCCTTCGGCTTCGTGCTCATGCGCGATCCCGGTGCATTCACAGGCATCACGCACTACGCCGGGGATCGCAAGGGCTCGGCGGGCTTCAATCTGCACCTCTTCGGTGCGGCGCTCACGGTGGGCATCGCGCTCATCACCCAGATGGGCGAGCAGGCCGACTACCTGCGCTTCATGCCGGCGCGCACGACCGCCAACCGCGCCCGCTGGTGGCTGGGCGTCATGGCCGGTGGGCCGGGCTGGGTGCTGCTCGGCGTGGTCAAGATGCTGGGCGGGGCATTGTTGGCCTACCTGGCGATCACCCACATGGTGCCGACCGAGCGCGCGGTCGACCCGAACCAGATGTACCTCGCGGCCTACGAGTACGTGTTCCCGCACTACGGGTGGGCGGTGGCGGCCACGGCGCTGTTCGTGGTGATCTCGCAGCTCAAGATCAACGTCACCAACGCGTACGCGGGCTCGCTGGCGTGGAGCAACTTCTTCTCGCGCGTCACGCACAGCCACCCGGGGCGCGTGGTGTGGGTGGTTTTCAACGCGCTCATCGCCTTCATGCTGATGGAGATGAACGTGTTCGAGGCCCTGGGCGACGTGCTGGGCCTGTACGCCAACATCGCCATCGCCTGGATGATGGCGGTGGTGGCCGACCTGGTCGTGAACAAGCCGCTGGGCCTGTCGCCGCCGGGCATCGAGTTCAAGCGCGCCCACCTGTGGGACATCAACCCGGTGGGCGTGGGTGCGATGGTGCTCGCCTCGGCGCTGTCGATCACGGCGCACCTGGGCGTGTTCGGGCCGCTGGCGCAGTCCTTCTCGGCCGTGATCGCGCTGGGCACGGCCTTCGTGACGGCGCCGCTGATCGCGTGGGCGACGAGGGGGCGCTACTACCTCGCGCGTGACGCAGGCTCGCGGCCGCTCGTCTTCAGGCCGGACGCAGGGCGTGCCCGCGCCGAAACGCAGGAGGGCGCCTATGCCCGCCTGGCCACGCAGCGCTGCGTCATCTGTGAACGCGAGTACGAAGGCCCCGACATGGCGCATTGCCCCGCGTACCAGGGCGCCATCTGCTCGCTGTGCTGCACCCTCGATGCCCGCTGCGGCGACCTTTGCAAGCCGCACGCGTCGCTCTCGGCGCAGTGGTCGGCGACCCTGCGCTGGCTGCTGCCGCGTCGCGTGTGGCCCTACCTGGACACCGGCCTGGGCCACTTCATCATGCTCATGCTGATCGTCGTGCCGCTGCTGGCGGCGGTGTTCGGCGTGCTCTACCAGCAAGAGCTGCGCGGTGTTGGCGAATGGGTGAAGGCCGGCGCCAGCGCCGCGCCGAGCATGGGCAAGGCGATGAGCGCGGAAGTGAGCGGCGCGCTGCGCGGCGGCTTCTTCAAGGCCTACATGGCATTGCTGCTCATCGCCGGCATCGTCGCCTGGTGGCTGGTGCTGGCGCACCAGAGCCGCAAGGTGGCGCAGGAGGAGTCGAACCGCCAGACCCGCCTGCTCATGCGCGAGATCGAGCTGCACCGCGAGACCGACCGCGCCCTGCAGGAAGCGAAGCAGACGGCCGATGCCGCCAACCAGGCCAAGAGCCGCTACATCAGCGCCATCAGCCACGAGCTGCGCACACCGCTCAATTCGATCCTCGGCTACGCCCAGCTCATGGGCGAGGACGCCTCCGTGCCGCCGCACCGGCAGCAGGCCGTGGCCGTCATCAAGCGCGGCGGCGAGCATCTGCTGTCGCTGATCGAGGGCACGCTGGACCTGGCCCACATCGAGTCGGGCAAGCTCACCCTGCAGGCGAAGCCGCTGCGCTTCGTCGACATGCTGCGCGAGCTGGCCGAGATGTTCGAGCTACAGGCCGCCGAGAAGGGCCTGCGCTTTCGCTTCGAGCCCAGCGACACGCTGCCCGAGGTGGTACGTGCCGACGAAAAGCGCGTGCGCCAGATCCTCATCAACCTGCTGGGCAATGCCATCAAGTTCACCGCGCGCGGCGAAGTGGGCCTGCGAGTGGCCTATGCGCGCGAGTTCGCCACGCTCGAGATCGAGGACACCGGCCCCGGCATGGACGCGCAGGCGCAGGCGCGCATCTTCGAGCCCTTCGTGCGCGTGGACTCGCCCGGCGCCGCCGCAACGCCCGGCGCCGGCCTGGGCCTGACGATGGCCAAGATGCTCACCGACCTGATGGGCGGCGAGATGAAGGTGCGGAGCACGCCCGGGCAGGGCTCGGTGTTCCGGGTGCGCCTGTTCCTGCCGCGGGTGCACGAGGCGCCGGTGCGTGCGTCGAACGCGGCCCCGCCGCCCGTCGTGTCGGCACGGCCCCGGCGTGGCTACGAAGGCGAGCGCCGCCGGCTGCTGGTGGTCGACAACGAAGAAACCGACCGCGACCTGCTCGTGCACCTGCTGGCGCCGCTGGGCTTCGAGCTGCGTACCGCCGCCAGCGGCCACGATGCGCTCGACCTGCTGGCTGCCGGCTTCCGGCCGCACGCCATGTTCGTCGACCTGGCGATGCCCGGCATCGACGGCTGGGAGACGCTGCGCCGGGCGCGCGCCTTCTGGGTGGGCGACGAGGCGCCTGCGACCGCCATCGTCTCGGCCAATGCCTTCGACAAGCGGCTGGAGAACGACGTCGGCATCACGCCCGATGACTTCTTCGTCAAGCCGGTGCGCCACAGCGAACTGCTGGACTGGCTGGAGCGCCGCCTGCAGCTGCGGTGGACCGACACCGCGACGGCCGCTGCCGTGGCGCCGCATTTGGCCGACGCGTCCGTGCCGCCGGCGCCCGAACGGCTTCGCGCGCTGGAGGAGGCGGTGCAGCTCGGTTACCTTCGCGGCATCATGACCCAGCTCGACGAGATCGACGCCGCCCAGCCGGCCTGCGCCGCCTGGACCGCGCTGCAGCGCACGCGTGCGCGCCAGTTCCAGTTCGAGGCGGTGGCCGAGGCCATCCGCCGCGCGGGTACGTCGCCGGAGTCGGTGGCATGAGCGCGCCGGCCTCTCCCCTGGCCGCCAGCCTGCGCGAGGAAACGGCGCGCGGCGACCTGGTGCTCGTCGTCGACGACGTGCCCGACAACCTCGCCATGCTGCACGATGCGCTCGACGAATCGGGCTACACGGTCCTGGTCGCCACCAGCGGCGAGGCGGCGCTGGCCCGCGCCGCGCAGGCGCAGCCCGACATCGTGCTGCTCGACGCCATGATGCCGGGCATGGACGGCTTCGAGGTCGCGCGCCGGCTCAAGGCCGACGCGGCCACCGCCCACATCCCCATCGTGTTCATGACGGGGCTGACCGAGACCGAGCACCTGGTGGCCGCGCTGGACGCCGGCGGCGTGGACTACGTGACCAAGCCGATCAAGCCCAAGGAGGTGCTGGCGCGCATGAATGTGCACCTGCAGGGCGCCCGCGCGGCGCGCCAGCAGGCGCAGCAGGCCGGCCAGGCCCGCAATGCGCTCGATGCCTTCGGCTATGCCAGCATCACGGTGCGCATGCCCGAGGGGCGCCTCATCTGGCAGACCTCGCTGGCGCGCGACCTGCTGCTGCGCTATTGCGGCACCGCCGCGCCGCAGACGCCCGCGGCCGTGCTCGACTGGCTGCACCAGCACCTGCCGGCCACGGCGGGCGGCGTGGAGCCGCCACCGCTGACCATCGAGCAGGGCGCGCGCCACCTGCAGCTGCGGGTGCACCAGCAGACCGGCGACCGCGACGAGCCCGGACAGAACCTGCCAGGCTGGGCCGGCGACTGGCTGCTCATCATCCGCGAGGTGTCCGACGCCAGCGTGATCGAGGCCATGAGCCTGGCGCTCAAGCTCACCGCGCGCGAGGCCGAGGTGCTGTACTGGGTGGTCAAGGGCAAGACCAACAAAGACATCGGCGACATCCTGGGCAGCAGCCCGGCCACCGCGAAGAAGCACCTCGAGCGCGTGTTCGTCAAGCTCGGCGTGGAGACGCGCACCGCGGCGGCAGGCGTGGCCATCAAGCGCATCCGCATGATCCAGCCGCACTTCGAGGTGTAGCGAAGGCGCCATGCGCTGCGGCTATGCTGCGCGCCCATGCCGCTTCGCCTCCGCATTCCGCACCTTCTCCCGCAAGCCGTCCTGGCACTGGCGGCGGGCAGCGCGGGCGCGGGCGGCCACTTCGAGGTCGACGACGCCGATACGCTGGCGCCCGGTCGCTGCCAGGTCGAGTCCTGGGCCGGGCGCGCGGAGACGACGTCGACCGGCTTCCAGCATGTCGGCCCCGCCTGCCGCGTCGGCCCGGTCGAACTGGGCCTGAACCTCGACCGCTCGTCCTCTCCGGACGCGCGCAGCCGCACCGCGGGCCCGGCCCTCAAGTGGACCTGGTACGGCCAACCCGACGATCCGCTGCGCGCCGCCGTCGAGTTCGCCGCTTCGTGGGACCTGCGCAACCATGGCAAGCCCAGCCGCCAGTGGCTGCTGCCGGTGACCTGGCAGCCGCTGCCGAGCCTGCAACTGCATGCCAATCTTGGTGCCGACTGGGCTGCCGGCACCGGGGTGCGCACGCGCCGCGTGGGCGCGGCCGCCGAATGGGCGGTGGACGAAAAAGTCTCGTTCATCCTCGAGCGCAACCGCGCGCAGGGCGCCTGGACCACGCGCGGCGGGCTGCGCTTCGGCCTCACGCCGATGCTGACGCTGGACCTGAGCGCCGCCAAGGTGCGACCGGGCGGCGCCGTGTACACCGTGGGGCTGAGCCACGAGTTCGGGCGCTGAGGCCGGCCCCGCCTAGTTTCCAAGCCAAATCGGGCTCCAGCGCGCGTCCCGCCTGCGCGAACAGCTATGAATTCGATAGCAAAGGGGGCGCTGCGGCCACCGGGACCGCCACGGGTTGCAGGACATCCCGCGTGGCGATGGCGGCCGGTGGCGCCGGCGGCAGCGCCGCCAGCGCCGCGCGCAGCCGCTCCATCGCCGCATCGCGGATGCCCAGGCGCTCCAGCGTTTCCACTGTCTGGTCGAAGTACGCGCGGCAGGAGCCGAGGCTGCCGGCGGCGGCGGCGATGTGGCGCACCGCTTCTTCAGGCTGCAGCAGCCCGGCGTAGCGCGCATGGCGCCGGTTGGCCACGAAAGTGAGGGCGCGGCAGCGCTGGCCGCCGATGTCGGCCTGCACCCAGCGCGCGTCGTAGGTGCCGCCCAGCATCTCGCGGCGCCACAGGAGCGTCAGCTCGGTGCGCACCTGCTCGGCCGCGATGCGAAAACCGATGCCGCGGCAGCCGCCGCCCCGGTCCAGCGCCAGCATGAGCCCCGGCACTTCGGGCGTGCCTCGGGCGGTGTAGAGCCACAGGCAGAAGCGGCGCGACCAGCCGCGCACGGTGGCGGGCAGGGCGTCGAGGTAGTGGATCGCCGGGTTCCACATCAGCGAGCCGTAGCCGAAGAGCCAGAGCGCTTCGTCGGCGGGGTGCGTCGCGAGCGTCTCGTCCAGCGAGGCCGCCAGTTCCTCGTCGCTGCGCAGCACCATGCCGGGGGGCGCGCTGGCGCGCAGCGCGGCCAGCAGGCTGCCGTCGTGCAGGCGCTCGCGCGTCAGCGGGCCGTCCACGGCGGGGAAGAGGAGCTTGGGCGTCGGCATGGGTGGGCGTCAGGAAGCCTGGGTGCGATGGAGCAAGGATAGGACCCGCATGCGCGAGTTCCGCCACCGGGGTCGCTCGCGGGACAAAAAAGAACGGCGCCCGAAGGCGCCGTCGCAGATTCGGCCGCGCGGGCCCGTCACTCCTCGACGAAGGCTTCCTCGCGCTTGGCCTTCACGGCCGGCAGCAGCACGATCACCAGCAGCGCCGCCGCCGCAACCAGCAGGCCGGCCGAGATCGGCCGCGTGACCAGCACCGACCAGTCGCCGCGCGAGAGCAGCAGCGCCCGGCGCAGGTTCTCCTCCATCATCGGCCCCAGGATGAAGCCCAGCAGCAGCGGTGCGGGCTCGCACTTGAGCTTGAGGAAGGCGTAGCCGACGATGCCGAAGATCGCCACCATCCACACGTCGAAGGTGTTGTTGTTCTCCGAATAGACGCCCACGGCGCAGAACAGCACGATGGCGGGGAAGAGCCATTTGTACGGGATGGTCAGCAGTTTGATCCAGATGCCGATCATCGGCAGGTTCAGGATGATCAGCATCAGGTTGCCGATCCACATCGAGGCGATCAGGCCCCAGAACAGTTCGGGGTTGCTGGTCATGACCTGCGGGCCGGGCTGGATGTTGTGGATGGTCATCGCGCCCACCATCAGCGCCATCACCGGGTTGGGCGGGATGCCCAGTGTCAGCAGCGGGATGAAGGAGGTCTGTGCGCCGGCGTTGTTGGCCGACTCGGGGCCCGCCACGCCGCGGATGTTGCCCTTGCCGAAGGCCTCTTCGCCGGGCTTGCGTTTGATCTTCTTCTCGATGGTGTACGACGCGAAGGACGACAGCAGCGCGCCGCCGCCGGGCAGGATGCCCAGCGCCGAGCCCAGGGCCGTGCCGCGCAGCACCGCGGGCGCCATGCGCTTGAAGTCTTCCTTGGTCGGCATCAGGCCCTTGACCTTCGAGGTGAAGACCTCGCGGCTCTCCTCGGGCTGCGACAGGTTGCCGATGATCTCGCCGTAGCCGAACACGCCCATGGCGATGGCGATGAAGCCGATGCCGTCGGTCAGCTCGGGGATGTCGAAGGAATAGCGCGCCACGCCGGAGTTCACGTCGGTGCCGACCAGGCCCAGCGCGAGGCCCAGCAGGATCATGGTGATCGCCTTGAGCAGCGAGCCCGAGGCCAGCACCACGGCACCGATCAGGCCGAGGATCATGAGCGAGAAGTACTCGGCCGGGCCGAACTTGAAGGCCAGTTCGGTCAGCGGCGGCGCGAAGGCGGCCAGGATGATCGTGCCCACGCAGCCGGCGAAGAAGGAGCCCAGCCCCGCCGCGGCGAGTGCGGGCCCGGCGCGGCCCTTGCGCGCCATCTGGTAGCCGTCGATCACCGTGACCACGGACGAGGACTCGCCCGGCAGGTTGACCAGGATGGCAGTGGTCGATCCCCCGTACTGGGCCCCGTAGTAGATGCCCGCCAGCATGATGAGCGCCGACACCGGCGGCAGCGCGTAGGTGGCCGGCAGCAGCATCGCGATGGTCGCGACGGGACCGATGCCCGGCAGCACGCCGATCAGCGTGCCCAGCAGGCAGCCGACGAAGGCGTAGACGAGGTTCTGGAAAGTGAAGGCGACGCCGAAGCCAATCGCCAGGTTGTCGAAGAGTTCCATGGGGCCGGAGCGGATGTCTCGTTGTAGTGGGGGATCAGGCGACGAAGGTGGGCCACACGGGGAACTGCAGCTTGAGCGCGACGACGAAGGCCAGGTAGCTTCCGATGGCGAGGATGGTCGCCAGCACGGCCGAGGCCTTGACGCTGAACTTGTCGCCGGCCAGGCCGGCGATGAAGGTCAGGGCGTAGATGGCGACGATCAGCCCCATCGGCGGCAGGCCGATGCTCGGCAGGCCGCCCAGCAGCACGCCGAACAACACGTTGGCGCTGATGATGAAGACCAGGGGCTTCCAGGCGATGCGGCCCACGGGCTCGCCGTCCTCGGTCTCGACGATCATCGACTTGGCCGTGATGAGCGCGCCCATGATGGCGATCAGCACGCCGACGATCAGCGGAAAGTAGCCGGGCCCCATGCGGGCGCCGGTGCCGACGTTGTAGGTGGTGGCGCCCCAGGCGAAGGCCACGCCGAAGGCGCAGAACAGCGCGCCGGAAAAGAAGTCTCTCTGACTCTTGATCTTCACCCTGGAAGTCTCCTCGTATCGTTGCGGATCGCACGGGCGCGGGCGCGCACCGTGAAGGGCACGGGAAGTGCGTGGGCGATCGTAGGAAGAGCGGGCGCCGCCGTGGATGACGGGAACATTGCCATTCGGCAATGTGGGTGGAGCAGTGAGGGGGCGGTCAGCCGTGGCGCGGCAGCTCGATGCGCACCTGCAGGCCCGGATCGGCGTCGGCGTAGCGCACCCGCCCGCCGTGCAGCGCGACCACCGCCTGCACGCTGGCCAGGCCCAGGCCCTGGCCGGGCAGCTCGGGTTTGAGGCGCACGAAGCGCGTGCCGATGCGCTCGCGCTCGGCCGGCGGCACGCCGGGGCCGTCGTCGCGCACGGTGAGCACCGCACGTCCGTCGTCCCAGTACGCGCCGGCCGTCACGGTGCAGCCCGTGCCGCCGTACTTGAGCGCGTTGTCCACCAGGTTGGCCACCACGCCGGCGAGCAGGTCGCGGTCGCCAGGCACCACGACCTCCTCGTCGGCCGCTTCCCGCTGCAGCGTGGCGCCCTGCGCCTCGGCCACGGCGTCGTACAGCTCCAGCACGTCGTCCACGATGGTGTGCAGCGCCACGGGGGCGAAGTCGCGGCGGCGCGCACCGGTCTCGGCTTCGGCGATCTGCAGCAGCTTCTCGAACACGGTGCCGAGCGCCTCGAGGTCGCGGATGGCGGTGGCGACGGCGCGTTCGCGCTCGCCGGGCGGCACGCCCTCGGCCTGGGCGGCGCGCAAACCCAGCAGCACGCGCGTGAGGGGGGTGCGCAGGTTGTGGGCGATGGTGTCGGACACGTGCCGCACGCCGGCCATCAGCGACTCGATGCGGTCGAGCATCGCGTTGATGTCCTGCCCGAGGCGGGCGAACTCGTCGTCCTGCGCCTCCACCGCCACGCGCTCGCGCAGGTCGCCGTCGGCGATGCGCGTGGCAGTGCGGCGCACGGCGCCCACGGCACGGTCCAGCTCCTGGCGGAACACGAAGACGCCACCCACCAGCAGCAGCAGCGCCACCACGCCGGCCGCGGCACTGGCGCTGACGACCAGCGACTCGAGCGCCTCCTGGTCGCGCAGGTCGTGGCCCACCACCAGCACATGGCCGTCGGCCAGCCGCCGCTGCGCGAGGTAGCCGGTGACGGGCTCGCCGCGGCGCAGCGCACGACGCTGGCCGTCGCTGTCGCCGATGCCCTCGGGCAGCGCATCGAGGTTGCCGGCGAGGCGCCGGCCGTCGGGCGCGGCCAGCAGGTACATCTCCTCGTCGGACTGGCGGCCGTCGGCCAGCGCCGCGTCGATCGCCTGCACGACGCCGGCGGCGCCTTCGCCGTCGAAGCGCGCGACGAGTTGCTGCACGGTGGCGCCCACCTGGCGCGCGATGCGCTGGTGCAGCACGCCCACCGTCTGCAGGTAGACGATGGCCAGCGCCGCCATCATGGTGATGGCCACCAGCACCGCATACTGGAAGGCGAGCCGGAAGCCCGCCGAGGCCCACAGGCGGCGCAGCGTGCCCATCAGGCTGGCGGGGCGTCGGGTGCGGCGAGGCGGTAGCCCACGCCCCGCTCGGTGTGGATGAGCGAGGGGCCGCCGGCCGCATCGAGCTTGGTGCGCAGGCGGCTGATCTGCACGTCGATCACGTTGGTCTGCGGGTCGAACTGGTAGTCCCACACGGCCTCGAGCAGCATGGTGCGCGTCATCACCTGACCGGCGTTGAGCATCAGGCAGGCCAGCAGGCGGAACTCCCGCGGCTGCAGCGCGATGGCGCGGCCGGCGCGTTCGACCTTGCGGCTGCCCAGGTCCAGCCGCAGGTCGGCCAGCTGCAGCACGCGCACTTCGGGGCCGGTGCGCGAGCGGCGCACCAGTGCCTCGGCGCGGGCGGCCAGTTCGGAGAAGGCGAAGGGCTTGGCCAGGTAGTCGTCGCCGCCGGCCTTCAGCCCGCGCACGCGCTCGTCGAGCGCGCTCAGGGCGCTGAGCACCAGCACGGGGGTGCGGAGGCCCAGGTTGCGCAGCGTCGAGAGGATCGACAGGCCGTCCACGCCATTGGGCAGCATGCGGTCGAGGATGACCAGGTCCCAGGCCTCGCCGGTGGCGCGTGCCAGGCCGTCCGCGCCCTCGCGGCACACGACCGCCACATGCCCCATGGCCCGGAAGCCGTCGGCGATGTAGCGGGCATTGGCCTCGTCGTCCTCGATCACCAGGCAGCGCCACATGGCACTGGCGGGTGCGGTCATGTCATGAGCTCCGCACCTTCGACCATCAGGCGCAATCGCCGCGTGCCTTGCCACTCGTCGGCATCCAGGCGGAAGGCCAGCTTCACGCGCGCGGGCAGCGGATCGGTGTGGCCGAACCAGATGCCGTCGATGGGCTGGCCCTGCAGGCGCAGCTTGAGTGCCAGGTGCTTCTCGCCGACCAGGCGCTGCGAGACGACCTCGACCTCGTCGCTGAAAGTCGGCGGCGCGAAGCCCTGGCCCCAGACCTCGCGGTGCAGCGTGTCGACCAGGTCGATGCGCAGGTACTCGCGGGCCAGCGGGCCGTCGGTGTCGAGCCGGCGCGTGAGCGTGGCGGCGTCGAGCCATTCGTGCGCGACCTGGGCGAAGGCGCGCTCGAAGGCCTCGAACTGGTCGCGCGCCACGGTGCAGCCGGCCGCCATCGCATGGCCGCCGAAGCGCAGCAGCACGCCGGGATGGCGCTTGGCCACGAGGTCGAGCGCGTCGCGCAGGTGGAAGCCGGGGATCGAGCGGCCCGAGCCCTTGAGCTCGTGCGACTTGCCGTCGGCAGCGCTGGCCGCGAAGACGAAGGTGGGACGGTGGTGCAGGTCCTTGATGCGCGAGGCGACGATGCCGACCACGCCTTCGTGGAAGTCCACGTCGAACACGCTGATCGCAGAAGGCGGCGTCTCGTTGTCATCGAACAGCGATTCGGCCAGCAGCAGCGCCTGCTCGCGCATGCCGCCCTCGATGTCGCGCCGCTCGCGGTTGATGCCGTCGAGCGTGCGCGCCAGCTCGGCGCAGCGCCCGGCGTCGTCGCTGAGCAGGCATTCGATGCCCAGCGTCATGTCGGCCAGGCGGCCGGCGGCGTTGATGCGCGGCCCGAGGGCGAAACCGAAGTCGAAGGTGGTCGCCGCCTCGGCCTTGCGGCCCGCCGCGTGGAAGAGGGCCGCCACGCCGTGCGGCAGCGCACCGGCGCGGATGCGCTTGAGGCCCTGGGCGACGAGGCGGCGGTTGTTGGGGTCGAGCTTCACCACGTCGGCGACGGTGCCGAGGGCGACGAGGGGGAGCAGGGTGTCGAGCTTGGGTTGTGCCGGCGTGGGGGCGCAAGCATCCCCAGCCGTTCGGGCTGAGCCTGGCCTGTCCTGAGCTTGTCGAAGGGTCAAAGCCTCGCGCGGCGCTTCGACAGGCTCAGCGTGAACGGATGGTGGACGTGGCGGCGCGAATGCTCCGCGCGCCCGCAACTCCGCCCGCAGCGCGAGCAGCACATAGAACATCACGCCCACCCCGGCGATGCTCTTGCTCTCGAATTCGCAGCCGGGCTGGTTCGGGTTCACCAGCACGTCGGCTTCCGGAAGCACGGGTCCGGGCAGGTGGTGGTCGGTCACGAGCACCGTCAGGCCGAGCGCCTTGGCCCTGGCCACGCCCTCGACGCTGGCGATGCCGTTGTCCACGGTGATGAGCACTTCGGCGCCGGTGGCGGCCACGCGTTCGGCGATCGGCGGCGTGAGGCCATAGCCGTCGACCACGCGGTCGGGCACGAGGTAGCCGACCTGGCGCGCGCCCAACAGCCGCAGGCCCCGCACCGCGACCGCGCAGGCGGTGGCGCCGTCGCAGTCGTAGTCGGCCACGACGCACAGGCGCCGGCCGTCGCGGATCGCGTCGGCCAGCAGCACGGCGGCCTCGCGCGTGCCCTTCATCGTGTCGGGCGGCAGCAGTCGCGCCAGGCCGTCGTCCAGGTCGGCGGCCGACAGCACGCCGCGCGCGGCATACAGGCGCGCCAGCAGCGGGTGCACGCCGGCCTGCTCCAGCGCCCAGGCGCTTCGGGGCGGGATTTCTCTTGCTACGATTTTCATAGCTGCTCGAGCACGCTGGACGGGCGCTGGCGGCCGAAACGGCTCAGAAATTTCTGCACCAGCCCGCGCCGCACGGGCGCCCAGCGCTGTGCGACGCGGTCGCCGCAGAGCGTGAGGACGACCGCCTCGCCGCGCCGGCTGCGCGCCAGCAGGTCGGCGATGGGGCCGGCATCGAGCGCCTGCCAGGCGCGCGCCCAGGCTTCGCCGTCGTCCTGCAGGGCGGCATCGCGCAGCGATCCCTCGACGGTCGGCGCCACCGCTGGAGCCGGCGGCGTGGACGGCAGCCGGCCGGTGCCGCTGAGCCAGAAGGAATTGATCGGCAGCAGGCCCCGCGCGGTCCGCTCGTCGTTCACCCGTGTGGTGTACAGCAGCATCTGCATCTCGTTCTGCAGCCGCCGCAGCGGCCGCGCCGCGTCGGACATCGGCAACCACTGCGCCAGGGGCTGGCCGATGGCGCGGTCGGCCGAGGCGGTGGCCAGGCCGTCGAACAGCGCGCTGCGCGCCAGCCAGTGGCCAGGTCGCGCGGTGGCGAAGAGCGCGATCCCGTCTTCTTCGAAGAATGGGCGGGCGGCGGCCAGCAGGGCGTCGGCTTCCGCCGGCTCGATCGCCATGCGGGCGGGATCGCCCAGCACCACCTCGCTCATGCCGACCTGCCAGTGGCACAGCGTGACCTGGCCCCAGGCCGCGTCCCGCGCGCCGGGCAGGTCGGCCTGCTGCGCCTCCAGCGCGGCCCAGGGCAGCATGCCGTCGGCGGCGTGCAGCCCCAGTGCACCGGCCAAGGCGCGCTCGTGGGGGGGGGACAGGGTGTCGTCGTCCTGCGCGTCCTCGTCCTGGACGGCCAGGCGGGCCAGCAGGGCTTCGAGCTGCGGCAGCTGCAGCGTGGGCAGCGCGGCGCGGCAGGCCACCGTCAGGCGGCCGGCGAAGGGAAGGATCAGGGCGTGGGGCGGGCTCGCGTCACCGGGGGAAAGGGACATGCCCCTATTGTCGCGCCCGGGGTGGGGGCACCCGGGGGCGATGCCACAATCCCCGCCACCTCCACTGCGGTGGCCGGCGGGCGTTGCGGCCCGGCCGGGCGCCAACGACATGAACATGCCCCCACGCTCATCGCTGCGCGTATCGCTTCCCCCCGAGGGGGCGCGTCAGTGCCTGCTGGCGGCCGGGCATCACTGACATGCAACTCCCCTACGAACTCCAGCTCGGCTGGCGCTACACCCGGGCCGGCCGGGCCACGCGGCGCAACGGCTTCATCTCCTTCATCTCGGGCGTATCGATGCTGGGCATCGCGCTGGGCGTGGCGGCGCTGATCATCGTGTTGTCGGTGATGAACGGCTTCCAGAAGGAAGTGCGCGACCGCATGCTGGGCGTGGTGTCGCACATCGAGATCTTCTCGCGCGACGGCCAGGCCCTGCAGGACCTGGACGCGATCATGGCCGCGGCGCGCAAGAACCCCGAGGTGGTGGGCGCGGCGCCCTACATCGCCTCGCAGGCCCTGGTGGCGCGCGGCGAGGACATGAAAGGCGTGCTGGTGCGCGGCATCGAGCCCAAGCTGGAGCCTGAAGTCACCGAGTTCAGCAACTCGGCCACCAACGGCGCGCTCGACAAGCTGGTGCCCGGGGAGTTCGGCATCGTGCTGGGCGGCGAGCTGGCGCGCTCGCTCTTCGTGCGGCCGGGCGACCAGGTGACGCTGATCGCGCCGGGCGGCCAGGTCACGCCGGCCGGCGTGGTGCCGCGGCTGAAGCAGTTCACGGTGGTGGGCACCTTCGAATCCGGCCACTACGAGTACGACTCGGCGCTGGCGATGATCCACGAGCAGGACGCGGCCAAGGTCTTCCGCCTCGAGGGGCCGACCGGCATCCGCCTCAAGCTCAAGGACCTGAACATCGCCCGCGAGGTGGCCGACCAGCTGGCGACCACGCTGCCGGGCCAGTTCCTCATCCGCGACTGGACGCGCCAGAACAAGACCTGGTTCGCGGCCGTGCAGGTCGAGAAGCGGATGATGTTCATCATCCTCACGCTGATCGTCGCCGTGGCGGCCTTCAACCTGGTGTCGACGCTGGTGATGACCGTGACCGACAAGCGCGCCGACATCGCCATCCTGCGCACGCTGGGCGCGAGCCCGAAAAGCATCATGGGCGTGTTCGTGGTGCAGGGCGCGATGGTGGGCGTGATCGGCACGCTGTGCGGCCTTGGCCTGGGCCTGCTGATTGCCTACAACATCGACGTCATCGTGCCCTTCATCGAGCGGCTGCTGCACACCAGCTTCCTGCCGCAGGACATCTACCTCATCAGCCGCATGCCCAGCGACCCGCAGCGCGGCGACATCATGCCCATCACCGTCATTTCGCTCGTGCTCGCCTTCGCGGCCACGCTGTACCCGAGCTGGCGCGCCAGCCGCGTGAATCCCGCCGAGGCCTTGCGCTATGAGTGAGATGTCCGCCCCCACGCTCCCCGCTTCGCGAGGTTCGCTGCCCCCCGAGGGGATGGGCGCCGCCTTGGGGCGGCCCGGCGGCGGCGCTTCCCCGCCGGTCGTCCTCGAAGCCCGCGGCCTCACCAAGCGCTTCCACGAAGGCCGCATCGACCTCACGGTGCTGCACGGCATCGACCTGGATGTGCGCGCCGGCGAGACGCTGGCCATCGTCGGTGCTTCGGGCTCGGGCAAGAGCACGCTGCTGCACCTCATGGGCGGGCTGGACGCGCCCACGGCCGGCACGCTCACGCTGATGGGCCAGGCTTTCGCGCGGCTCGACCCGGCCGCGCAGGGCCGGCTGCGCAATCAGCACCTGGGCTTTGTCTACCAGTTCCACCACCTGCTGCCGGAATTCAGCGCGCTCGACAACGTCGCCATGCCGCTGCGCATCCGCCGCCAGACCACGCACGAGGCGCACGAGGCGGCGCGCGGCATCCTGACCGCCGTCGGCCTGGGCCAGCGCGTGCAGCACCGGCCCGCCGAGCTGTCGGGCGGCGAGCGCCAGCGCGTGGCCATCGCACGCGCGCTGGTCACGCAGCCGGCCTGCGTGCTGGCCGACGAGCCCACGGGCAACCTGGACCGGGGCACCGCCGATGGCGTCTTCGCCCTGATGCTGCAGCTGGCGCGCGAGCGCGGCACGGCTTTCGTGATGGTCACGCACGACGACGCGCTGGCGGCGCGCTGCGACCGGCAGCTGCGGCTGGTCGAGGGGCGCCTGGCCGGCTGATCGCACGTCGCCAGCGGCGTTGACGGCCGCGGGGCGCAGGTTCACCATCGCGCTCCCGCCGCTCAGCAGGAGGTCGCATGGCACACAACGACACGGTGTTCGCGGGCGCGACCGGGCGGTGTCGGCGCAGGCTGCCGCCGCCGCGTATTGCCAGGGCACGCCGTTGCGCGGCGAGATCGGGGCGCGCGATGCGCCGGTGGCTGGGAAGATCCAGGCGCACCTCGTCGTCGCCAGGCGCTGAATCGAACTCGTCACGAATGTGATGAATTCGGCGCCAACGCAGGCGGGGCGGGCGCTGGCGGCCGATTGCACTTTGGCTTTTGAGGGCGCGCGCGTGCCGATGGGCGCCTGCGCACTACGATCACCCGATGTCTTCGATGTCTTCCGTTGCGCTCGCTGCGACGTCCGCTTCGCCTGTCCACGATCCGATGCTCGTTCCCCCGCTCAAGGGCTGGCCGCACGACGGGCCGGCGCTCGCCGCGTCCGAGGTCGGCGTGCAGGGCTGGAACGTGCTCGCCGGCGACCTGCCGCTGCCTGTCGCGGTGCTCAAGCGCGAGGCGCTGGCCCACAACATCGCCTGGATGGCCGAGCGCACGCGCGCTTGGGGCGTGGAGCTGGTGCCGCACGGCAAGACCACGATGTCGCCGCAGCTCTTTCGCCGCCAGCTCGAGGCGGGCGCCTGGGGCATCACCTTCGCCACCGTGATGCAGGTGGCCGTGGGCGTGGCGGCGGGCGTGCGGCGAGCCCTGATCGCCAACGAGATGATGGACGCGTCCGACCTGGCGCACCTGGCCGCACTGCGCCGCCGGCATGCGGACCTGCGCGTGATCTTCCTGGTCGATTCGGCGCCGCAGCTGGCTTTGATCGAGACGTGGCACGCGCGTCAGGCCGATCCCGTCCCGCCCTTCGAGGTGCTGTTGGAGATCGGCTTCGGCGGCGGCCGTACCGGGGTGCGCAGTGAAGACGAGGCACTGGCCCTGGCGCGTGCGCTCCGCGCCAGCCCGGCGGTGCACCTGGCCGGCATCGAGTGCTACGAGGGGCTGTGGGCCAAGGGGGAGAGCGGTGCCGACCGCGCCTGGGTCGACACCCTGATGGACCGCGTCGACGCGGTGGCGGCCGCGTGCGTGCGCGAGGGCCTGTTCGAGGGCGAGGAGGTCATCGTCTCGGCCGGCGGCTCGGCCGTGTTCGACCTGGTGGCGGCGCGACTGACCCCCGCACTGGGCCGTCCGGTGCGTGGATTGCTGCGTTCGGGCTGCTACGTCACGCACGACCACGGCACCTACACCCGAATGATGGAGGCGATGGCGCCACGCCTGGGCTGCGGCTGCGCCGATGCGCTGCGGCCCGCGCTCGAGGTGTGGGCACTGGTGCAGTCCTGCCCCGAGCCTGGCCTGGCCATCGTCGGCGCTGGCAAGCGCGACCTGTCCTTCGACATGGGGATGCCGGTGCCCATCGCACGCGCGGCGGCCGGGCAGCGCACGGCGCAGCCGGTGCCGGCCGGTTGGCGCATCGATGCGCTCAACGACCAGCATGCGTACCTGCGCTGGGACGCCGGCGATGCGGCGCTCGCGGCGCAGGCACCGGCGGTCGGCGAGCGCATCGGCCTGGGCATCTCGCATCCCTGCACCACCTTCGACAAGTGGCACTGGATGCCGATCGTCGACGAGGCCTACCGCGTGTGCGACGCGGTGACGATGCAGTTCTGAATCTGCCAGGACAGGAGCCTGCCGATGCAGCCAGCGCCCGCCGGATCGCCCATGACGCCCGACACCGCCTTCCTGCCGCTGCGCCTGCCGCCGGGCGCAGACCTGCGTCGCGCGCTGGAGGAGGCGGCCGCCGGTTTCGCGCCCGACGGCTGCTTCGTCGTGAGCGGCATCGGCAGCCTGCAGGACGCCCAATTGCGCCTGGCCGCCCGCGACGCCGCCACGCACTTCGATGGGCCGTGGGAGATCCTTGGCCTGGCCGGCACGCTCACCCGCGACGGTGCGCACCTGCACATCGCGCTGTCGGGCGGGCAGGGGCAGGTGGTGGGGGGACACCTCGTGCACGGCAACCGGGTGCGCACCACGGCCGAGGTGCTGCTGTGCCGGCCCGTGGGCTGGGTGCTGGGGCGCGGCCCCGACGCGGCGACGGGCTATGCCGAGCTGCAGGTTCGGTGTCTGCCCTGACCACGCATCTGCCGATTGCTATGAAATTCGTAGCGCCTCGCGCAAGCTGGACGGGCGCTGGCGGCCGATTCGGCCTGAAGCCTGGATGGCTGGGCTATTGCGCCTTGGGGTCGCCGAAGGGGCTGTCTTCCGGCGGAGCTTCGGTCGGCATGCGGAACTGTTCGCTGGCCCACGCGCCCAGGTCGATGCCCTTGCAGCGCGCGCTGCAGAAAGGGCGGTAGGGGTTGTCGGCGGCGTAGCGGGCGTCCTCGCCACAGGCCGGGCAGGGGACGGTGCGCACGGTGCCGGACTGCGGGCTCATTGGATGACCCTCCGTGCTGCGCACTGCGGGCGCGAGCGCCTCCGGAGCGGCCGAGCAGCGCTCATGCGCACAGGGTCAGCTCGAACGGTGCATCCTCCGTGCTGGGATGCAGTTTGTCGTCGGCCTCTTGGCGCATCAGGCGCACCGACACCATGAGGCGGTTGCCGCTGATTTCGGGCACCAGGCCGAGGGCCGGGTCGATGCGCAGACGCAGCAACTGGAAGCTGCGCCCCTGCGGCAGGCTCTGCTGGAACTGGCCGCCGGCCGCCATCACCTTGTAGGGCACGTCGGCGTCGCGCAGCAACTTGAGCAGCAGGAACACCGATTCGGCCAGCGGCGCGAGCGTGGCGGCCCAGCGCTCCAGGTCCTTGCGGCGATCGGCACTGCTGCGGTGCTGCCAGGCATAGTAGGCGGGGAGGTCGAACTCGCAGGTGCCGGCGGGAATGCCCACGCGGCTGCGGACGCCCATGAGCCATTCGTTCTCGGTGAGCGCCTGCCCGGCCTTGCCGGGCATCGCGTTGAGGGTGGCGAAGTTGCGCTCGAGTTGCCCGATGACCTGGTCGAGCACCGACTCCTGGATGGCCGGATTGCCGCGGTAGCCGTTGAACACGGCCTTGTGCTTGTCGAGGTCGCGCAGCACATCGGCCTTGAGGTCGGCGCGCGCGGCGACGTCCATGATCTCGAAGATCGTGACCACCGCGTAGTGGTGCGAGAGCGCCGGTTCTCCGGGCACCAGTTCGCCCAGGCGCCGGAACAGGTGCTCCAGGCGCAGGTACGTGCGAATGCGCTCGTTGAAGGGGTATTCGTAAAGGATCACGTCGCTTGCGAGGTTGGAACAACCGCTTCGACGGCCCATGATAGCTTCATGAGCCTGCCCGGTTGCCGGGGTCCAGGCGCTTCTTCACCTCCTGCACCATGGCTTGTCCCAGCGAAACCTGTCCCAGCATCGACAGGTGCGTGTCGTTGGGGAAGTAGAAGTCCTGGGTCGCGAAGCGGGCCTTCTGGGCCCACGTGAAGAGATCGGGGCCCAGGGCCGGGTGCGCCTTCATGAGCGAGACAAACGGCGAAGAGTGCTGCGGGTCGAGGTACACCGTGGTCTTGTTCGGGATGATCATCCACAGCAGGTCCAGCGATGGATTGGCCGCGGTGAGGCGCTGCATGCGCTCGAAGGTCTGCGCCGTCAGCGGACCATTGTCGATGTCTTCCTTGAAGAAGGGCACGCGGTCGCAGGCGAGGTGGGAGAACTGCTTGCAGCCGTCCGGAACCAGGCGCACCAGGGTTTCGTCCCCGTGCTGGGTGTCGCCACGCGCGCGCATCGCCTTGCGGGTGTTGAACCACGTGATGGGGCCGGTCGTGAGCTTGGCGGCCCAGTTCAGACCCGGCGGCGGCTTCTGCGTCAGGGGGCCGAGGAACGGCTCGGTCTTCAGCTCGAGCCGGCGATCGACCATGTGGGCGCATTGCTCGCTGCGCCGCATGCGTTCGTCGAAGGCACGCTCCACGCTTTCCACGATCACCATCCGTCCCTTGAAGCCCTGTTTGCGCACCCAGTCGGTGAAATCGCCGCACATGTAGCCGATCTGGCCCCAGTAGGTGGTGCTCACCTTGTAGCCTGCCTCCACGAGGGCCGCCTGCCAGCGGTAGGTCATCGAGAAGCTGTCGCCCAGCACCAGGATGTCGGCCTGATCGAGCGGCACCGCGCGCAGGTGGGCGGGATCGAGCACCGGCGGATCGTGCCGCCAGCCGAACTGCGTTTCCGACAGCCTGCCGATGCGCGTGAGGTCGCCATAGGGCGCCGGCGTGAACAGCGTCCAGACCAGCAGCGCGGAGATGATGGCGAAGCCCACCCCGAAGGTGGCGAGCCAGAGCGAGGCGACTTTCTTCATATCAGTCGCGCCCGGCCGCCCGAAGCGACTGACGCGCCCCCTCGGGGGGCAGCGGACCGCGCGAAGCGGGGGAGCGTGGGGGTTGTGTCATTTCGGCGCATCCGTGTGCGGCTCTCCGATCGCTGCGCGCACATCGTCCAGCATGCGGTGACCGAAGTAGAGCTGGCCTGCCATCGACCAGTGGTTGTCGTTGGGCCAGTAGAGATCTTGGATGTCCCGGCGTGCAGATTGCGCCAGGGAGAACAGGTCGGGCCCGAGGCCCAGTGCACGCAGGCGCGCGACGAAGGCCGTATTGCGCTGGGTGTCGAGGTAGACCGTGGTCTTGTTGGGGATCACCATCCACCGCAGCTTCAGCGGCTGGGCCTGCTCGGAAAAGCGCGCCATGAAATCCGCGTCCGCGACAGACAGCTCGGGGGTGGTGCGCTCGATCTCCAGGAACAGGCTCTTGTCGCAGATGCGGCTGCTGAACTGGCGGCAGCCGTCCTGGACCGGACTGGCGAAGACGGTACTGCCCCAGCGTCCGGCTTCGAAAGTCACCAGATCCTTGGACTTCAGCACCTCGCGGGTGTGCAGATAGGTGACCAGTCCGCTGGTCAGCTTGGCACTGGTGTTGAGCGCGAAGCCCGCCGGGGGATGCGAAGGATTCGTCGTCGGCGTCGGGCTGGGCGCGAACGGCTGTCGGCCCATGGGTTTGCAACTGCGCATGGCCTCCAGGCGCTCGGGCAGCAGGAACTCGATGCTCTCGAGGAGGACCAGCCGGCCGCGAAAGCCGGCGCTCTGGAGCCACGCACCGATGTCGCCGCAGGGTGTCGGCACCTTGTCCCAATGGACGGTCGCGACTTTGTAGCCCGCGGCGACCAGGACCGTCTGCCAGGCGAAGTAGTGGCTGAAGCTGTCGCCGATGACGAACACGTCGGCCTGATCGATGGGCGCCTGCCGGATCAGCGAGAAATCGATCGGTGGCGGCAGGCGCAGCGGCTCGAAGCGGTACTCCGACACCTGGCCGATGCGCGTCAGCGCGCCCGCGGGGATGCGCGTGAAAAGCGTGACGACCATCATCGCCACGATCACGGCGAAGCCCGTCGCAAAGATGCTCAACCAGAGCTTCGCCGGACGCATCAGAACTGGAAGTACAGGAAGGGGCTGTACGTCCCGAGCTTGGAAATGGAGAGGCCCAGGAGCACCACGCAGAACAAGGCGATCAAGACGGTGGCGACGCGGGACAGCTGTGGCCGTTGCGCCAGGCGCTGGACTTGGGGCACCCAACGCTGCAGCGTGATCGTGGGCGGAAGCGCCAGGCAGATGAAGAGGCCCACCAGCAACGTCTGGAAGAACTCGGGCTTGCGGTAGGGGATGTTGAATTCGGTGAACGCCGTCAGCTCCGTGCCGTTGAGGCCCAGCATGCCCTTGTAGAGGTGCATGGCCGTGGTCATGCTGTCGGCGCGGAACACGACCCAGGCCACCATCACGCACAGGAAGGTGAGCAGCCAGCGCAGCGGTACGCTCCATCGGCTCGGCGGACGGCCCTTGCGCACCTTGGCGTTCCACAGGTGGTTGACGACGAGGAACGCACCGTGCAGCGCGCCCCAGATCACGAAGGTCCAGGCCGCGCCGTGCCACAGGCCGCCCAGCAGCATCGTGAGGAAGAGGTTGAAATAGCGGCGCGCCTCGCCCAGGCGGTTGCCGCCCAGCGGGATGTAAAGGTAGTCGCGCAGAAAGGTCGACAGCGAGATGTGCCAGCGTCGCCAGAAGTCGATGATGCTGGTCGACTTGTAGGGGGAGTTGAAGTTGAGCGGCAGGTGCACGCCCAGGCACAGCGACAGGCCCACGGCCATGTCGGAATAACCCGAGAAGTCGAAGTAGATCTGCAGCGTGTACGCGAGCACGCCGAACCACGAGCTGCCGAGGCCGGGCACGGTGCCACCCTGTACGCCGTGGAACACCATGTCGGCGTACTGGCCCATCTTGTCGGCGATCAGCAGCTTCTTGGCCAGGCCGAAGGTGAAGATGGCCAGCCCGAGTGCGAACTTGTTGGTGTCGATGCGGTAGGTCGCCGGATTGGCGAACTGCGGCATCATCTGCGCGTGGTGCAGCACGGGTCCCGCGATCAGGTGCGGGAAGTAGGTGACGAAGAGCACGTAGTGCACGAAGCTGCGCTCGCGCACCTTGCCCTGCCAGCAGTCGACCAGGAAGGCGATCTGTGTGAAGGTGTAGAACGAGATGCCGATGGGCAGGGCGACGTGCAGCAAGGGAAGGGGTGCGATGCCCGCTGCGACCAGCCCGTCGTTGATGTTCGCCACGAAGAAGTCGGCGTACTTGAAGATCCCCAGCACGACGAGGTTGACCGTCAGCGCGACGACCAGCATCCGCTTGCGGCCCGCGTCGGAGCGCTCGTTCTGCGGCGTCAGGCGCAGGCCGAACCAGTAGTTGATGCAGATCGAGCCCACGAGCAGCGGGAGCGCCTTGACGCTCCACCAGCCGTAGAAGAAGAGCGATGCGAGGGCGAGGAAGCCGGCCGCCGCCCGCGTGTTGCGCCATCCGATCAGGAAGAAGCCGATCACGACGATCGGAAAGTAGACGAAGATGAACGCGTAGGAGTTGAACAGCATCTTGGGAAGCGCGAGTCGCGGGGTCGGCGTGCCTGCGCTGTCTTCTTGTTGGCGGGGGCCGCCGGAGGTGGCGGTGCGCGTGCGGCGAACGCGCGATTATCGCAAGGCGGCGCCCAGCCACCGGTTCCACAGACTCTGCACCTGGCCAGCGAGTTCCTGGACCGTGACGCCGTCGTTGAAGAGCACGGCGTCGGCGGCGGCACGGCGCGCGGCGCGCGTCGCCTGCTGCGCAATCACGGCTCGGACCGTGTCGTCGCTCCAGCCGGATCGGGCCATCACCCGTTCGCGCTGTGTCTGCGTGCTGGTGTCGACGACCAGCACCTTGTCGACGAGGCCGCGCCAGCGTCCCGATTCGACCAGCAGCGGGACGTCGAAAATCACGGCCGGGGCCTTGGCCAGCCCGGCCTGGCGCTCGCACTCGGCCCCGATGAGCGGGTGGAGGATGCCCTCGAGCACCCGCTTGGCTCCCGTGTCGGCGAAGACCCGCGCTCGCATGCGGGCGCGGTCCAGGGCGCCGGTCGCGTCGGCGATGTCCGCGCCGAAGGCCCGCACTAGCGCGGGCATCGCGGGGCCACCGGCGACAGTCAGCGAGCGGGCAATGGCGTCGGTGTCGACGATGGCGGCACCGAGGGCCTGCCACAGGCCAGAGACGGTGCTCTTGCCGCTCCCGATGCCCCCTGTGAGGCCGATGCGCCGCATGGTGCGTCCCGTCAGCCGGTCAGCGCCTTGAACGGGAAGGCGAAGGGTGCCCAGGCCCGGACCGTGTCGGGGCCGATGGCCAGGCAGACCAGGCCGGCACCGGCCAGGAAGGGGCCGAAGGAGATCGGGATGTCCTTGTGCGCCAGCCGGCCGGCCACGAGCAGCAGGCCGCCCAACACAGCCCCCACCAGCGAGGAGACCAGCACGATGGCGATCAGGTAGTCAGCACCGAGCCACGTGCCCAGTGCCGCCAGGAGCTTGAAGTCCCCGAATCCCATGCCTTCCTTGCCGGTGGCGAGGCGGTAGAGGTGAAAGATCAGCCACAGGCTGAGGTAGCCCGCGACGGCGCCCCACACCGCGCTCGCCAGCGGAACGCCGGTGAGCCCGGTGGCCGAGGCGATGAGGCCGAGCCAGAGCAGCAGGTAGTTGAGCGAATCGGGCAGCAACTGCGTGTCGAGGTCGATCATGAACTGGCACACGAGGAGTGCACAGAACGCGGCCCACGCTGCCCCGGTGAGCGTGAGGCCGAAGCGCCAGGCGCAGAGGGCGAAGAGGGCGCTCGTCACGATTTCGACCGCCGGGTACCGCCAGCCGATCGCGGTGCCGCAGGCCGAGCATCGGGCGCGCAGCACCAGGAAGCTCAGGACCGGGATGTTCTCGTACCAGCGGATGCGATGGCCGCAGTGCCCGCAGCGCGATGCCGGCCGTGCCAGACCCAGCGGTGGCAATGCATCGACCTGCTTGAGCGCCTCGTCGGCATGGGCCACCAGAGGCGCTGGCGCCGCGGACGCCGTGCCGAATACCAGCTGCCACAGGCTGGGCGACTGCTGGCTCGACGAGAGGTTGGCCACCGCATCCGTCAGCCAGCCCCGGTAGAGCATCTTCGGCAGGCGGTGGATGACGACGTTGAGGAAGCTCCCGATGAGCAGGCCCAGGACGCCGCCGACGACGGCGTCGACAAGCACCAGGTCCCGCATCAGACGACTTGGCCGAGCTTGAAGATGGGCAGGTACATCGACACCACGATGCCGCCGATGATGGTGCCGAGGATGACGATGATGATGGGTTCCATCAGGCTCGACAGGCCAGCCACCATGTCGTCGACTTCGGATTCGTAGAAATCGGCGGCCTTGCCCAGCATGTGGTCGATGGAGCCGGATTCCTCGCCGATGGCCGTCATCTGCAGCACCATCGAGGGAAAGAGGTTGGCGTTGGTCATGGCCGTGGTCAGGCTGGTGCCGGTCGACACCTCCTGCTGGATCTTGACCGTCGCATCGCCGTACACCGTGTTGCCCGACGCGCCACCGACGGAATCGAGGGCCTCGACCAGTGGCACGCCGGCCGCGAACATCGTGGCGAGCGTGCGCGTCCAGCGCGCCACGCAGGATTTGTCAATCAGCGCACCGAAGATGGGCAGCTTGAGCAGCAGCCGGTCCATGAAGCGCTGCACGCGCTCGTTGCGCTTCCAGGCCTGGATGAAGAAGTAGAGGCCGCCGCCGATCACGCCGAAGATCAGCCACCAGTAGGCGACGAAGAACTCGCTGACCGCCATCACGAACAGCGTCGGCGCGGGCAGGTCGGCGCCGAAGGACGTGAACACCTGCTTGAAGGCCGGGATCACGAAGATCATGATGATCGCGACCACCACGAAGGCCACCACGATCACGGCGGTGGGGTACATCAGGGCCGACTTGATCTTCGACTTGATGGCTTCCGTCTTCTCCATGTAGGTGGCGAGACGGTCGAGCAGGTCTTCCAGGATACCGGCCGCTTCGCCGGCCTCGACCAGGTTGCAGTACAGGTTGTCGAAGTACTTGGGGAACTTGCGGAATGCCGACGATAGCGAGGTGCCGGTTTCCACGTCGGTCCGGATGTCGTTCAGCAGCCGGGTGACGTTGGCGTTGGCATTGCCGCGCCCGACGATGTCGAAGGCCTGCAGCAGTGGCACGCCGGCCTTCATCATGGTGGCGAGTTGCCGGGTGAAGATCGCGATGTCCTTGGGCTTGATGGACTTGCCCGAGCGCATGCGGCGCTTCTTGATCTTCGAGGCAAGCACGCCCTGGCGGCGCAGGCTGGCCTGTACCTGGTTCTCGCCCGCTGCGCGCATCTCCCCGCGCACGACCTTGCCGTTGCGGTCCCGTCCTTCCCACTCGTAGACGGTTTCCTTGGCGTTTCTGCTGGTTTGGACGGCGGTTGCCATGCGAATCTCCAATGTCGCGTCACTCGTTGGTGACGCCGACCACTTCCTCGAGCGAGGTCAACCCCTGCATGACCTTCTGCAGGCCGGATCGGCGCAGGGAGCGCACGCCTTCGCGTTCCGCCTGTGCGGCGATGTCCATCGCGCTGCCGTCGCGCAGGATGATCTTCTGGATCTCCTCGCTGATCGGCATCACCTGGTAGATGCCGACACGGCCCTTGTAGCCGCCGTTGCACGCCGAACAGCCCACTGGTTTGTAGGGTTTCCAGGAGCCGTCGAGCTCGGCCTCCTTGAAGCCGGCGTCCAGCAGCGCTTGGCGAGGGATCTCGGGGGCCGGCGCCTTGCAGTTGACGCACAGGCGCCTCGCAAGGCGCTGCGCGGTGATCAGGATCACGCTGGACGCGATGTTGAAGGGCGCGATGCCCATGTTGCGCATGCGCGTGAGCGTGGTCGGTGCGTCGTTGGTGTGCAGCGTCGACAGCACAAGGTGCCCCGTCTGCGCAGCCTTGATCGAAATGTCGGCCGTCTCGAGGTCGCGGATTTCGCCGACCATGATGATGTCGGGGTCCTGCCGCAAGAAGGCCCGGAGCGCCGCGGCGAAGGTGAGGCCGGCACGCTCGTTCACGTTGACCTGGTTGACGCCGGGCAGGTTGATTTCCGACGGGTCCTCGGCCGTGGCGATGTTGACGCCAGGCTTGTTCAGCAGGTTGAGGCAGGTGTACAGCGACACCGTCTTTCCCGAGCCCGTGGGACCGGTCACCAGGATCATGCCGTACGGTCGCCCGATGGCATCCATCAGGCGCTGCTTTTCCTCGGGGTCGTAGCCGAGCGCGTCGATGCCCAGGCGCGCGCTGCTGGGGTCGAGGATACGGATCACGATCTTCTCGCCGAACAGGGTCGGCAAGGTGCTGACGCGGAAGTCGATGACCCGGTCCGGCCCGACCTTGAGCTTCATGCGGCCGTCCTGCGGCACGCGCTTCTCGGAGATGTCCAGCTTCGAGATCACCTTGATGCGGGAGGACAGCTTGTCCTTGATCACGACCGGCGGGCTCGCGATCTCGCGCAGTTCCCCGTCGACGCGAAACCGCACGCGGTAGTTGTGCTCGTAGGGCTCGAAATGGATGTCCGAGGCGCGCATGCTGAACGCGTCCAGCAGCATCTTGTGCAGGAAGCGCACCACGGGCGCGTCCTCGACCTCGGCGGCGGCCTGGTCGGGGGCATCCGAAGCTTCGGGCGACGCTTCGTCGAACTCGAACTCGCCGCCGATGATGTTGTCGATGGTCTCGGCCGCGCTGACGGCCGCCGCCTCGACCATGCGCGACAGCTTGTCGTACTCGGCGATGACCCAGTCCACGCCCATCTGCGACGCAAACTTGATCTTCTCCACAGCCTGCTGATCGGAGGGATCGGCCGTTGCGACGATGAGGCGGTTGTTGCGCTTGCCGAGGACGACGATGCGGTAGGACTGGCAGAGCTTGGCGTCCAGCAGATCCTTGGGCAGCCGTTGAGCGTCGATGGCGTCGAGGTCCAGCAGCGGGGCGCCGAAGGCGCTCGACAGGGTGTGGGCGAGATCCGATGCCGACACTGCGCCGCTGCCAGTCAGTTCGGCAATGAAGCTACTGCGCGAGGTGCGCGACTTCTGGTAGATGTCTTCTGCCGCCTTCGCCTGCAGCTTGCCAGCCGAAATCAGTGCGCGGGCCAGCCCCGGCAGGGCGACGGAAGCACTTTCTTTGGCAAGGGGATCGGCGGCAGCCATTCAGCGAATGTAAAAGACGTGAAAAATTGATTCACGATCATCGCTGATCGACTTGGTGCTGTAAATCGCAAGCCCGCAACAGTTTTGCGCAGCATTTCGCATTACATGACCAAGACTGGTCGGGGTGAGAGGATTCGAACCTCCGGCCTCTACGTCCCGAACGTAGCGCTCTACCAGGCTAAGCTACACCCCGATGTGCCAGATTTGAAACTCGACCTTCGCTGGTGACTTAGGCTCGGCGTTCAAGCAACTGAGCCGCCAATTGTAGCAAACCTTCTGTAAAGGAATTTGCCGGAAGCATCGCCAACGCGTCGATCGCGCGTTGTGCTTCGGCGGCCGCGGAAGCGCGCGTGGCGTCGAGTGCGCCGGTTTCCTTCACGATCGCAATGAGCTGAGGCAGTTGGCTGACATCGCCCTGCTGGATCGCGTTGCGAACCATTTCGGCCTGCTCAGGTCGACCGCGTTGCATCGCGAGGATGAGTGGAAGGGTGGTCTTGCCTTCCCGCAGGTCATCGCCCACGTTCTTGCCCGTTTCGGCGGCATCGCCCGCATAGTCGAGCACGTCGTCGACCACCTGAAATGCCGTTCCGAGCGCCTGCCCGTAACGGGCGCAGGCGGCCTCCAATTCCGGCGATGCGCCTGCCAGCACGGCTGCGAGCTGGGTGCTGGCCTCGAACAGCTTTGCGGTCTTGGAGCGAATGACGTGCAGGTAGGCGGTCTCGTCCAGCGACGCGTCACCCATGTTCATCAACTGAAGCACTTCGCCCTCGGCGATCACGTTGGTCGCGTCGGCCAGGATTTCCATCACGCGCATGTCGCGCGAGTCCAGCATCATCTGGAAGGCGCGCGAGTACAGGAAATCGCCGACCAGCACGCTGGCGGCATTGCCGAAGGACTCGTTGGCCGTGGGTCGCCCGCGCCGCATGGTGGACTCGTCGACGACGTCGTCGTGCAGGAGTGTGGCGGTGTGGATGAACTCGACCACCGCGGCAAGGTTGAAGCGCTGTTCGCCGGTGTAGCCCAGGGCGCCGCACATCAGCAGCAACAGTGCGGGCCGCAGGCGCTTGCCGCCGGCGGCGATGATGTATCTGGAGACTTGGCTGACCAGCGGAACGCCGGTGTCGAGCCGTGCGGAAATGACCTTGTCCACCTCGGCCATGTCGCCGGCGATGAGGTCCAGGGCGGCAGAACTGGCGGAGGATGTTGGGGCGGACAAGGGCGGTGGCGCCAGGGCGCGAGGGATTCGGGGAAAGGCGGGGATTATAGGGAGCGCCCTGGAGCGGACCGTCGGCGCGGGCGCTTGGCCGGCACAGCGGCCATCTGCATGGTATAGTGGAAGGCTTCGCAGAATTCGCTGCGGAGCCATCTTCCGGGAGCCCTGTTCCCGGAATACCAAGAAGGGTCCCTATGTACGCGGTCATAAAAACCGGTGGCAAGCAGTATCGCGTTGCTTCCGGCGAAAAAATTAAAGTAGAACAGATTGCTGCGGACGTTGGCCAGGAAATCGTGATCGACCAGGTTCTGGCCGTCGGCAACGGCGCTGAAATCAAGGTCGGCACCCCCCTGGTGTCCGGCGCAACCGTCACGGCCACGGTCGTGGCGCACGGCAAGCACGACAAGGTTCGCATCTTCAAGATGCGCCGTCGCAAGCACTATCAGAAACGTCAAGGCCATCGCCAGCAGTTCACCGAACTGCAGATCGGCGCGATCGCCGGCTAACTGGAGCAGACACCATGGCACAGAAAAAAGGCGGCGGCTCTACGCGAAACGGGCGCGATTCCAAGCCCAAGATGCTCGGCGTGAAGGCCTTCGGTGGCCAGGTCGTCAGCGCCGGTTCGATCATCGTGCGCCAGCGCGGTACCCGCATGCACGCGGGCGTGAACGTCGGTGTCGGCAAGGACCACACGCTGTTCGCGCTCGTCGATGGCCGCATCTCCTTCGGCACCAAGGGTGCGCTGAACAAGCATACGGTCAGCGTGACCCCGGTCTGAACTTCCTCGGAAGTCCAGCCCACCTCCGAAGCCCCGCCCTGTCGGGGCTTCGTCATTTCCGGGTCCCGCATGGCGTGACCTTCCTTTGCCCGAGCCGCGCCCACAACGCCGCATTTGTAAACTCCACCTCCCATGAAGTTCGTCGACGAAGCCTTCATCGATGTCGCCGCTGGCGACGGCGGCAACGGCTGCCTGTCGTTCCGCCATGAGAAATACAAGGAGTTCGGTGGCCCCGACGGCGGCGATGGCGGGCGCGGCGGCCACGTGCTGGCCGTGGCCGACGTCAACCTGAACACGCTGGTCGATTTCCGCTTCTCGCGCCGCCATGAAGCCAAGCGCGGCCAGCACGGCATGGGCTCCGACATGTTCGGCGCCGCCGGGCAGGACGTGACCCTGCGCATGCCGGTCGGCACCATCATCAGCGACGCCGAGACTGGCGAGGTGCTGCACGAGTTGCTCACGCCTGGCGAGGTCATCACCCTGGCCAAGGGCGGCGACGGCGGCTTCGGCAACATGCGCTTCAAGTCGTCCATCAACCGGGCGCCGCGCCAGAAAACGCCTGGCTGGCCCGGCGAGCGCAGGAGCCTCAAGCTCGAGCTCAAGGTGCTGGCCGACGTCGGCCTGCTCGGCATGCCCAACGCCGGCAAGTCGACGCTGATCAGCGCCATCTCGAACGCGCGGCCGCGCATCGCCGACTACCCCTTCACCACCCTGCACCCCAACCTCGGCGTGGTGCGTGTCGGCCCGGAGCAGAGCTTCGTCGTCGCCGACCTGCCGGGGCTGATCGAAGGCGCATCCGAGGGTGCGGGCCTTGGCCACCTCTTCCTGCGCCACCTGCAGCGCACGCGCCTGCTGCTGCATGTGATCGACATGGCGCCCTTCGACGACAGCATCGATCCCGTAGCGCAGGCCAAGGCGATCGTGGGCGAACTGAAGAAGTACGACGAGGGCCTGTACAAGAAGCCGCGCTGGCTGGTGCTCAACAAGCTGGACATGGTGCCGGCCGACGAGCGCGAGGCGCGCGTCAAGGATTTCGTGAAGCGCCTGCGCTTCAAGGGGCCGGTGTTCGAGATCTCCGCTCTGACGCGCGAGGGCTGCGAGCCGCTGGTGCAGGCGGTCTACCAACAGGTGCGCACGCAGCAGCAGGCCGAGCAGCCGCCCGCCGAGGTCGATCCCCGCTTCACACCCGCGGCCGAGTAGCCGAATTGTTTGCTATCGAATCGATAGCTGTCCGCGCAATATCCACGCCTTCTCCGCCCGTTTTCGGCTTGTATGACTTCGAACTCCTTCACCTCCACTGTCCTGCGCGATGCGCGTCGCATCGTGGTCAAGGTGGGCTCCAGCCTGGTCACCAACGAAGGCCGTGGGCTCGACGAGCAGGCCATCGGTGAATGGTGCCGACAACTGGCGGCGCTGGTGCGCGATGGCCGCGAGGTGGTGATGGTGTCCAGCGGCGCCATCGCCGAGGGCATGAAGCGCCTGGGCTGGACGAGCCGCCCGAAGGAAGTCAACGAACTCCAGGCCGCTGCCGCCGTGGGCCAGATGGGCCTGGCGCAGATCTACGAGACCAAGCTGCGCGAGAACGGCCTGGGCAGCGCCCAGGTGCTGCTCACCCACGCCGACCTGGCCGACCGCGAGCGCTACCTCAACGGCCGCTCGACCCTGCTCACGCTGCTGGGCCTGGGCGTGCTGCCGGTGATCAACGAGAACGACACGGTGGTCAACGACGAGATCAAGTTCGGCGACAACGACACGCTGGGCGCGCTGGTGGCCAACCTCGTCGAGGCCGATGCGCTGGTGATCCTCACGGATCAGAAGGGCCTGTACACCGCCGACCCGCGCAAGGACCCGGCGGCCACGTTCGTGCACGAGGCCCAGGCCGGCGATCCGGCGCTCGAGGCGATGGCCGGCGGTGCGGGCTCGAGCATCGGCCGCGGCGGCATGATCACCAAGATCCTCGCCGCCAAGCGCGCCGCCGCGTCGGGCGCTTCGACGGTCATCGCCTGGGGCCGCGAGCCGGACGCGCTGCTGCGCCTGGCGGCGGGTGAGTCCATCGGCACGCTGCTGGTCGCGCAGACCGCCAAGCACCAGGCCCGCAAGCGCTGGATGGCCGACCACCTGCAGATGCGCGGCTCGGTCACGGTCGATGCGGGCGCGGCCGCCAAGGTGCGCGGCGAGGGCAAGAGCCTGTTGCCGATCGGCATGACCGCGGTGGAGGGCGACTTCTCGCGCGGCGACGTGATCGCCATCCGAGACCCGCAAGGTTTCGAACTGGCCCGCGGCCTGGCCAACTACTCGAGCGGCGAGGCGCGGCTGCTGTGCCGCAAGCCCTCGTCCGAGTTCGAGCGCCTGCTGGGTTATGCGGCGGAGCCCGAAATGGTCCACCGCGACAACCTGGTGCTCACGCGCACCGCAGGCTGAGAGCCACCAGCTAGCGGAGGTAGTCTTCGGGCCGTTTGAGCTCGCGGATCATGTCCGAGACCGAGGCGCGGGGCGCCCGTCCGCGGCACAGCGACTGCTTGGCGAGTTCGGAGGTGTAGATCGAGTTGCGGTCGTCGATCTTCTTCCACTCCGCGTTCGTCACCGGCGACCAGCCGTCGCCGCCGTAGCGCGCATAGGTCTTGTACTCGTCGGTCGAGCAGCGCACGGCCTCGTAGAAGGCGTTGGTCGCATTGCCGGCCTCGCGGTATGCGACGACCACGTAGCGCACCACACCATCCGGCGTGACGGTCATCGTCTGCGGATCGACGCCGAACTTCAGGCTCATGTACGGCGGCATGGCCAATGGCACCAGCCGCTTCATGTCGAAGGCCGGCGGCGGCGGCGCTTCGGTTTCCTTCCACTGCTCGGGCTCGTAGCCACGGTGGTTGAGGTCGCCGCCTCGCTCGATGATGCGCACCGGGTCTTCGGCAAGGGCCGGGCCGGCCATCAGGCCGGCCGTCAACGCGAGCGCCAGGCTAGCGAGGCGCATGCACCCCGTCGGGTGCGGAAGGCGGGGAAGAAGGGGAAGGCGATGCGGCATGGGAAGAGGGCGGGGCGTTGGGGTCGGGGTCGAAGGTCGCCCCCGGTGGAAGTTCGAAGGCCGGCTCGGCGCCGGCGATGGGTACGGTGTGGCGATCGGCCTCGCGGCCGCGCATGCCACTGCGCAGGAAGCGGTTGCGCGTGTCCAGCCGCGGCAGGAAGCGCGCCAGCTCGGTCAGGGCCATCTCGTAGACGCCACGCTTGAACTCGACCACCACGTCCAGCGGGACCCAGTAGTCGTGCCAGCGCCAGGCGTCGAATTCGGGATGGTCGGTGGCTCGCAGGTTCAGGTCCCAGTCGTGGCCCACCAGTTGGAGCAGGTACCAGATCTGCTTCTGGCCCTTGTAGTGGCCGCGGGCGTCGCGGCGGATGAAGCGGTCGGGCACCTCGTAGCGCAACCAGTCGCGCGTGCGGGCGACGATGCGGACATGCTCGGGCAGGAGGCCGACCTCCTCGTGCAGTTCCCTGAACATGGCCTGTTCGGGTGTCTCGCCCCGATCGATCCCGCCCTGCGGAAATTGCCAGGAATGGGTGCGGATGCGCTTGCCCCAAAAAACCTGGTTTCTCTGGTTGAGCAGGACGATGCCGACGTTGGGCCTGAAGCCGTCCCGGTCAAGCATAATCAAACCCCAATTTTTGAACTGGTTCGATTATGCATAGATGCATGAGGGGGCGCACCCCGCGTCGACCAGCCAGGGCCGTGCATGCGGCCCTTTGTTTTTCAGCCTGCCTGACCGCTCCCCGACGCGCCCGATGAAAGCCTCCCGATTCCTCGTCTCCACCCTCAAGGAAGCCCCGGCCGACGCCGAGGTGGCCAGCCACCGGCTGATGACCCGGGCCGGCATGATCAAGAAGCTCGGCGCGGGCATCTACACCTACATGCCCATGGGTCTGCGCGTGATCCGCAAGGTCGAGGCCATCGTGCGTGAGGAGATGGACCGGGCCGGCGCCGTCGAGCTCACCATGCCCGTCGTGCAGCCCGCCGAGCTGTGGCAGGAGAGCGGCCGCTTCGACAAGATGGGCCCCGAGCTGCTGCGCATCCAGGACCGCCACGAGCGCGACTTCGTCGTGCAGCCCACCAGCGAGGAGGTGGTGACCGACATCGCGCGCCAGGAGATCCGCAGCTACAAGCAGCTGCCGCGCAACTTCTACCAGATCCAGACCAAGTTCCGCGACGAGCGGCGCCCGCGCTTCGGCCTCATGCGCGGCCGCGAGTTCATCATGAAGGACGCCTACAGCTTCGACCGCGACCTGGACGGCGCCAAGGCCAGCTACCGCGCGATGGCCGACGCCTACCGCAAGATCTTCGACCGCTTCGGCCTGCGCTACCGGGCCGTGGCGGCCGACAGCGGCGCCATCGGCGGCGACCTGTCGGAAGAGTTCCAGGTCATCGCCGCCACCGGCGAGGACGCGATCGTCTACTGCCCCGAGAGCGACTACGCCGCCAACATGGAGAAGGCAGAGGCGCTCGCGCCCGCCGGCCCGCGCCCGGGCGCCGCCAAGCCGCTGACCAAGACGCCCACCCCGGGCAAGGCCACCTGCGCCGACGTCGCCGAGTTGCTGGGCGTGCCCCTGTCCACCACCGTCAAGTCGCTGGTGCTCGCCACCGACGTGCTCGATGAAGCCGGCCACGTGAAGGGCGCCCAGGTCTGGCTGCTGCTGCTGCGCGGCGACCACGACATGAACGAGATCAAGGTGAGCAAGCTGCCGGGCCTGAACGCGGGCTTTCGCTTCGCCACGCTGGCCGAGATCGAGGCCCACTTCGGCTGCAAGCCCGGCTACCTCGGTCCGCTGAACCTGAAGCAGCCCGTGAAGGTCGTGGCCGACCGCGAGGTGGCTGTCATGGCCGACTGGATCTGTGGCGCCAACGAGGTCGACTTCCACATGACCGGCGTCAACTGGGGCCGCGACCTGCCCGAGCCCGAGCTGGTGGCGGACCTGCGCAACGTCGTCGCCGGCGATCCCTCGCCCGACGGCAAGGGCGCCCTGGCCATCGAGCGCGGCATCGAGGTCGGCCACGTCTTCGTGCTCGGCACCAAGTACAGCCAGGCCATGAACGCGACCTTCCTCGAGGAGGACGGCAAGCCGCGCTTCCTGGAGATGGGCTGCTATGGCATCGGCATCACGCGCCTGCCGGCCGCCGCCATCGAGCAGAACCACGACGAGCGCGGGATCATCTGGCCCGACGCCATCGCGCCGTTCACGGTGGTCGTGTGCCCGATTGGCATGGACCGCAGCGAGGCCGTCAAGGCCGAGGCCGAGCGCCTGTACGCCGAACTGATGGCCGCCGGCGTGGACGTGATCCTCGACGACCGCAACGAGCGCCCCGGTGCCATGTTCGCCGACTGGGAGCTGATCGGCGTGCCGCACCGCCTCACGATCGGCGACAAGGGCTTGAAGGACGGCGTGGTCGAGTACCAGCACCGCCGCAATGCCGCGGCGACGAAGGTGCCGGTGGCCGAGGCCTTCGCTTTCCTGAAAGGCCGTCTGGCGGCATGAGCCCCCGCCCGGCCGCTCCGAAGGGGCTCGCACCGCAGGCGAAGCCGAAGGTACTCCGATGAGCCTGACGCCGGGCCTGTCGCGCCGGGGCCTGCTGCTGGCCGCGGCCGGCGCGCCCGCCGCACTCGCCTGGCCCCGCGCCGCCTGGGCCGGCGCGCAGATCGAAGAGCCGCTGATCGATTCGGCGCGCACCGCGCTTTCGGCCGCGATCCACAACACCGCGCCGCCCGTGCCGGAGTTCAGCGACACGGAATCGCGCCTGCGCTACCTGCGCTGGCTGGGCGCCATGGGCGACCGCATCCGCCGCAAGGTGCCGGACCGGCAGGAGCGCATCGAGCTGCTGCAGACCATCTGGTACGAGGCGCGGCGCTCGGGCCTGGAGGTGAGCATGGTGCTCGGCCTGATCCAGGTCGAGAGCAACTTCCGCAAGTTCGCCGTCTCCAGTGCCGGCGCGCGCGGCCTGATGCAGGTGATGCCGTTCTGGACGCGTGTGATCGGCGACGGCGACGCGGGCAAGCTGTTCCACATGCAGACCAACCTGCGTTTCGGCTGCGTGATCCTGCGTCACTACCTCGACCGCGAGCGTGGCGACCTGTTCATGACGCTGGGCCGCTACAACGGCAGCCGCGGCCGCGCGCCGTACCCGAACGCGGTCTTTGCCAACCAGCGCAACTACGTCTTCGACGACCGGGCGCCGACCGCGGCCGCCGGTTGAAGTCCCCACTGGTTGCTATCAAATAGATAGCTGGTCGCGCCCGTCCCACGGGCGTTGCAGGCCCAAAACGCTTGAAAGAACGTTCAGGCCGCGACCTTGGCGACCGCGGGGCCGCCGCGCGTTACCAGCACCTGGTCGATGCGGTGGTGGTCCACATCCATCACCTCGAAGGTGAAACCGCCCCAGCTCACGCTGTCGGTGCGGCGCGGCACGCGGCGCAGCATCACCATCAGGAAGCCGGCCAGCGTCTCGTACTCGTCGGCGTGCGGCAGCGTGTCGATGTTCAGCGCGCGCTGCACGTCCTGGATCGGCGTCACGCCGTCGATGAGCCAGGACGCGTCGTCGCGCTGCACGATCTGCTGCTCGTCGTCCGACGGCGGCACCAGGTCGCCCATCACCGTGCTCATCACGTCGTTGAGCGTGATCACGCCCACCACCAGGCTGTACTCGTTGACGACGATCGCGAAGTCCTCGCCGGCCTGGCGGAACTGTTCGAGCACCTCGGTCAGCGTGAGCCGGTCCGGGATGACCAGCGCCTTGTGCAGCGTGAGGCCTTTGTCGAAATGCAGGGGCTGGCCCGACAGCACGCGGTGGAACATGTCCTTGGCATCCACGTAACCCAGTACATGGTCGATGTCGCCCTCGCACACGGGATAGGCGGAGAAGGGCTCGGCCACGATGCGCGCGCGCAGCACCGCCTCCGAATCGTCCTTGTGCAGCCAGACGATGCGGTCGCGGCTGGTCATCACGCTGCTGACCAGGCGCGTATCGAGTTCGAACACGTTGGCGATGACTTGCTGCTCGCGCACCGCCAGCACGCCGGCCTGCGCGCCGGCCTCGGTCATGGCCAGGATGTCGGCCGAGGTGATCTTGTCGTCGCGTTGATTGGGCAGGCCCAGCAGCTTGAAGAGCAGGTCGGTGCAGCGCATGAACAGCCACACCACCGGGCCCAGCAGCGTGATGAAGAACTGCATCGGCGGCGCCAGCCGGATCGCCAGGCGCTCGGGGTCGTTCATGCCCAGCCGCTTCGGGAACAGATCGGCGAACACCAGAAAGATCGCGATGATGCTCACGAAAGAGGCCGCGAAGGCCAGGCGCTGCGCCGTGTCGACGCTGAAGGCCAGCTCGAAGGCCTGCGCGAAGTACGGCGTGAGTGCGCCTTCGCCCACCACGCCGCCCAGGATCGCCACCGCATTCAGCCCGATCTGCACGACGGTGAAGTAGCGCCCCGGCTGTTCCTGGAAGCGCAGCACCTTCTCGGCGCGCGCCTCGCCCTCGTCCGCCATCTGCCGAAGGCGCAGGCGGCGCGAGGCGGCCAGCGAGATCTCGGCCAGCGAGAAGAAGGCGCTGGTCGCGATCAGCAGGACGATGATCAGCAGGCTTTGGGTCAGGGGCATCGGAGTCGGTGGCGGCCGTCGGCCATGGCCGCTGTGAAGCAGGCCGAGAGGATAGCGCCGCCGCCCGGCGGGCCCGACACGGGACCGGCGTCGCTCAGACCCCGCCGGTCGGGTGCGTGGGATCGACCCACAGCACCGTCTCGGGCTTCTCGACCGGTTCGATGTCGATGTTCACCGCCACCGCCTCGCCGTCGCTGCGGCACAGCACGCACTCGAGCGGCTCGGTGGCGCTGGCGTTGATCTCCTGATGCGGCACGTAGGGCGGCACGTAGATGAAGTCGCCCGGGCCGGCCTCGGCCGTGAACTCGAGCTGCTCGCCCCAGCGCATGCGGGCCTTGCCGCGCACCACGTAGATGACCGACTCCAGGTGCCCGTGGTGGTGGGCGCCGGTCTTGGCGTTGGCATGGATGGTGACCGTGCCGGCCCAGAGCTTCTGGGCGCCCACGCGAGCGAAGTTGATGGCCGCGGCCCGGTTCATGCCGGGCGTCTGGGCCGTGTTCGCGTCGAGCCGGTTGCCGGGGATGACGCGAACGCCGTCGTGTTTCCACGCCGGCTCGGCATGGTCGTCGTGATCGTGGGGGTGATCGTGCGCCATGCCCGGGGCGGCCTTACGCGGGTTGCGCGAGCACCTGCTGCAGCTCGCCCGACTCGTACATCTCCATCATGATGTCCGAGCCACCGATGAACTCGCCCTTGACGTACAGCTGCGGGATCGTGGGCCACTGGCTGTAGTCCTTGATGCCGGCGCGGATCTCCGGGTCCTCGAGCACATTCACGGTCTTCACGGCCTTGGGGTCGACGCCGCAGGCCTTGAGGATCTGGATCGCGCGGCCGGAGAAGCCGCACATCGGGAAGCTGGCCGTGCCCTTCATGAAGAGCAGGACTTCGTTGGTCTTGACGAGTTCGTCGATGCGTTGCTGGGCGTCGCTCATGGTGGATTCCTTCGTCGTGGGATTTGGGGCTGGAATGGCCGGATGGAAGACTGGGGCGGATTATTTCACTGCGCGCCAGACCCCGCCGGAACAGCGGGCGATGCCGGCCAGGTCGTCGCGGCTTTGCACGTCGGCCAAGCCGCGGGCGGTCAGCAGCGCGCGCACAGCCGGGGCCTGGTCGTGACCGTGCTCCAGCAGCAGCCAGCCGCCCTCGACGAGGTGCGCGGGCGCCTGCGCCACGATGCGGCGGATGTCGTCCAGCCCGTCAGCGCCGCTCACCAGGGCGCCGGTCGGCTCGTGGCGCAGCGCCGGCAGGTGGGCGTCGCCCTCGGCGATGTAGGGCGGGTTGCTGACGATGAGCGCGTAGCCGCCCGGCTGCGCGGCCGCGGTGCCCTCGAGCCAGTCGGCCTGCCGGAAGCGCACGGCCAGGCCCAGGCGTTCGGCATTGCCGCGGGCCACCGCCAGCGCGTCAGGGCTGGCGTCGACGGCGTGCACCTGCGCGTCGGGGCGCGCCTGCTGAAGCGCCAGCGCGATGGCACCGCTGCCGGTGCCCAGGTCCAGCACGGCGGGCGCCGCCACATCCTTCAGGCAGTCCAGCGCCCAGTCGACCAGGGTTTCGGTGTCGGGCCGCGGGACCAGCACCCGCGGATCGACCGCCAGCGTGAGGCCGTGGAATTCCTTCTCGCCGAGCAGGTAGGCGACTGGCTCGCCGGCCACGCGGCGTTGGCTCAGCGCGGCGAACGTCGCTGCGGCGCCCTCGGACAGGGGATCCGTGTCGTGCGCCAGCAGCCATGCGCGTTCGTGCGCCGGGCGGCCCAGCGCGTGCAGCAGCAGGATCTGGGCGTCGAGCCGGTCCAGGCCGCGCGCCGCGGCGTCGCGCAGGGCCTGCGCCAGCGTCGGGTTCGACGAATTGCTATCGTTTTCATAGCTGATCGCGCCCGTCCCACGGGCGCTGGAGGCCGATTTGGCTCGAAAGTCCGGCCAATCCGCCATCAGGCCGTCGCCTCTTCCAGTTCGGCCAGTTGCTCGGCCTCGCGCGCGGCGCGCAGCGCGGCCAGCACCTCCGTCAGGTCGCCTTCCATGATGGTGGCCAGTTTGTAGAGCGTGAGGTTGATGCGGTGGTCGGTGAGCCGCCCCTGCGGGAAGTTGTAGGTGCGGATGCGATCACTGCGGTCGCCGCTGCCGATCAGGCCCTTGCGCGTGGCCGCTTCCTTGGCGGCGCGCTCGCTGCGCTCCTTGTCCTGCAGCCGGGCCTGCAGCACGCGCAGCGCCTGCGCCTTGTTGGCGTGCTGGCTGCGCCCGTCCTGGCATTCGGCCACGATGCCGGTGGGCAGGTGCACCACGCGCACCGCCGAGTCGGTCTTGTTGATGTGCTGGCCGCCGGCGCCGCTGGCGCGGAAGGTGTCGATGCGCAGGTCGGCCGGGTTCAGCGTGATGGCCTGCGCCTCGTCGGGCTCGGGCATCACGGCGACGGTGCAGGCGCTGGTGTGGATGCGGCCTTGCGTCTCGGTGGCCGGCACGCGCTGCACGCGGTGGCCGCCCGATTCAAAGCGCAGCTGGCCGTACACGTCGTCGCCCTCGACGCGCAGCACGATCTCCTTGTAGCCGCCGATCTCGTTGGGCGACTCGCTCATCACCTCGACCTTCCAGCCCTGGTTGGCCGCGTGGCGGGTGTACATGCGGGTGAGGTCGCCCGCGAACAGGGCAGACTCGTCGCCGCCCGTGCCGGCGCGGATTTCGAGAAAAGCGTTGCGGGCGTCGTCCGGGTCCTTGGGCAGCAGCAGGCGCTGCAATTCGTCTTCGAGCTGCAGCAGCTCGGCCTCGGCGGCGGCGATCTCCTCGCGGGCCATCTCGGCCATGTCGGCGTCTTCCAGCATCTCGCGCGCGCCGGCGAGGTCGGCCTCGCGCTGCTGGTAACGGGCCCAGCGCCCGGCCACGGCCGTGACTTCGGCGTGCTCCTTGGCGAGCGGCCGGTACTTGGCCATGTCGCCCATCACGTCCTCGCGCGAGAGCAGGAAGTCGAGCTCCTCCAGGCGCTGGGCGTGGCGGGCGAGCTGGTGGCGGAGGAAGGGTTTCATCGGGATGGAGATCGGGAACAGAACGCGAAGGCCGCGAAGGTTTCGCGAAGGACGCGAAAAGAAACCCTTGAAAAAGGATTTCAGGTCTTCCTTTTGCGACTTTCGCGAAACCTTCGCGCTCTTCGCGTACGGAAGTCCGGGTTCGTATCTGCTTCGCTAACGCTCTTTGCGCAGGAACAGCCGCGACACGGCCTGCGCCGTCTGCTGGCGCGCTTCGGCGTCGCCGGCATGCAGCTCGGCGAGGGTGCCGTGCAGCATCTTCTGCGTGAGGCCGCGCGCCAGCGCCTCGAGCACGGCATCGACCGGTTCGCCCCGGGCCAGCAGCCGGCGCGCGCGGGCCAGTTCGGCATTGCGCCAGTCCTCGGCCTGCGCGTTGAGCTGCTGGATCAGCGGCACGGTGCCGCGCTGGTCCAGCCAGTGCATGAAGCTCTGCACGCCGGCGTCGATGATGGTCTCGGCCTGCGCCACGGCCGCCTGGCGGCTGGCTTCGCCCTGGCGCACCACGTGGGCCAGGTCGTCGACGGTGTAGAGGTACACGTCCTCCAGCGCCTTGACCTCGGGCTCGATGTCGCGCGGCACCGCCAGATCGACCATGAACATCGGCCGGTGCTTGCGCGCCTTGAGCGCGCGTTCGACGGCACCCAGGCCGATCAGCGGCAGCGTGCTGGCGGTGCAGCTGACGACGATGTCGAACTCGGCCAGGCGCGCGGGCAGATCCGCAAGGCGCATGGCCTCGCCGCCAAAGCGGCTGGCGAGCTTCTCGCCGCGCTCCAGCGTGCGGTTGGCGATGACGATCTTCGTCGGCTGCCGTGCGGCGAAGTGCGTGGCGGCCAGGTCGATCATCTCGCCGGCGCCGACGAAGAGCACGCGCGTGGTCTTCAGGTCTTCGAAGAGCTGCCCGGCCAATCGCACCGCGGCGGCGGCCATGCTGATGGAGTGCGCGCCGATCTCGGTGGCGGTGCGCACTTCCTTGGCCACCGCGAAGGAGCGCTGGAACAGCTGGTTGAGGGTGCTGCCCAGCGCGCCGGCGGTCTCGGCGGCGCGCACCGCGTCCTTCATCTGGCCGAGGATCTGCGCCTCGCCGAGCACCATCGAATCGAGCCCGCTGGCGACGCGGAAGGCATGGCGCGCCGCCTGGTCGCCGGTGAGCGTGTAGGCATGCGAGCGCAGCAGCGCGGGCGACACGCCACCGCTCTCGGCCAGCCAGCCCACGGTGTGGTCCAGCGCGGCGTGGTCGGCGGCGCAGTAGATCTCGGTGCGGTTGCAGGTGGAGAGGATGGCCGCTTCCACCTCGGGGTGGTGCGGCGCGCCGACCGAGCGGCGCAGGCTCTGCAGCGTGGGGGCGATCTGGTCGAGGGCGAACGCGAAACGACCGCGCAGATCGAGCGGCGCGGTCGTGTGGTTCAAGCCGAGGGCCCAGACTGCCATAGACCACGATTATAAAATTCGGCGCCGCGATGGGCCTGTGCGCCGCAGCATGACCCCGGGCCGGTGCTGCGCCCCCGGTTCGCAGACCCTTTTGCGCCATGTCCGCCTTCCAACTCCTGAACCACCTCTTCAACTTCGTGCTGCCTGCGCTGGCGGTGGCGCTGATGCTCGCGCTCGGGGCTCGGCTCCTGATGAAGAAAGGAGCTGGAGCGCCTGGGCTGTGGGTGCAGGTAGCTATCAATTTCGTAGCAGGGGTGGTGGTGCTGCTGGCGGGGCTGGTGGTCACGGGGCGGGATGGGCGGATCGCGACCTATGCGGCGCTGGTGGTGGTGTGTGGGACGGTGCAGTGGGGGGTGTTGCGCGGGTGGAAGAGGTAGGGTTCTTTCGAGCCTTGCTCAGGGGTGAGATGCAGGAGCCGGGATGTGCGCCCGGCGGCGCACCTACTTTCTTTTGCTTCGCCAAAAGAAAGTAGGCAAAGAAAAGGCGACCCTGCTGGCTGCGACCCTCCGCTTCGCTACG
>JAFEEH010000201.1 GCA_018241185.1 Pseudomonadota bacterium | reverse complement strand
AAGGCGACCGGATGCGTGCCCAGCAGTGCCAGCGTGTGCGCGCGGCGCACGACGGCCACGCGGGCGGCGATGCCTTCGGGCTCGACCGTGTCGGGCGCTTCGCCCATCAAACCCAGCAGCACGCCCAGGTCGGTGGCGTGGCCGCGGCCCGTGGCGCCCAGCGAGCCGAAGAGCTGAACCTCGACGCGCGCCACGCGCGCCAGCAGGCCCGTTGCCGCCAGCGAGCGCGCGAACATCAGCGCGGCCCGCATCGGGCCCACGGTGTGCGAGCTCGAGGGGCCGATGCCGACTTTGAAGATGTCGAAGGCCGAAAGCATCAGCGCATCATCAAACGGGAAGCTGCTGCCTGACCAGCGCCACCCAGTAGGCCGCACCCAGCGGCAGGATGTTGTCGTTGAAGTCGTAGTACGGGTTGTGCACGGGCGGGTCGTTCTGGCCCTCGCCGGCGCCGATGCCGATGTACGCGCCGGGGCGCTTCTGCAGCATGAAGGCGAAGTCCTCCGAGCCCATCGCGGGCGGGATGTCGGTGTGCACCTGCGCCTCGCCCACCAGGCTCGCGGCGGCGGCCACGGCGGCGGCGGTTTCCTCGGGCGTGTTCACCACGCCCGGGTAGCCGCGCATGTATTTCAGCGCGACCTTCGCTCCGTGCGTCTGCGCCACGCCCTCGCACACCTGGCGCATCGCGGCTTCGGTGCGGTCCTGCACGGTCGCATCGAGCGTGCGCACCGTGCCGCGCAGCACGGTGGTCTCGGGGATCACGTTCCAGGTGTCGCCGCCGTGGATCTGCGTCACGCTCACCACGGCCGATTCGGTGGCGCCGGTGCGCCGGCTCACGATGGTCTGCAGCGCGTTGACCAGCTGCGAGGCCACCACGATCGAGTCGATGCCGGTCTCGGGCATGGCGCCGTGGCTGCCCTTGCCGGTGACGGTGATCTCGAAGGTGTCGAGGAAGGCGGTCATGGTGCCGGTGCGAATGGCGAAATGGCCGCGCGGCATCTGCGGGAAGTTGTGCATGCCGTACACCGCGTCGGCCGGGAACTGGTCGAACAGGCCCTCGTCGACCATCACGCGGCCGCCGCCCTCGTTCTCCTCGCCGGGCTGGAAGACGAAGTGCACCGTGCCCTTGAAGGGCTTGTGCCGCGCCAGGTGCGCGGCGGCGCCCAGCAGCATGGCGGTGTGGCCGTCATGGCCGCAGGCGTGCATCTTGCCGACGCATTTCGACGCGTGGGATTGCGAGCCGAGTTCCTGCATGTTCAGCGCGTCAAGGTCGGCGCGCAGCGCGATGCTCGGGCCGTCGCCGTTCTTCAGCGTCGCCACCACGCCCGTCACGGCCAGGCCACGGTGCACCGGCAGGCCCATCAGCATCAGCGCCTGTGCCACCACGTTGGCGGTGCGGTGTTCCTCGAACGCGGTTTCGGGGTTGGCGTGGATGTCGCGCCGCCAGGCGACCATGCTCTGGCGGATGTCGTCGGAGATTTCGGGGTCGCGGTACATCGTGGGTTCTCTCGAAAGGGTCAGTGGAAGAATTCTGCGATCAGCGTAGCGCCCAGGAAGGTCCCGGCCGTCGCCGTCAGGGAAACCACCACGATGCGCCAGCCCAGTTGGCGAAAGAGCGGCAGGTCCCTGGCGACCGAAAAGCCCGCCAGCGCCAGCACCGGCGTGGTGAAGGCCAGGAAGTTGAGCTTGCCCGTGAGCGCGAGCACGGTGGCGGTGAAGGGGAACAGGCCCGGGATGCCGACCACGGTGGCCACCACCGAGAGCACCAGCACCAGCGGCAGCTTCGGCAGCAGGCGCTTGATCGCCTCGACCACGGCGACGATGGCCACCACCACCCCCATGCCTTCGAGCGACACCAGCGCCGGCACCTTGTACGAGAGCGCGTTGGCGATCACCACGCCGCCGGTCATCACCAGCCAGGCCAGCACCGTGTCGGCCGGGGAGGTCGCATGCGCGGTGGCCGGCTGGCCCGACACCGCCGTGGGTGCTGCCTCGGCGACCGGAGTGCGGCCGCGCTTCGTCAGGCGGCCCAGCACGGGCTCCAGCTTGCCGTACAGCCACGAGCAGGCCGGCAGCGACAGGAAGAGCGTGAAGTAGAAGCCGACCACCGAGGTCAGCAGGTTCGAGGCGGCGGCGATGGCGGTGAGCTGCGGCACCATCGCGGCCGGCTGCTGCGCCGTGATCGCGCCCAGCGCGGCCGCCATCAGGCTGCCCGAGCCGACCCCAGCGCCCATGGCGAGCGACCGGGGGTCGAAGATGTGCAGGCTGGCGACGAAGCCCGCCAGCACCGCGATGAACAGGGCCCCCAGCACCGTGCCGGTGATGTATTCGGCCAGCACGCCCCGGCCCTCGGGCGAGGCCATGCCGTACTTCTCGCCGATGATGACCAGGTTGCCTTCGCGGCCCACCGAGAAGGTGGCGCCCACCGCCTCGCGCTTGATGCCCAGCAGCAGGGCCAGCGGCAGGCCGAGCGCCAGCGTGCCGAAGGCGTGGCCGAACTCCTGGAAGATCAGCGCCCAGCCGGCTTGCCGGACCATCGGCAGTGCCGCGCCGACGGTGAGGCCGAGCTTCACCACGAAGAGCAGCAGGCCGGCGTTGAGCAGGCCGCCGGCCAGCGCCTGCAGGCCAGTGTCGATGCGCACCGCGGCCGGCACGCGCCGCTGCGCGATGCCCCACGCAGCCGCGATCAGCAGTGCCCACAGCATGGGCAACAGCACCACCTTGCCCGGGCCGAGCTTGAACTGGGCGGCGCCGATCGACTCGGCGAGCGCGACGACGGCCAGGGTGACGAGCAGCAGCTTCATCCTGCCGCCGGCGGTGACGGAGAACGCAGGGGCGACCGGCAGGGCCGCGGAGGGGGGCACGACAGGGTTCATGGGGCGGTGGCGTCTGTTGGAGTGATGCGTCGCCGGCGACTGCGCCGCGGCAGACCGAAAGTCTCGCCACCGGCGGCTGTTGCATCAATGACCGGAAGTTGGGATATTTGTTGCATGCAACGCAACGCTCATCACCGCCGCACGCCATGCTGAATCCGATGGACGACCGGCTCGACACCCGCCGGGTGCGCTACTTCATGCAGGTGCTCGACAGCGGTTCGGTGCGCGGCGCCGCCGAGGTGCTCGGCATGGACCCCTCGGCCGTCAGCCGCGCGATCGGCGTGCTGGAGGACGACTGCGGCACGCGCCTGCTGGAGCGCCGCGGCCGCGGCGTGGTGCCCACCGATGCGGGCGAACTGCTGGCCGGCTACGTGCGCCGCCAGCACAGCCAGAAGCAGCACCTGCTGGCGCAGCTCGACAGCATCCAGAAGGTGGAGCGCGGCCACATCGACATCGTGGCGGGCGAGGGCTTCGTCGAATGGCTGATGCGCCACAGCCTGCGCGACTTCATGGCCTCGCACCCCGGCATCACGGTGGACCTGTCGGTGGGCAGCACCGACGGCATCGTGCAGCACATCGTCGACGAGCGCGCCCACATCGGGATGCTCTTCCAGCCGCCGAAGGACGAGCGGCTGCGCTCGCACCACTCGCATTCGCAGCCGATCCAGACGCTGGTGCTCGACACCCATCCGCTGGCGCGCATCGATCGCCCCCTGCGCCTGGCGGACCTGGCGCCGCACCCCGGCGCCACGCTGCACCGCAGCTTCGGCGTGCGCCAGCACATCGAGGCGGCCGAGGTGAGCGAAGGCGTGCGCCTGCAGACGTTGCTGACCACCACGTCCTTCAGCGCCGTAGGGCACTTCGTGGTGGCGGGGCTGGGCTACGCGCTGTCCACGCGCATGTCGCTGCCGCCGCACCTGGACACCTCGCGGGTGGTGGCCCTGCCCATGAAGAACCCGCTGCTGTCGCAGGGCCGGGTGCACGTGGTGTCGCGCCACGGGCGGGTGCTGTCGCCGGCGGCGGCCACGCTGCTGCGGCAGATCGTGGCCGACATCGGCGCGCCGGCTTCGCGAGAGGGCTGATGGGCCGGCCGCACCACCACGTCTACGTGGTCGAACTCGACGACCGCGTCTGGAACAGCGCGCGCTTTAGGCGCGCCAACCCCGGCTGGCAGCTGGGCAAGCCCTTCGTCTACGTCGGCATGACGGGGCTGGACCCGGACGTGCGCTTCGACAAGCACAAGGCCGGCCTCCAGGCCAACGCCTTCGTGCAGCAGCACGGCCTGCGGCTGCTGCCGACGCTGTACGAGCGATACAACCCGATGACCTACAAGGAGGCGCAGTCGATGGAGGTGGAATTGGGCATCCGGCTGCGCGCACTCGGCTACGGCGTGTGGCAGGGCTGATTTGCTACGTTTTTCATAGCTGCTGGCGCCCTACTGGCGGGCGTTGCGGCCCTTTTTCGTTCAAGAACAGGAGTCCCGATGACCGACACCGCCTGCATCGTCATGACCACCGCCGGCACCGAGGACGAAGCCGACCAGCTCGCCGACGCCATCGTCGAGGCACGCCTGGCGGCCTGCGTGCAGATCCAGCGGGTGCGCAGCGTCTACGCCTGGCAAGGCGAGACCAAGCGCGAACCCGAATGGCTGCTGATCGCCAAGACCCGCGCCGGCCGATTCGCCGAGCTGGAGGCATTCATTCGCGAACGGCACAGCTACGAGTTGCCCGAGGTCGTGCAGTTGCCCATCACTGCCGGGTCGACGGCCTACCTGCAGTGGGTGGGCGAGGCGACGACCTGAGCGGCTCGCCCTCGAGAAAACGCCGGGCCGTCCCAAGTTTTCTTGTCCCCCTCGTGGGGGCGGGCCGGGCGCAGCCCTGCCCTGGGAGCGCTCATGAATACGTCACCCAGTCCTCGTAGGCCGGGCCGTCCAGGTGCGGCAGCGTGTTGTAGGTCACCAGCATGTGCCGCTTGGGCGTGAAGGCGAACTCGGTCACCGAGGTGTTGCGGATGCGCAGGTTCAGTTCGATGGTCGTTTCGGGGCTCGTGCCCAGCACGTGGCCCACCGCCGTCGAGATGGGGCCGCCGCTGCTCACCACCAGCACCCTGGCGCCGTGGTGGCGGTCGCGTACATGGTCCAGGGCCGTGGTCACGCCGGCGAGGAATCCCACGTAGTCGGGCATGCCCACGGGCGCGGTCTTGCCCTGCATCCAGGCGCTGAGGCCGTCGCGCAGCAGCCTGAAGTGCTTGCGGTACAGCTCCGGCGTGTCGGGCTTCTCGAGCTTTCCCGGATGGATGGTGGCCACGACCGCCTCGCTGTCGTACTCGTTCAGGCCGGGCCACGGCAGCACCTCCTGATCCGTCAGGCCCAACCCCTTCGCGATGCCTTCCCAGGTCTCGCGGTGGCGGCGCAGCGTGCCCGTGATGACAGCGTCGAAGCGCATGCCGCGCTCGCGCCAGTACTCGCCCAGCCGAACGGCCTGGCGGTGGCCGAGTTCGCTGAGCTTGTCGTAATCGTCTGCGCCGAAGGAGGCCTGGCCGTGGCGCACGAGGTAGAGCGTTCCCATGTCCCGATTTTCGCGAGCGGGCCGCCCGGCTTTGTCCCGGCGGCGACCGGCCCGGCCCCAGCAGTCGCGCGGGAGACCCGCGCCGGCCCGGCTGGTCATCGTGATTTATTTCAGCGCTTTGGTGTTTTGTGGGTGAATGACCGCCAGCCCGATAAACTTCAACAAACTAGTACTTCAGTTTTCTTTTTAAGAAACCGTCGTGCAAGCCGATTCCGGCCTGCCGACGGTTTCGCCTTTGGAAGGGATGGAACGTGAATAAATGTCATAAGACTCAGTGGAACGCGGCACTCGGGGCGTGGGTGGCCACGCCCGAAACCAGTCGGCGGCGCGGGCGCGCTGGCAGGGCGGCCCTGCCGCTTGCTGCGCTGGCCCTGGCACTGCCGGCGCTCGGCCTCGCGCAGACGACCATCAACCCCGGTGACACGCTCTATGTGACGAACCCGGCGGCACAGGTCACGGGCGACCTCATCATCAATGGCGGCACGCTGCGCGGCGGCGTCACGCTGCCCAACAACGTGCAGCTCAACGGCAACTTCGTCATCGATCCGCTCGATCCGAACGGCACGCCGTCGTCGCCCGAATACGGCATGACCTGGGCCGGAAACGTGTCCCTTGCCAACACGCCGACGATCAGCTTCCAGATGCCGCCCAGTTCGGTCAGTTACCTGCTGAGCATCTCCGGTGCCATCTCGGGCAATTCGGGCCTGACCATCGAGTCGAACCAGCCCGCGCCGGAGTGGGGCGACGTCGACTTCATCGGATCGGCTTCCAACACCTATACCGGCCTCACCACCGTGCGCGGCAACGCGGTGCTCGCGCTGCGCCGTACCGGCGGGGCCACGTCCATCGCCGGTGACCTGCTGGTCGAGGGCACGTCCACCGTGGGCGTCGAACAGAGCGAGCAGATCGCCGACACCGCCACCGTCACCGTCAACAGTGCGGGCGGCATCAAGCAGGGCTTCGCCGGGCCGCTGCCGGGCCTGCTGTTCTACGCGCCGGGCCTCACCGAGACCATCGGCACCCTCAACGGCAACGGCACCATCGGCCTGGGCTCGAGCACCCTGGCGGTGGGCGCCGGCGACTTCAGCGGCGTGATCGCCGATCCGTCGGTGACGCACCCGGCCACCGGCGTCGCGTCGGGCACCGGCGGCAAGATCGTCAAGTACGGTCCCGGCACGCTCACGCTGAGCGGTGCCAACACCTATTCAGGTGGAACGACGCTCAACGCGGGCACCCTGCTGGCCAACAATGACAGTGCGCTGGGCTCCGGCGCGCTGACGGTCAATGGGGGGACGCTGGGCACCGGCCTGGCGGCCACGACGCTCGCCAACGCCGTGGTGGCGAACGGCGGCTTCGACATGCTCACCACGGCACCAGGAAGCGCCAGCCTGACCTTGAACGGCAACGTGGCCCTGAACGGGCCGGTGCGCGTCAACGGCACCTCCGCCGGCGAAAGCACCTTCGGTTTCGGCGGCACGATCAGCGGTGGGCAGGGCCTCACCTTCGACGCCACCGGCAGCGGTGCCAACACCTTCAATCTCTTCGGTGGCGCCAGCAACAGCTACGCCGGCCCGACGACGGTGCAGGGCAACGCGACCCTGATGCTGTCCAAGAGCGGCGGCGCAACGGCCGTCCCGGGCGACCTCACCGTCAACGGCACGGCGTCGACCCTGGTCGCGGGCAGCGAGCAGATCGCCGACGGCGCCACGGTCACGGTCAACAGCACCGGCCATGCGACGCCGCTCGCCGGGACGACGGTCCCGGTCGAAGGGTTCGCGCTCTACAGCAGCGCGGCGCCTATCTCCGAAACCATCGGCGCGCTGCAGGGCAACGGCTCCGTCGGGCTGGGTGCAGGCACGCTGCGTGTCGGCGCCGGCGACTTCTCCGGAACGATCTCCGATGGCGCCTCGGCCGCTGCGCTGAGTGGTCCGAACGCCGTGGGCGGCAAGCTCGAGAAATACGGCCCCGGCACCCTGAAGCTCAGCGGTGCCAACAGCTACACCGGTGCCACCACCGTCGGCGGCGGCACGCTGCAGGCGGGCGCCGCCAATACTTTTGCCCCTGCAAGCGCCTACACGGTGGCGAGCGGCGCAGTGCTCGACCTGGCGGGCCACAGCCAGACCGTCGCGTCGATGGCCAACAGCGGCACCGTGTCCCTGCTGGGCAGTGCGCCGGGCACCACGCTCACCGTCAACGGCCCGTGGGTCGGCAACGGCGGCCTGCTGTCGCTGGGCACGGCGCTGGGCGACAGCGCGAGCGTGAGCGACCGGCTGGTCCTCAACGGCCCGAGCGCGGTCGCCAGCGGCACCACCAACGTCCAGGTCACCAACCTGGGCGGGCTGGGCGCGCTGACCACCGGCAACGGCATCGAGGTCATCAGCGCCACCAACGGCGCCACCACCACCGCGCAGACCACCAAGAGCGCCTTCAGCCTCGTGGGCGGCCACGTGGACGCCGGTGCCTTCGAATACCGCCTGTACGCGGCCGATGCCAGCGGGGCGGGCGAGAACTGGTTCCTGCGTTCCAGCACCACCGTGACGCCGCCCGGCGATGGCGGGGGCAACGGCGGTGGGGGCGGAGGCGGCGGTGGCAACGGTGGCAACGGTGGCGGCGACGGCGGTGGCACGCCTTCCACCCCCACCGTGACCGTGCCGACCTATCGCGTCGAGGTGCCGCTGTACGCCGCGCTGCCCGAGCAGTTCCGCCAGGCCAACTGGGCCATGCTGGGCAACATGCACCAGCGCATCGGCGACGAGAGCGGCGGTGTCGCGGGCGCCGCGGGCCCCAACAAGGGCAACGAACGCCAGGCCTGGGGCCGCGTGATCAGCATCGACCGCGACATCCAGCAGTCGGGCACCGTCAGCCCCACCAGCAAAGGCCGCCTGACCGGCTTCCAGGCCGGCACCGACCTGTGGGCCAACGCCAACTGGAGGACGGGCGTCTACGTCGGCCGGCTCGAGGGCGACATGAGCGTCACCGGCTTCGCCCGTGGCGTGGTGAACTACGCCGCAGGCTCCAACGACCTGCGCAGCCAGTACCTGGGCGCCTACGCCACCTGGAAGAACGACTCCGGCCTGTACGTGGACGGCGTGCTGCAGGCGGGGCGCCACCGCTACACCGTGAACCCCACGCTGGCCTTCTCCGGCAGCGGCAAGGGCGACAGCCTGCTGGCCTCCATCGAAGTCGGCCAGGCGTTCAATATCGCCCCGAACTGGACCATCGAGCCCCAGCTGCAACTGGTGCACCAGCGCCTGAGCCTGGACGACACCAGCATCACCGGCGCCTGGGTGCACCAGAACACCGATGGCGGCTGGATGGCCCGCGCCGGCGTGCGCATCAAGGGCGAGTTCCAGACCGGCATGGGCACCCTGCAGCCCTACGCCCGGGTGAACGTCTACAAGCGCAGCAGCGGCACGGACACCACCAGCTTCATCGGGCCGGCGGCCAGCACGCCGATCCTGACGAGGACGGGTGGCACGAGCAGCGAGGTGGCGCTGGGCGCGACCTGGCAGCTGAGCCAGAGCACCAGCCTGTACGGCGAGCTGGGCAAGCTGTGGGCCTCGGGCGGGGATGCGCGCACCAAGAGCGGCGTCAACGGCAGCCTGGGGGTGAAGGTGCGCTGGTAAGCGGCGGCTCGCCAACCGGTCTTAAGCCAAAAGTGGCTGCAGCGCCCGTCCAGCGGGCGTGGGCAGCTATGAATTCAGGAGCAGATCGGTACCACTGGCCGGTCAGGGCCGCGCCCTCGCGCCCGGCAGGCCGCCGTCATAACGCGGCCCGGGTCCGACAGCGCGCGGTGGTCCCGGGTCACCACCGACGACCGCAGGCATGGCGGGCGCATTCGGGTCCGCCGCCGCCGCTGGCGCCGTCTGGTAGCGCGGGCCCGGCCCTGCCACCACGGGCGGCCCGGGGTCCGAGTAGTTGGGGGCGGAGGTGTTGGTGGCCTCCCGACCCACCGGCGCCTCGGGCATGGCGTCAATGTCGGGGACGGGGGACGCGGGACGACCTGCAGTTGCGGTGCCGTCTTCCGCCGATGCGCGGCGCGGCCGATCGGGCATGGCAGGGCGGCGTGGTGTCTCCGCCCCGGCCCGCGATGCCGCGGGCGGGGCCGTGGCGACACGGGTCGTCGAAGACGGGGCCGATGGACGCACGGGCGATGGCAAGGCGGTCGGCGCGGCAGGGGATGCCGATGGCGTCCGAGCCACGGGCGCCGGCGGCGGCGTCTCGTCTGCTGCCGTCGGTGCAGGTGCGGGTGTGGGCACAGGGGCGGGCCCAGGTGCGACAGGTGCTGCCGCCGCGGCATCGCGCACAGGCGTCTGCGTCGGCCCCTGCTCGGTGCTCCACCAGTACGCCCCGGCGGCCGCCAGCACGCCGAAGAAGCTCAGCGCCGCGACGATCCAGCCGGTGCGCGCCTCGCTGCGCTCACTGCGCTCGCGCCGGCCCTGGCGGCCGCGCCGATCGGACGCATCGCGCGTCGCCCGGTGCAGCGGCGCCGCGTCGGAGTCGACCCGCAGGTCGTCCAGCGGCGATGCGGGCACCGCACGACCCGCGTCGAGCGCGCCGAAGGATGTGCTGGCCGTCGGCTCGGCGCCCAGGCGGGCGGAACAGTGCGAACAGATGAGGGCGCCATCGCGGTTGCGGTGGCCGCATTGGGGGCAGAGGGTCGCCATGGAACTCGGCGTTGGGAAGCAACCCCGACTGTGCACCAACCGTGCCCGCGAGCTGTCGGCGCCCGGCTTCTTTACACAGTGCTACCAGTTCCCCGACAGGCTCACTCCAGGACGACGTTCGCCTTCTTCACCAGCGCCGCGTAGCGCGCCGCTTCGCTGCGGAAGTATTTCGCCGCCTGGTCGGGTGTGGTGGGCTGGATGATGTTGCCCTGCCTGGCCATCGCCTCGACCACGTCGGGCGCGGCGAAGGCCGCGACGATGGCGTCGTGCGCGCGCTTGACCTCCGCGGCCGGCAGCCGGGCCGGGCCGACCACCGCGAACCACCCTTCGACGCTGTAGTTGGGCAGGCCCTGCTCGGCGATGGTGGGGATGTCGGGCGCGGCCGGCGAGCGCGCCGGGCCGCACAGGCCGATGGCGCGCAGCGCGCCGCTCTTGATGTGCTGCTGCACCGCCGGCAGCGCGACGACGCCGATCTCGACCTGGCCGCCGAGCAGGTCGGTCACCATGGGGCCAGTGCCCTTGTAGGGGATGTGGCGCGCCTTCACGCCGGCTTCTTCCATGAACATCTCGCCCGCCAGGTGGATGATGGTGCCGTTGCCCGACGAGGCGTAGTTGTAGCCGTCGGGCTTCGCCCTGAGCAGCGCCACGAGTTCCTTCACGTTCTTCGCCGGGACCTTGGGGTTGACCAGCAACACGAGCGGGGTGGCACCGACGATGCTGATCGGCGTGAAGTCGGCGATCGCGTCGAAGGGCATCTTCCGGTAGACCGCCGGGTTGATGACGTGGTTGTTCGACACCATGCCCAGCGTCAGTCCATCCGGTGCCGCCTTGGCGACCACCGCCGCGCCGGTGATGCCGCCGGCGCCTGGCAGGTTCTCGATCACCACCGGCTGGCCGAAGGCCTTGCCCAACGCGGGCGCGGCGGCACGCGCGATGGTGTCGACGCCCGAGCCCGCGCTGATGGGCAGCACGATGCGGATCGGCTTGTCGTTCTGTGCTTTGGCAATGCGCGGCAGGGCCGCGGCGCCGAGCGTGGCCGCGCCGAAGCACAGCACCTGGCGGCGCGAGGGCTGCAAGCGGGAGGGGCGGGAAATGGGGTTCATCGTTTGTCTCCGTCTTCGTTGTCTTGGATCGATTCGCGCGCGTGTCTACGCGTCAGGCGTCGGCCGGCAGGCGCAGGCCGGCCAGGATCTCTTCGGTGTGCTCGCCCACGCGCGGCAGCGCAAGGCGCACGCCGGGGCGGCGGCCGTTCAGCAGCAGGGGCAGCAGCACGGCTTCGCTCTGACCGCCCTCCTCGTTCTGCATCGGCACCAGGCCGCCGCTCTGGCGCAGGTGCGGATCGTCCATGAGCTGGTCGGGCCGAACGATCGGTGCGTAGGGGATGCCGGCGGCTTCGAGCCTGGGCGTGAGCTCGGCCACGCGGTGCTGCGACAGGATGGCGCCCAGGCGCTGCAGCAGTTGCGGCCGCACGGCCACGCGCTTCGCGTTGTCGGCCAGTTGCGGATCGGCCGCCAGCTCCGGCGCCTCCAGCACCCGGCACAGGGTGAGGAACTGCTTGTCGCTCACCGCGCCGATGAAAAGCTGCTCGCCGTCCGCGAGTGTGAACACGTCGTACACGCTCCAGGCCGACACGCGCGAAGGCATGGGCGGCGGGGCCTCGCCGGTCATCGCGAACTGCTGCATGTGCTGCGAACTGAGGAACACGCAGTTCTCGAAAAGCGCGCTCTGCACTTCCTGGCCGCGCCCTGTGCGATCACGCTCGCGCAACGCCGCCAGGATGCCGATGGCGCCGAACATGCCGCCCATGATGTCGTTGACCGAGGTGCCTGCACGCAGTGGCCGGCCCTCGGGCCCGGTCATGTACGACAGGCCGCCCATCATCTGCACCACCTCGTCGAGCGCGAGGCGCTTCTCGTACGGGCCGGGCAGGAAGCCCTTGTGCGACGCGTAGACGAGCCGCGGCGCCTCGCGGCTGAGCGTCTCGTAGTCCAGCCCGCGTTCGCGCATCAGGCCGGGGCGGAAGTTCTCGATCACCACGTCGCACTGGCGCGCGAGCTCCGCGGCGGTGGCCGCGCCCTCGTCGGTCGAGATGTCGATGACGACGCTCTTCTTGTTGCGGTTGAAGCTGCGGAAGAAGCCGATGCCCAGGCCCGGCAGGCGGCGCGTCTTGTCGCCGCCGGGCGGCTCGACCTTGATCACTTCGGCGCCGAGGTCGGCCAGGATCATCCCGCAGGTGGGGCCCATCACCATGTGGGTGAACTCGAGCACGCGGACGCCGGCGAGCGGCAGGGGGTTGTCTTCGTTCATGGCAGGTGGAGCAGGAGCGTGGAAGGATTTTTCGAGCCAAATCGGCCCGCGGCGCCCGCGGGTATTGCGCGAGCAGCTATGAAATCTGTAGCAAATGGCTAGGCAGCCACCGGCGCGCGGGGCGCCGAGAAGGTCTTCGGCAACCCGGCCCGCCACAGCGTGCCGTGCAGCGTCTCGCCCGCGAGCCAGCCGGCCACGCGCTGGCGCAGCGCCAGCAGCGCGTCGATGTCCAGGCCGGTGGCGATGCCCATGCTGCCGAGCATGTAGGCCAGGTCTTCGGTCGAGACGTTGCCACTGGCGCCCGGGGCATGCGGGCAGCCGCCGATGCCGGCCAGGCAGGCGTCGAAGCGCGTCACGCCCACTTCCAGGGCGGCATACACATTCGCCAGGCCCAGCCCGCGCGTGTCGTGGAAGTGGCCGCACCAGAAGCGCTCGCCGGCGATCCGCTCCGCCCGCTCGAAGAGGCTGCGCACCATCGCCGGATCGGCATAGCCCACGGTGTCGGCCAGGCTCACGCGGTCGGCGCCGGCATCGAGCAGCGCCTGCATCAGGCGCAGCACCTCGTCGGCGTCCACGGCACCCTGCAGCGTGCAGCCGAAGGCCGTGCCGACGCCGCCCTCGATCAGGGTGCGGCTGCCGGCCGCATCGCGTGCCGCGCGGATCCGCGCCACCTCGGCCACCACCTCGTCGGGCGTCTTGCGCAGGTTGGCCAGGCTGTGGGCATGGCTGGCCGAGAGCGGCACGATCATGAGGTCGGCCTCGGCGGCGATGGCGGCTTCGGCGCCGCGCAGGTTGGGCACCAGCACCGAGACGAACAGCCCGGGCAGCGTCTTCGCGAAGGCGACCAGCTCGGCCGTGTCCGCCAGCTGCGGCAGCAGTCGCGCCGGCACGAAGGAGCCGACCTCGATCTCGCGCTGGCCGGCCGCGTGGGCGGTACGGATCCAGTCGCGCTTGTGCTCGGTGGCCAGGACGGTGGCGATGCTCTGCAGGCCGTCGCGCAGGCCGACCTCACGGACCACGGCGCTGCGTGGCAGCGCGCGTGCGGCGGGCGATGGGGGGGTGTTCATGGCTCGTTGTCTCCTGGGCCACCGTCGGGTGGCTCGATGGGCTCACTTTAGACATTCCGTCCCGGATGCAAAAGCGCTAATCTGGCAGCTTCAACATTCCGACTCGGAACGTCATGCGTGACCTGGACCTGACCAGCCTGCGGCTTTTCGTCGCCGTCTGCGAAACCCGCAACATCGCCCGCGCGGGCGAGCAGCAGCACATCGTGGCCTCGGCCATCAGCAAGCGCCTCGCCCAGCTGGAGGCCACCGTGGGCGCCCAGCTCTTCGAGCGTCGCCGCCGCGGCGTGGTGCCGACGCCGGCCGGCGAGATCCTGCTGGAGCACGCGCGCGGCATGCTGGCCGGCGCCGACCGGGTGGCGCGCGACATGGCGGCTTACGGCAGCGGCATCAAGGGGCTCGTGCGCATGCTGGCCACGGTGTCGACCATGGCCGAGTTCCTGCCCGACGACATCGCGCGCTTCCTGCAGGAGCCGGAGCACCGCGAGATTCGCGTCGACATCGAGGAGTCCCTGAGCCGCGACCTGGTGCGCGCCATCCGCGAGGGCTCGGCCAGCCTGGGTGTGTGCTGGGACGCGGCCGACCTCGACGGGCTGCAGACGCGCACCTACCGGCACGACCAGCTCGCGATCATCACGCCGCCCGGCCATCCGCTGGCGCTGCGCCCGCAATGCCGCTTCGAGGACACGCTGGGCGACGAGCACATTGGCCTGCCCGGCACCACGGCCGTGCACAGCCTGCTGGCGCGCGCTGCGGCCATCGTGGGCCGGCCGCTGCACTATCGTGCGGTGGTGTCGACCTTCGATGCCTCGCTGCGCTGCGTCCGGGCGGGGCTGGGCATCGCGGTGATGCCGCGGGAGGTGGCCGAGCCGCTGGCGCCCAGCTTCCATGTGGAGGTGGTGCCGCTGTCGGACCCGTGGGCGCAGCGCCGGCTCGTGATCTGCTTTAGGGACCAGGCCGCGCTGTCACCGGCCGCGCGGCTGCTGGTCGAACATCTGGAGGCGGCAGGACGCCTGGCGACGGCCCCGTCGCCCACCCCGTCCCGCCCGCACACGAAGGGCGCCAGCACCCAAAGAAAAACCCGCCGAAGCGGGTTGTCGTGATCGCACCCGGGAGGCAGTTCAGCGCACCCAGTGGCACACGCGATGGTGGTGCCGGTCGATCTTGCAGACCTTGTACGGCTTGCGATGGTGCGGCGCCGCCGACGCGATGGAGGGCGCGAGCAGCGAGGCTCCGAAGAGAACGCTGAGTGCGAGAGCGAGGTGCCTGGTCTTCATGGTGTTCTTTCAAGCGGTGGTGGGAGAAAAGCCCTGATGCGCGGACTGCGCTCCCGATGAACGGGCCCGTGGCATCCGCGGATGACAGGGCCGGACCCGACCTCACCGCCGGCTAAGAAAACACCACGCCCCCCCGGCGATCGACGCCAGCGCGCCCGGCCACACGAGCAATTGCAGACCGAATCGGCCCGCAACGCCCGCCCGGCCTGCGCGAGCCGCTATGCAAACGATAGCAACGCTCAGCGCGCCACACCCAGCAGCCGGTCCAGCACCTCGGGCTGCGCGGCCAGCGCATCGGCGCGGTCGCGGTGCACCACGGCACCGTGGTCGAGCACCACGGCCTCGTCGGAGATCGCGAGGATCGCCTGCGGGTGCTGCTCCACGATGATGGCCGACAGCCCCTCGTCCTGCGTGATGCGGCGGATCGCGCGCAGCAGTTCCTCCACGATGATGGGCGCCAGGCCCTCGAGCGGCTCGTCGAGCAGCAGCAGGCGCGGGTTGACCACCAGCGCGCGCGCCACGGCGAGCATCTGCTGTTCGCCGCCCGACAGCTGCGTGCCGAGGTTGCCCTTGCGTTCGGCCAGGCGCGGGAACATCTCGTAGGCGCGCGCGGGCGTCCAGCGGCCGGCCCGCGCCACGGCCGTGAGGTTTTCGTGGACGGTGAGCGACTTGAAGATGTTGCGCTCCTGGGGCACCCAGCCGATGCCGGCCGCGGCGCGCTGGTGCGGCGCCAGCCGGTCGAGCCGCGTGCCGCCCAGTACGATGCTGCCGCCGTGCTGGCGCGTCGCGCCGGCCAGCGTGTTGATGAGCGTGGTCTTGCCGGTGCCGTTGCGACCCAGCAGCGCCAGGGTCTGGCCCTCGGCCACCGTGAGCGACACGCCGTCGATCACCACGGCCTCGCCGTAGCCGGCGCGCAATTGTTCGACGCGCAGCAGGTCAGCCATGGTTCGCCTCCGTGCCGTGTCCCAGGTAGACCTCGCGCACGCGCGGGTCGGCGGCGATGGCCTCGGGGTCGCCCTCGGTCAGCAGCGTGCCGTTGACCAGCACCGTCATGCGGTCGGCGAAGGCGAAGACCAGGTCCATGTCGTGTTCGATGAGCAGCACCGACACGTCGGCCGGCAGCGCGGCCACGGTCTGCAGCAGTTCCTCGCGCTCGCCCGCGGGCACGCCGGCCACGGGCTCGTCGAGCAGGAGCACCTTGGGCTCGCAGGCCAGCGCGATGGCGATTTCCAGCAGGCGGCGCTTGCCGTAGGCCAGGTGCTGCACACGCTGCTGCGCCACGTCGGCCAGGTGGAACTGTTCCAGCAACTCGCCGGCCCGGTCTGCGACGGATTTCGTCGCACCCAGCGCCCGCCACCATTGGCCGGACAGGCCTTTCTGCTGCGACACGACGAGTGCCAGCGTCTCCAGCGGCGTCATCGAGTCGAACAGCTGGTTGATCTGGAAGGTGCGCACCAGGCCCCGGCTCACGCGCTGGTGCGGCGCCAGGCGGGTGATGTCCTCGCCCAGCAGCGCGATGCGGCCCGCGGTAGGCAGGAGCACGCCGGTCAGCAGGTTGATGAGCGTGGTCTTGCCGGCGCCGTTGGGGCCGATGAGCGCATGGCGCGCGCCGCGGCGCAGTTGCAACGACACGTCGTTGGTGGCGGTGATACCGCCGAAACGCATGACGAGGCCGTCGGCCTGGAGCACGACATCGGCGCTCATGCGGACTTCCTCCCGAACCAGGCCCACGGCTTGAGCAGCCGGTCGCGGCCCACCAGCACCAGCAGCACGAGGATGAGGCCGATCCAGAACATCCAGTACTGCGGCGTGACGGCCGAGAGCCAGTCCTGCAGCAGCTTGAACACGATGGCGCCGGCCACGCCGCCGTAGAGCCAGCCCACGCCGCCGATGACCAGCATCAGCAGCACGTCGGCCGAACGGTCGAAGGCCAGCACGTCGAGCGAGGCGAAGCCGGTGGTCTGCGCCAGCAGCGCACCGGCCGCCCCCGCGATGGCCGCCGCGACGGTGTAGATGGTGACCATCCGTGACGCCACCGGCACGCCGATGGCCATGGCGCGCAGACGGTTGTCGCGGATCGCCTTGAGCGTGGCACCGAAGGGCGAATGCACGATGCGACGCATCAGCAGGAACAGCAGCAGCAACACGGTCAGCGAATACCACGCGGCCGTGCGACCGAAGAGGTCGAATTCGAACATCCCCAGCACCGGCCCCATCACCACGCCCTGCAGCCCGTCGGCACCGCCGGTGAGCCAGTCGAGCTTGTTGGCCAGTTCCAGCAGCAGCAGCGCCGTGCCCAATGTGACCATGAGCCGCGTGAGGTCGGTGCCGCGCAGGATGGTGACGCTGGCCACCGCACCCAGCACCGCGCACAGCACGATGGCGAACACCAGCCCGACGGTCGGGTCGGGCATGACCAGCTTGGCGAACAGCGCCGCGGCGTACGCGCCGAATCCGAAGAAGGCGGCATGGCCCAGCGAGACGATGCCGGTGTAGCCGAGGATCAGATCGAGCGACATCGCGAACAGGGCGACGATCGCGATCTCGTTGACCATGAGCGAATGCGAGGGCGTGAGCAGCGGCAGCGCGAAGGCGCCGGCCCACAGCACGAACTCCCACCAGCGCCAGCGCTGCTTGCGCAGCAGAGGCTGCTGCCAATCGTGGCCGCCGTTCATCGCGCGCCCTTTCGCGTGAACAGGCCCTGCGGGCGCCACATCAGGATCAGGATCATCAGCAGGTAGACGGTGAACGCGCCCATCTTCGGGATGTAATACTTGCCCGCCACGTCGGCGATGCCCAGCAGCAGCGCCGCCAGCAGCGGCCCGGTGATCGACGAAGTGCCGCCCACCGAAACCACGATCAGGAAATAGATCATGTACTTGAGGGGGAAGGTCGGATCCAATCCCAGGATCTCGGCGCCCAGCGCACCGCCCAGACCCGCCAGCCCCGAGCCCACAGCGAAAGTCAGCAGGAACACGACGTTGACGTTGATGCCCAGCCCCGAGGCCACGCGCGGGTCGTCGACGGCGGCGCGCAGCCGGCTGCCGAAGCGCGTGCGCGCGAGGATGAACTGCAGCACCACCGTGAGCACCGCGCACACCGCGATGATGAACAGCCGGTAGTGCCCCATGCCCAGCAGCAGCGCGCCGTCACCGATCTCGGTGCGCCCGCGCAGCCACTCGGGCAGCTGGATGTTCTGCTGCGAGGAGCCGACGAAGTAGTCCAGCCCCGCCACCGCCATGAAGGCCAGCCCGATGGAGAACAGCACCTGATCCAGGTGCGGTTTGCCGTACATGGGGCGGTAGAGCGTGCGTTCCAGCAGCGCGCCGATCAGCGCCACGCCGACGAAGGCGAGCGGCAGGCAGGCCAGGAACGGCAGGCCCGCCTTCTGCATCGCGAACACAGTGATGTACCCGCCCGCCATGGCGAAGGCCCCGTGCGCCAGGTTGATGAAATTCATCAGCCCCAGCGTCACGGCCAGGCCGACCGCGAGCACGAAAAGCAGCATGCCGTAGGCGATGCCGTCGAAAAGAATGGTGAGCATGCTGAATGCGGACTACCGGACGCAGAGGACGCCAAGGTTTCGCAGAGGACGCAAAAGGAAACCAAAGAATTTCTCGGCTGTCCTTTCGCGTCCTCTGCGTAGTTTCTGCGTCCTCTGCGTCCGGAAGTCCGATCCCGTATTTACTTCGCCTTGCCGGGGTCCTTCACGGCCTTGAGGACGTCGAACTCGACGTTGTAGAGCTTGCCGTCCTTCTTCTCGACCTTGCGCAGGTACACGTCCTGCACGATGTCGCGCGTCTGGGCGTCGATGAGGACCTGGCCGCGCGGGCTTTCGAAGACCTGGCCCTTCATCTTCTCGAGCAGCGCCGGGCCGTCGCCCTTGCCGCCCGTGGCCTTCAGGGCCTCGTAGATGATGCGCATGCCGTCATAGCCGCCGACGGCCATGAAGTTCGGGCGCATGCCCTTGTTGGCCTTCTCGAAGGCCTCGACAAACTTCTTGTTCATGGCCGACGGGTGGGCCGCCGAGTAGTGGTGGGTGGTGACCACGCCCAGCGCGCCGTCGCCCATGTCGTTGAGCTGGTCGTCGTCGGTCACGTCGCCGGTGGCGATGAGCTTGATGCCGGCCTTGTCCAGGCCACGCTCGAGGAACTGCTTCATCACCGCCGCGCCCGCGCCCGAGGGCACGAAGACGAACAGGGCGTCGGGCTTGGCGTCACGCACCTTCTGAAGGAAGGGCGCGAAGTCCGGGTTGCGCAGCGGCACGCGCAGCTTGTCGACCACCTTGCCGCCGTTGAGCGCGAAACGCTCGGTGAAGAACTTCTCGGCGTCGTTGCCCGGGCCGTAGTCGGCCACCAGCGTGACCACCGACTTGATGCCGTTCTTCGGCGCCCAGTCGCCCATGGCGACAGACACCTGCGGCAGCGTGAAGCTCGAACGCACGATGAAGGGCGAGGCTTCGGTGATGCTCGAGGTGGCGGCGGCCATGACGACCTGCGGCACCTTGGCCTGGGTGGCCAGCGGTGCGGCGGCCAGCGCCGCCGGCGTGACGCCGAAGCCCGCGATCACGTTCACCTTGTCGTTGACGATCAGTTCCTGCGCCAGGCGCTTGGTGACGTCGGGCGTGGCCACGTCGTCCTTGACGATCAGCTCGACCTTGCGGCCGGCCACGGTGTCGCCGTTCTGCGCCATGTACAGCCGCGCGGCGGCCTCGATCTGGCGGCCGGTGGACGCCTGTTGCCCCGTCATGGGCAGGATCAGGCCGATCTTGAAGGGGCCGCTCGCCTGGGCCATCGCAGGCAGGGATGCGGCGGCACCGGCCAGTGCGATGGCGCCGAGGGTGGCGAATTGGAGGAAGGGGCGACGCTGCATGCGGGTGTCTCCTTGGGACGGGTCGATTCGAAAGCGGAATATTGTGTTCAATCGCAACGGCGCGCCCGCGGGGGCAAACCCGCGCCGCAACCGCGCTGGGGCAGCGAGTGCGCGATGACTCGAATAGCTGCGCGATCATCGCGCAGCAGGCCGCGGCCGGTCTTAGCCATGGCGGCGGATCAGTTGCACACCCGGCAGCACGCCAGCGCCGCTGCCGCGCACCGCATCGCGCAGATTGCGCTGCGCGATGCGGCTGTGCTCGCGCATCAGCGCCTCGGCACGGGCGCCCTCGCGCGCGGCGATGGCCTCCAGCACGCGGCGGTGCTGGTCCTGGGCCACGTAGAACATGTCGCGCGAGCGCGGCGAATGGGCCTGCACCACCACGAAGGCCGAGGGCGAGGCGAAGGGCTGTTGCACTGCACGTTCGAGTTCGCGGGAGAGCACGCGGCTGTCGGCCATGCGGCCCAGCAGTGCGTGGAACCTCCCGTTGGCCTGCACGTAGCGCGAGAACTCGGCATCGTCCAATTGCGGCCGCGCCAGTGCGGCATCGATCTCGGCCAGCGCTGCCTCGGCGTCGGCCATGAGCGCGGACGACACGCCACGCTCCGCGGCGAGGCGTGCCATCAGGCCTTCCAGCGTGCCGCGAAGCTCGATCGCGTCGGCCACTTCGCGTTCGGAGAAGGAACGGACCGCGAAGCCGCCATGCGGCAGGGCTTCCAGCAGGCCCTCCTGTTCCAGCTTGACCAGTGCTGCCCGGATGGGCGTGCGCGAGATGCCGAGCTTCTCTACGATGGCCACCTCGCCGACCCGGTCGCCCGGCGCCAGCTCGCCGGCTAGGATCATCTCGCGCAGCTGCAGTTGGGCACGCAGGGCCTGCGAGCTGCCTTCGGGCAGGGGCGAGGTATCGGCGGAGAGCATGTGGCGAGTCTAAATGTATACAGACATTGCCGACCTATCGGCATATATGCTCGTTTACCCTGATATTCGAGCGATTTTCTGGTCTCGCTGTATACATTGACTGGGCGCATTTCGATAATGGCACTCCCCCTTCAGAGAGCCCACACGATGTTTCCCAAGAACACCTGGTACGTCGCCTGCACCCCCGACGAAATCGATGACAAGCCGCTGGGCCGCACCATTTGCGGCGAGGCGATGGTCTTCTACCGCGGCCGTGATGGCCGGGCCGTGGCGCTGGAAGACTTCTGCCCGCACCGGGGCGCGCCCCTGTCGCTGGGCCAGGTGTGCGAAGGCCAGCTGGTCTGCGGCTACCACGGCCTGGTCATGGGCGAGGAAGGCAAGACGGTGGCGATGCCCGGCCAGCGCGTGCAGGCCTTCCCCTGCATCAAACGTTTTGCCGTGGTCGAACGCCACGGCTTCGTGTGGGTGTGGCCCGGCGATCAGCAGCAGGCCGACCCGGCGAAGATCCATGCCCTCGAATGGGCAGAGAACCCCGAGTGGGCCTACGGCGGCGGGCTGTACCACATCCAGGCCGACTACCGGCTCATGATCGACAACCTGATGGACCTCACGCACGAGAACTACGTGCACAGCACCAGCATCGGGCAGAAGGAGATCGACGAGACGCCGGTCAACACGAAGACCGAGGGCGAGCAGGTGGTGACCAGCCGCTTCATGGACAACGTGATGGCCCCGCCCTTCTGGCGCGCCAACCTGCGCGGCAACGGCCTGCCCGACGACCAGCCGGTGGACCGCTGGCAGGTCTGCCGCTTCACCCCGCCGAGCCACGTGATGATCGAGGTCGGCGTGGCGCTGGCCGGGCACGGCGGCTACCACGCGCCCAAGGACAAGAAGGTCTATTCGATCGTGGTGGACTTCATCACGCCCGAGACCGAGACCTCGCACTGGTACTTCTGGGGCATGGCGCGCAACTTCAACGTCAAGGACAAGGCGCTCACCGCGCAGATCCGCGAGAACCAGGGCAAGGTGTTTGCCGAAGACACCGCCGTGCTCGAAGCGCAGCAGCGCTCGCTGCTGGCCCACCCCGGCCGGCGCCTGCTGATGCTCAACATCGACGCCGGCGGCGTGCAGTCGCGCCGCGTGATCGACCGCATCCTGGCGGCCGAGCGCGCCACCCAGCCCGCGGCGGAGGCCACGGCATGACGATCGAGGTGCGCGTTCGCCGCAAGCGCGAAGTGGCCGAGGGCATCTGCGCCTTCGAGCTCGAGCGTGCGGACGGCGGCGCCCTGCCCGCCTTCGGTGCCGGCTCGCACATCGACGTGCACGTGCCCGGCGGGCCGGTGCGGCAGTATTCGCTGAGCAACATCCACGGCGCGGACCCGGCCTCGCGCGGGCACTACCGCATCGCCGTGCTGCGCGAGCCCGCATCGCGCGGCGGCTCGGCCGGCATGCACGAGAAGGTGAACGAGGGCGACCTGCTGACCATCGGCGAGCCGCGCAACCACTTCCCGCTGCACGACGCGCCGCGCAGCCTGCTGCTGGCCGGCGGCATCGGCGTCACGCCCATCCTGTGCATGGCCCAGCGGCTGGCTGCATGGGGCGCCGATTTCGAGATGCACTACTGCACCCGCTCGGCGGCCCGCACGGCCTTCCGCGACGAGATCGCAAGCAGCCCCTTTGCCGACAACGTGCACTTCCACCACGACGATGGCGACGACGCGCAGAAGCTGCGCGCGGCCGAGCTGCTGGCCCATCCCGAGCCGGGCACCCAGGTCTACGTCTGCGGGCCGGGCGGCTTCATCGAGCACGTGATGGGCGTCGCCAAGGCCCAGGGCTGGCCGGCGAACCAGCTGCACACCGAGTACTTCACCGCCGCCGCGCAGGACACCTCGGGCGACCAGCCCTTCCAGGTCAAGCTCACCAGCAGCGGGCAGACCTACGCCGTGCCCAAGGACCGCAGCGTGGTCGAGACCCTGCGTGCCCACGGCGTGGAGGTGATGACCGCCTGCGAGCAGGGCGTGTGCGGCACCTGCCTCACGCGCGTGCTCGAGGGCACGCCGGACCACCGCGACGTCTACCTCACCGACGAGGAGAAGGCCGCGGGCGACCAGTTCCTGCCCTGCTGCTCGCGCGCGAAGACGCCGCTGCTGGTGCTGGACCTCTGAAGCCGCGCGGCAGGCTGCGCGGTCTGCCGCCAGCGCCGCAATCCAGTTACATTCAAGAATCAATTTGCGCCGCGCCTCTGTGGGCCGACGGCGTGTTCCCCGCACCCCAAGGAGACCCGTTCATGCAGCTCCCCGCCCGCTACGACCACGTCGGCAGCTTCCTGCGTCCCAAGTACCTGCTCGAGGCCCGCGAGCAGAAGGCCCGCGGCGAGATCACGCCCGAGCAACTGCGCACGGTGGAAGACAAGGCCATCACCGAGATCGTGAAGTTCCAGGAGGACATCGGCCTCAAGAGCATCACCGACGGCGAGTTCCGCCGCACCTACTTCCACATCGACTTCCTCGAGCAGCTCGGCGGCGTGAAGACGGACATCCCCGTCACGATCCGCAAGCCCGACGGCACCGAGGAGCTTGCGCCCCCGGTGATGCGTGTCATCGACAAGGTCACGCACGCGAAGAACATCCAGCTCGCTGACTTCGAGTACCTCAAGCGTCAGGTCTCGGCCGGCCGCACGCCCAAGGTGACGATCCCCTCGCCCACCATGCTGCACTTCCGCGGCGGCCGTGCCGGCATCAGCAAGGAGGCATACCCCGAACTCGATCCGGCCTTCTACGACGACGTGGCCAAGGCGTACGGCGACGAGTTGCGCTCGCTGGCCGCGGCCGGCTGCACCTATGTGCAGATGGACGACACCAACCTCGCCTACCTGTGCGATGAGAAGATGCGCGAGGCCGCCCGCCAGCGCGGCGACGACCCGAACGAACTGCCGCACCGCTATGCGCAGTTCATCAACAAGGTCGTCGCACAGAAGCCGCCGGGCATGCTGCTGGCCATGCACCTGTGCCGCGGCAACTTCAAGAGCACCCACGCGGCAGCCGGCAACTACGAGCCGGTGGCCGAGGCGCTGCTCAAGGAGATGAACCTCGACGCCTACTTCATGGAATACGACGACGCGCGCTCGGGCGACTTCAAGCCGCTGCGCTACCTGGCCCCCGGCAAGACCGTGGTGCTGGGCCTCGTGACCACCAAGTTCGGCGAGATGGAAGACAAGGACGAGCTCAAGCGCCGCATCGACGAGGCCGCCAAGTACGCCTCGCTCGACCAGCTGGCGCTCTCGCCGCAATGCGGCTTCTCCAGCACCGTACACGGCAACAACATCGCCGTGGAGGCGCAGCGCTCCAAATTGCGACTGGTGGTCGAGACGGCACAGGAGGTGTGGGGCGGCGCCTGATCCACTTCGTTCAGCGGGTCAGCATGGGCGCACCCTGGGGCCACGTCCGCGGCTGACCCGCCTCCCGCCTCCCGCTTGGCCGCCGCAGACGGGAACAGGGGCCATGGCGCCGCCGGCGTGCCAGGTGCCGGGGTCTGAACCCGGCCAGCGACGCGCTGGTCAGCTTGGAGAGCGACTGAAGATGCTGCCTGGCTGGCGGCGGGCCAGACACGAACCGCGCTTCACTGGCCCTTGATCCAGCGGCCGAGCTTGTCTTTCAGGGATGGCGGCGGCTGAGGTGTCGACACGAGGCCTGGCGACACCGGCTTGTCGTTGGTCGCGGCTCCGGGCTTCGTGCGTAGATCGAGCTCTGCATCCGGATTGCGATAGCCCGTGTCGATGTGGTAGCCCTCGGCCTGAAGCTGTTGCTCGGTCTTGGCGCGCTCTGCCGACGCCTTCGCCTTCTCTTCAAGCAACAACTCGCGCCACCGCGGTCGATCGGCTTCGTCAAAGAGCGTTCGCCATTTGTTTGCGTAGCTCTCTAGCGAAATGCTGACGAAGTACGCCCCCGGCAGATTCGGGTCCATGCGTTTGGAATCCCTCGACATCCACACGTCCATGTAGACCCCATCCTTGTAGAACTGCCACGAAGAGCGGTCCTTGAGCATCATCCACACCTCGAAGGTGGGGACATAGCCAGGATCGAGGGTGGTCATGGAAATCCCCGTCTGAAGCAAGCGACGAACGGATTCGGCGCCCTGCAGTCTCGGCTCCTCGTGATCGAGGTATCGCTGCCACCCTGCCTTCTGAATCCTCGCAAGCATCTCGTAGAACTTCAACCGCGCTTGGTCGTGCGACATGGTTCCCGTTTCCGACAAGCCAAGGTACAAGCTATACCTCGACAGCCCCTCCTCTGGGTAGTCCTCGTTGTACGAACCCATGACGCCCAGCGCCAGATCGAAAGCGACTTGGCCGTCGCCATTCTTCAGAGTGACGGCACCAAGCCGGGGACGCTCCCAGTCCACGCTGTAGAACCTCGAGCCTGGATTCTTGTCATTGAGATCGATGGCCTTGCCATAGCGGCCGAGCAGCGCTTCGGGCAATTCACCCACTTCGATAAGGATGTTCTGGATCATGGGGGTACTCGAAGAATCAATCTGATCAGATGGGTTGCATGCGGAAGCCATGACGACGATGCATGTCGCCAAAAAACACCTGACGATTCGACGCAGGTCATCCATCAGCGTGCCGAGCTTTCGTTGGGATAGATGTCAAGGTCTGGCAGACCGACCCACCCCGCCATGGCAGTGAGCTCTTCCTCCATCGGTGCGGTGTGATCGATCATGCGCTGATGAAATTGTTCGGCCACTTTGCCGACCCATCTCAACCGGCTGTCGAAGTCTTCCATCTTCGTACCCTCGGGTGCCACGTTCGAGAACTGGGCCAGATCGGTGTCACAGGCACTGACAAAAGCCACCTTCAATTTCGGGCTGAACAGACTGGCAGGGATGCCCACTGCCTTGCCCAGCGCATCCTTGTCCTTCCATGCCCCACGCTGTGCCTTGATCCACCACGCAAAGTCCTTGTCGTCGTAAATCAGCGGCTGAAGGATTGGATGGCGGTGGCCTGACGACAAGGACGTATTGGCGCGTCGCTCAATTCCCCTTGATCCAGCGACCAAGCCTTTCCTTGAGGGATGAAGGTGGCTGCAATCCCGGCATCGGGGCGGAGGACGTCGGCTGGTTGCTCGCGAGCGGCAGCGCCTTCGCATCCGAATCGAATTCTTCGTCCGGATTCTGATAGTCCGTGTCGATGTGGTAGCCCTCGTGCTGCAGTTTGTTCTCCGCTTCGGCACGCGTGGCCCGCTGGCGTTCGCGTGCCGCAGGCAGCAGTTCGCGCCAGCGTGCGCGATCTTGCTCCTTGAAGGTCGTGCGCCAGAAACTTTCGTAGCTCTCCAACGAGATGCTCACAAAGTAGGCACCGGGCTCGTCGACCTTCATGCGCTTTGCATCCCTGGACAGACGAATGTCCATGTAAACGCCGTCCTTGTAGAACTTCCACGGCGACCGGTTCTCGAGCCTCATCCAGTCTTCCATAGAAAGCTCAAAGTTCGGATCAAGCGATGCCGTACCTGCACTGGTTTCACGCTGATAGCGCAAGGCATCGCCTCCATTCAGCCGGGGCTCGAAATCATGAATCAACCACTTCCAGCCCGCACCCTGAATCCTCGCAAGCATCTCGTAGAACTTCAGCCGAGCGTGGTCATGCGACATGGTTCCCGCTTCCGAAAGGCCAAGGTACAAGCTATACCTCGACAGGCCCTCCTGCGGGTAGTCCTCGTTGTACGAACCCATGACACCCAGCGCCAGATCAAAAGCGACTTGGCCGTCGCCGTTCTTCAGAGTGACGACGCCGAGCTGGGGACGCTCCCAGTCCACGCTGTAGAACCTCGAGCCTGGGTTCTTGTCGTTGAGATCGATGGCCTTGCCATAGTGACCGAGCAGCGCTTCGGGCGACTCGCCCACTTCAATAAAGATGTTCTGGGTCATGGGGGTACTCGAAGAATCAAACTGACCGGATGGGTTGCATGCGGAAGCCATGACGACGATGCACGTCGCCAACAACCACGAGACGGTTCGGCGCAGCACATCCATCAGCGTGCCGGGCTTTCGTTGGGATAGATGTCAAGGTCCGGCAGGCCGACCCACCCCGCCATGACGGCAAGTTCCGCCTCCATCTTGCCGGTGTGATCGATCATGCGCTGATGAAATTGTTCGGCCACTTTGCCGACCCATCTCATCCGGCCGTCGAACTCCTCCATCTTCGTGCCCTCGGGCGCCACGTTCGAAAACTCCGGCAGATCGGTGTCACAGGCACTGACGAAGGCCACCTTCAGCTTCGGGCTGATCAGGCTGGCAGGTATACCCACTGCCTTTCCGAGCAGGTCGGTGTCCTTCCAGGCCCCACGCTGTGCCTTGATCCACCATGCAAAGTCCTTGTCGTCGTAGATCAGCGGCTGAAGGATGTTCCCCTGCTCGTGTTCAGCCAATGCCATCAGATTGGCCAACTGCGCATCGCGCCTCGTGGTTTCGTTCGGTGCCGTCTCAAATCTCTTCACCTGCTGAAAGCCTTTCCTCACTTGCTCTTTCACCCGCAAGTTGTCGATCTTCGATAGCGCATCGCCGGCCCACGGCAGCTTCTGAACCTGCGCCTTGACCTTGCTCACATACGTCGCGGCGTCTCTCTGGCCGACGCACTGGTCGAAGGAGCCAGGGTTGAAGTTGTAGTACCAGTGCCAGGCCGCGATGTCATTGAACAACCAGAAATTGCCCTTGCCCAGCCCGGCACGAACCGTCGCGCTCACGGCGTTGTCCACGCGCACATCTTCCAGTGAGCACGCCACGGTCTTGCTGGCGAAGGCGCCCAGGGCCATCCAGTAGTAGCGTCCCTTCTTCTTCGGATCACTGTGCTCCTCCTGTTCCAGGTACAGGCGCGCGTAGGTTGCGGCGATGCGGCGTGCCCGCACGACAAAGCTGTTGATCAATCGGTACGAGTCCTTCGTGCCGTTGCCGTTCTTGCGATTGCATAGCCGCACGTAGCAGAACTGCTGTGCCATCGACCACAGCGTCGGGCAGTCGCAGTGGACGTCCACGCAGCTGTCGGGCGTCTCGTTGGTGGTGGCTTCAACGGTGGTGACGTCGGTCATGAATTGCTCTTTCCTTCCTGGTCCGGGCCGCCGGTCTGCGCGTTGCCGTCCACGTCGATGTCCGGCCAAGGCAGGGAGAACCTCAGCTTTTCGGGCGCCTTCGTACTGATGCGTGGCGTGCCGCCGGTGTGTTGCAAGGTCTTGGCGTCGTGGCCGTCGTCCTGCGCCCCGGTGATTTCGTAGTCGATGTGAGGCATGGGCTGCCCTGCCGGGTCCAGCAACCTGAAGGTTTCGTCATAGCGGGAGAAGGAGGCGCTCGGGAAGCCTTGGACATTGACGGGGCTGCTCGCCGGCCCCATCAGGCTGTGGGTAGCCGCATGCTCGCGCCACAGCCCATTGGTGCCATGCACGATCCCCAAAGCATTCCACTGGCTGTAGCTCGTCCCGCCGTTGATGACGATCTCCTCCTTGGCGGTGATGGTGATCCGGTTGGCTTCCTGCCTGATCTCCAGCTTGGCCAGGATGTTGATGCTGTCCTTCAGTGCCTGTACATCGATGTCGGCCGCTGCCGCCACCAGCCGGATGCCCTTCTCGAACGCCGCCACCCTTACCGCCTCCTTGGCACTGACCAGCAAGCTCTTGCCCGCCGCGATGCTCGTGTGCCCCCCGCTGGTGATGGCGTTGTGCTCGTTGCTCGCGATGTGCGTGGAGCCTGCCGTCGTCACCTCGATCCCCGCCGGACTGGCGATCGTCAGGTGCGGGGTCTCGAACTCCGGGAACTGCCCCTGTTCTCGGTTGCCTTGGCTTGTTCCCTTGACCTCCTCGTTCTGCCTCTTGAGCTCTTTCGTGACCTGATCCGAGTCCCCGCCCTCGTGCGCCCGGGCCTGCATCGCCGCCTCACTCAGCCCCTCGTGCAGGTCCCGCGCCGCCGTCAGCCGGGCCACCGTCTCCCCCATGTCCGTGATGTGGGCCTGGGCGTTGGGACGTGCTTCCGTCGTGATCAGCAGCCCCTTCTGCGCCCTGAGGGCCCCATGCCCGTCCGTCCTCAGCTCTGCCCCCTGGCCCCGC
>JAFEEH010000200.1 GCA_018241185.1 Pseudomonadota bacterium | reverse complement strand
GCGAAGGTGGAGCACCCGTTTCGGGTGATCAAGCGGCAGTTCGGTCTGGTGAAGGTCCGGTTCCGCGGTCTGGCCAAGAACACGGCCCATGTGGTCACCTTGTTTGCGCTGTCGAATCTGTGGATGGTGCGCAAGCAGTTGATGGCGGCGATGGGAGCAGTGCGTCCAAGAGCAGCGTGAGGTGAGCAAGAAGCCTGAAAAGGCCGAATGACGCGCCCCCGAGGACGCGTTTTTCGGTCAGGCGCCGGTTCACTGCTCCCAACATGCGGGCCAAGCCGGCTTGTCCAGACCTTCCTTAGATCCCGCGTCGCTGCTCCGCTCCGGAAGGCCACGGAACACCCTCGTCCCACGACGGGCAAGGTATGAGCGGCCGATTTTGGCCGCTTGATAAGCAACGGACACGGATTCCTTCGGTTAAAGGGCGTCTGACGTGATGATTGCCAGCCGGATTCACGAGCAGTTCAATCCTGCTCCGTCTGCATAGCTGCAGTGACTTGCCGCCTGCTGCCTGCCGCATCCCGCGACTGCTGGGCGCGCACTTCGGTGACGGCGACCTGACCTTTAGCGGTCACCGACTCGGCTGGAGCAGGCTGCCGCAATCGCTGCAGAGCGGACGGCCACCGCCCATGTGCACGAACACTCAGCCCTGACTGCACTGCCCTGACTTGCCACGCTTGGCACACATGCCTTCACCAATTGCTCATTGTCTGAGCACCCCCACCATGATTAGGCGTTATGGCTGCTTGGCATCAAACAACGCACGACGCTCGCAGTGCGCGACGAACCTTTGCAGACTGGCGGACAACCGTTTCTTCCGGTGGTGCACAAGGTAGAAGCGCCGTGACAGGCTGGGCAACGTAGTGCGCAGCACGACCAGTCTGCCAAGCGTCACGAGGTCCTGCACGGCACCCAGTGACAGACAGGCCAGGCCGAGGCCTTCCGCAGCCGCCTGCTTGATCGCCTCGGTGCTGCCCGGCTGCATGTCGCCTTCAAGGTAGTGCAGATGCGGCAGGAGCAGTTGCTCCACCGCTTCTCGTGTCCCAGACCCCGGCTCCCGGAGCAGCCAACGGGCATGGCGCAATGCTTTTAGCGGCACACCTGCCCGCCCCCCCGCCCGCACCAACTGATGCGTCGGTGCGGCCACAATGACCAACTCGTCCTGAAGCCAGGGCACCACACGGAGCTCGGCCTCATGGCAAGGCCCTTCGATCAGACCGAAATCCACTTCGAGACGACTGACGGATGCGGCGGTGTCGCGCGTGTTGCCGATGACGACGTCAATCTGCGCCTCAGGCCATGCCCTTTGGTAGTCAGCGACCAGCGCTGGCAACACATAGTTGCCGATCGTCGTACTGGCGCCGACGCGAAGTCGTGTGATCGGCGGCGCGGAACTCTTTCCTGGGCTCGATAGCCCGAACTGGCATTCGATCTCACGAGCGCCGTCGAGCAATGCCCTAGCCTGAGGAAGCAGCATCCGGCCGTTGTCATTCAGCAGCAAGCGCTTGCCGATGCGATCGAACAGTTGTGCGCCGAGCAAACTCTCCAGCTCGATCAGCGCACTACTCGTTGCCGACTGAGAGAGCGCGACACGCTCTCCTGCGGCGGTGGTGCTGCCGGCATCGGCTACGGCGGAAAAGATCAGAAGTTGACGGAACGTCAATCGCATTGGTTGTCCGGTTATCTGCTTTTTCGATAGGTTATATCTGATGTATCCGTTTGGCAGGTATTTGCTCTCGGTTCACAGTAGAGCCACGTATCGGCAGCATGTGATGGAGACCCAATGCAAACAGTTATCTCGGCGCAACAAGGCACGCATCGGTCCGGTGCGATGCGCCGCCTCTGGACAGTTGCTCCCGGCCTTGTGCTGACGGGACTACTGGCGTACGCGTCGGTCCAGTTGGGCAAAGTCCGCTGGCTGGAATCGAACGGCATCAGCGCATTGACCGTAGCCATCGGACTGGGAATGGTGCTGGGGAATACCGTGTATCCCCGCCTTGGTGCAATAGCTGGTCCAGGCGTTGAGCTTTCGAAAACTACTCTTCTGCGCTTGGGCGTCATCCTCTATGGCCTGCGTCTCACCTTTCAGGACATTGGGAATGTGGGCTGGACGGGGGTCGCGATCGACGCCGCCGTGTTATGCAGTACCTTCGGGCTCGCCTGCTTTTTCGGCACGCGAGTGTTCGGCCTGGACCGCCGGACGGCGATGCTCATCGGAGCCGGTAGTTCGATTTGCGGTGCGGCGGCGGTCATGGCAGCAGAACCAGTGGTTCGCGGACGCGCCGAACAGGTGATGGTTGCGGTGGCCGCAGTGGTGGTGTTCGGCACGCTGGCCATCTTCCTGTACCCGCTGCTTTACCACTTGGTCGCCAAATACAGGCTGTTCGACCTGTCGCCGACGGAGTACGGCATTTACGCCGGCTCAACCATCCACGAGGTCGCTCAGGTGCTCGCGGCCGGCCGTGCCGTCGGCGAGCAAGCCACGAACGCCGCGGTCATCGCCAAGATGGTCCGCGTGATCATGCTCGCGCCCTTCCTGATCCTCCTGTCAGGCTATCTTTCCCGCACGAGTGTCGGCCACGCAGGAGGAGTTGACAGCATCAACAGCGCGACGGAATCACCGCGTCGCGGCGTCGTGATTCCGTGGTTTGCCCTCGGCTTCGTGGCAGTCGCCGGTTTCAACTCCCTTGCACTGCTTCCCAAGGCAGCAGTGAGGCAGATGATCGACATCGACACCGTTTTGTTGGCCATGGCCATGGCTGGACTTGGCCTGACAACGCACGTTTCGGCCATCCGCAAAGCCGGGATCAAGCCGCTCGCACTCGCCGCCGTGCTCTTCATCTGGCTGGTATTGGGCGGCTTCGCCATCAATGCGGGCATCACCGCGCTCCTAAAGTAATCGCGCGAATTTGATCCGGCGCAACGTGCGCTTGCAAACTGCCTGTCGTAGCGACAGAAGCGCAAAGCGCAATCTCCAAGCTTGTGCCGTGAGGCGAGTGCGCAAGCGCTATGGACGTCGATTCAGGGCCCCGCCAACACGCGGTCGGAAACGTTAAAGCGATCACCCCCGTTCGTCACTCAACCGACCTGCACCGGCCGCCTGGGCGATCTGCCTTCTAGCCATCACGAACTTCACGTACGGCGCCCTGGGAAGCGCTCTTTGCGGCACCGACGACGATCGCCGCGGCCGGGCCCGGTTCACGACTCGCACAGATCGACACGGGCATGCCCACATCTTCGAGTTCGAAGAGGATGCGCAACAGCCCGGCGCGCTGACAATGCTCGGCCAGGCGTCGTGGCACGACCGTCGCCGCCGTCGACAATCCCAGCAGCCCGGTCGTCACGTCGACCGACGCGGTTTCCACGACTGCGCGGAACGGACCCAACGCGCGTCGCTCAAGATATTCGTCGAAAGTCGAGCGCAGGAGGTTTTGGCGCGGGGGAAGGATCCATTCCATGGTGGACAACCCGGCCCAGAGATCAGACCGCCGACGGGCAGGCTTGAATGCCGGCGATGCGCAAACCACGATGGTGTCCTCATAGAGTGTTTCGAGCCAGGCGTGAGCGGGCAACGATGAGTCCATGACGGCACCGATCGCCAAGTCGATCTTGCCCTGCTGCAGCAAGCTCAGCAGTGCAGGCATCGGTGCTTCGCGAACGACAAGACGGATGTGTGGCGCGAGCGAGCGCACGCGGCTTAGACACTGCGCCATCATCGACCGTGCGGGCCCGGGCATGACGCCCACGACCACCGTCTCGGACACGCCGTCGGATATCGCTGCCAGTGCATCGCCGGCGCGGTCGATCTCCCCCAGGATCCTGCGTGCATACGACACGAGGCACGCACCTGCAGGCGTAGGCACCACCCCACCGGCCGTCCGCTCAAACAGGCGGATGCCGATGCCCTCCTCCAACTCGGCGAGCGCCTTTGAGACGGCCGGCTGCGTCACAAACATGACCTTGGCCACGGCTCCGATGCTGCCGTGACGCGCAAGCGAGTCGATCAGCTTGAGGTGCCGCGTCTTGAGCGAGCTGCGTGCGTAGCGTTCAAAGTTCATAGGCCATCGACTCCGGGCATGAGCTTCTGGTTATATCCCAGCCGCAAAAGTGATGATGGCATTCGGCAGGTTGTGCTCAAAACTGGCGTCGAGCGGCCCGGATCACATTGCCGGGTTCCGCAGCAACGGCAACACCCAAGGAGACCTGATGAGCCATTACCGCCACCTGGACGTACGCAAACTCACGCCGACGATCGGAGCAGAAGTCCACGGCATCGATCTGCGCGAGGAGCCGCGCGGGGAAGTTCTCGACGAGCTGACCCGTGCGCTGCACGACAACCTTGTCATTTTCTTTCGCGACCAGGAGGTCACCTTCGAGCAACACATGAGGGTCGGGCGGCTGTTCGGCAATCTCCAGCAGCATCCGATCGCACGGGCGCGGCACCCGGTTCACCCGGAGCTGCTCGTCGTCCATGCGGACGAGAACTCGAAGGTGGTGGCCGGAGAAGATTGGCACTCCGACATTACCTGCGACGTCGCGCCGCCCATGGCCAGCATGCTGCACCTCAAGGTGGTGCCGCCTGTCGGCGGCGACACCATGTGGGCCAGCATGTACGCGGCGCTCGACGCGCTCTCGCCGTCAATGCAAGCCTACCTCGAAACACTGACCGCGGTGCACGATGGCGGCAAACCCTACATCGGGCATTACAAGGCCAAGGTACCGGAGGGGGGCTTTCCTCGATCGGAGCATCCGGTGGTGACGGTTCATCCCGCGACGGGCCGCAAGGTGCTGTTCGTGAACAAGGGCTTCACCACCCACATCAAGGGCATGCGGCGGCCGGAGAGCGACGCGCTGCTGGATTTCCTCTTCCACCACATCGAGTCACCCAAGTTCAACTGTCGCTTCCGTTGGCGCGCGAACTCCATCGCGTTTTGGGACAATCGCTGCACGCAGCACTACGCTATCTTCGACTACTTCCCGCAGGTGCGCACCGGGCACCGAGTCACCATTTCCGGTGCGCCACCTGTTTCGGCTCGCTCCGGCACCGTCGAGTCGGTGGCCAGGCCGCTGGACGTGATGGCTGCATGATTTTCAGGCCGTCCTTGTGGACGGCCTTATGCATTCTGTAGGCCAAAAAAATCAGATGGAGACAACGATGAACTACCTGGAAACGTTCAAGCGGGCGCGCGCGTTGCTTGTGTCGCTGGCTTTCGGTCTGGTCGCAGCGGCCGCGGCTGCCGGGCCATGGCCCGAGCGCCCGATCAAGATAGTGGTGAGCAGCGCCGCAGGCGGCGGTCCCGACATCCTTGCACGGCAGATTGCCCAGAAGCTTTCCAGCGCTGTAGGCCAGCCCGTGATCGTAGAAAACAAGATCGGCGCCAACGGCATCATCGCCGTGTCGGAGGTTGCACGCTCCGCGCCAGACGGCTACACCCTGCTCTATACCGGCGCATCGAGCACCGCGCTGAACCAGGCATTGCGGACCGACCTGCCGTTCGATGTGCAGCGGGACCTGCAACCTGTCACCCAGATCGGGGTCGGGGCAAACTACCTGGTCGTCGCCGCGGACATGCCCATCGCGGACATGAACCAATTCGTTCGCTATGCCAAGGCGCGACCGCAAGAGCTCGCCTATGCCTCGTGGGGTGTCGGCTCTCCCGGCCACCTGACCATGGCCGCCATTGAGAACCAGGCCGGCATCCAGCTGCGCCACATTCCCTACAAGTCGATACCCCAGATGCTGCAGGACCTTCAGGCCGGCACCGTCAAGGTGGCAGTGGTCGACCCGGTGTCGTCGCTGCCGTTCATCCGAAGCGGCTCGATCAAGGTTGTGAGTGCCATCGGGACCGTCAAAGGCCCATTGCTGCCCGAGGTGCGGACAATGAACGAACAGGGGTACCGCTTCGACGCGAACGGATGGCACGGTGTCTTCGTTGCCGCGCGGACGCCCGAGGCGATCGTCGTGCGGCTCAACCACGAGATCAACGCGATCCTCAAGGACGCGGACATGCGGGCGCGGCTGACTCAGCTGAACATCGGGTCATCCACGCCGACCAGCCCCTCGGACTTTCAGAAGATCCTCCAGTCCGACATCCAGTTCTGGAGCCAGGTGGTCACCACCAACCACATCGCCGCCAACTGAAGCCGATGGCCTCGCATTCTCTCGACGGATTCTTCGCCCCCCGGTCGATCGCCATCGTGGGCGCATCGGGCACACCCGGAAAAATAGGCGCCTACCCGCTGCACTACCAGAGGCACTTCGGCTACAGCGGCGCTCTCGTCCTGGTAAACCCGGGCCGCGCCGAGATCGACGGCCTGCAGTGTGTGCCGAGTCTGCGCGAAGCGCAAACGGGAATTGATCTGGCCATTCTTGCGGTGCCGGCGGAGCAGATCGAGGCGGCCGTGCTTGATGCGATTCAGGCACGGGTGCGCAATGTGGTGATGTTCTCGGCGGGCTTTGCGGAGATCGGCGAAGCTGGCGCCGTGCTGCAGCGGCGCGTCGTGAGCGCGCTGCAGGAAGCCGGGATCCGCCTGCTTGGACCCAACTGCCTTGGCTACGTGAACGTCGCGCGCTCGGTGTACGCGACGTTCAGCCCAGCCATGATGAGCGCTCAGGCACGCGCGGGCAGCGTAGCCATGGTGAGCCAGAGCGGCGCCTTCGGCGGCTACGCATACGCCATGGCATGCAGACGCGATCTTGGTTTGTCGCATTGGATCACGACCGGTAACGAGGCCGACCTCCATGTGGCCGACTGCATCGAGTGGCTGGCGGGCGACGATCGCACCGATGCCATCCTCGCCTACATGGAGGGGTGTGGCGACGGCGACCGCTTCGTCCGGTCGTTGCGAGCGGCGCAAGCCGCGTGCAAACCGGTGGTGGTCATCAAGGTCGGCGCCACTGCACGAGGCGCCAGAGCAGCCAGCTCGCATAGCGCGGCGCTGGCGGGAGATGACCGGGTATTCGATGCCGTCCTGAAGCAGTACGGCGCCTGGCGAGTAGGTTCGATCGAGGAGCTCTTCAACGCCGGCTATGCGCTCTCGACACTCCCGAGGCCGTCCAACCAGACCGTCGGAGTACTGACCGTCTCCGGCGGCGTTGGCGCCCTCGTGACCGACGACGCGGCTCGGCTGGGTCTCGCGATGCCGCCCATGCCACAAGACGCGCAGGACCTGGTGCTGGATCAAGTCCCCTTTGCTTCGGCGGCGAACCCCGTCGACATCACCGCCCAAGTCATGCACAGGCCCGAACTGCTCGGCTCGACGGCTCGGCTCATGCTGGACCAAGGGGGCTATGGCAGCCTGCTGGTCTTCCTGGCCAACGGCGTGCGCACGGACGCGGGGTGGCGGCTGCAGCAGGATCTTGCCGTCACGCTTCGCCGAGAATTTCCGGATCGAGCAGTCGTGTTCTCCGCGCTGAGCACGTCAGAGCGCACTCAGGCATTAGACGCGCTGGGATGTGCGTCTTTCGAAGATCCATCTTCGGCCATGCATGCGATTGCTGCGCTAAGTCACTTTGCGGCGAAACGACCCCTGGTGGCTGCCGCAGTGCGCAGCGCTGTCTCACCCGCGGTTTTAGGTGCACTGAACGAGCTTGAGGCCATGCAGCTGCTGGGCCGCTATGGGATTGCAACGCCGCCAGCCGCGCTCGCTGCAACTGCCATGGAGGCTGTTGAGGCCGCGCGACACCTTGGCTTTCCGGTGGTCATGAAGGTGTTGTCCGCAGACATTCAGCACAAGACGGAGATCGGCGGGGTGATCCTGGGCGTCACGGATGAGGCCGCTGTCCAGGCCGCGTTCCGCTTGTTGTGCGAACGCTGGGAGACGCACATGCCCGGACGACCGTTCGAGGGCGTGGTGGTGGCATCCATGATTTCCGGGGGCCTCGAGTGCATCCTGGGCCTGCACCGCGACCCTCAGTTCGGACTCGTCGCCGTCTTTGGAATGGGAGGCATCCAAGCCGAACTCCTTGCGGACGTGACAGTCCGAAGATTGCCGCTATGCCAAGCGGAGGCCCGAGAAATGGTGAGTGGTCTGAAGTCCTCCGTAGTGTTTTCGGGTTACCGAGGATCAGCGCCCTTGGATATTGCCGCGCTTGAGGCCGCGATTCTCGCGCTCAGCCGATTTGGCGAAGAGTTCTCTGAAGCACTTGAGTCGGTCGATCTCAACCCACTCGTGATTCGGAAAGCGGGCCAAGGCGTCATCGCGCTTGACGCCGTCGTTCAGTGGAGGAGATAACGGCGGACGTGGAAGGGGTCGCTCCCATGGTGCTCAACGCGGCGGTGAACAAATATCGCCGCGTGGGCTTCCGTCATGCGTGCCGGCTCGCGACCCAAAAGCAGGGCGAAGTCTGGCGGCGCCGAAGACATGCACCGCGCCGCGGCGCACCTGCATACGGATGTCCGCCTGGAGGCGTATGCGTCTCAGCCAGCGTCGGGAGTTGCGCAGACACGATTCTGCTGAATGCCGCTGATGGGGCGGCACTAGGCAAGGCCTTCCGCACATTGATCGACCAACACCATGTGGCTGGATCTCCGAATCGCGCACGCAGCAACGCAACAGGTTTACATCAATACCGCCAGCCATCGCCACAGCTGCCGTTGCGTGCCCACTAAGACTTGGTGGAGTATGAATGACACAGCGGCTATGTTTTTTGTGGGCATCTTTGTGGGACAAACCACAAAAACCCTCATAACTCATTGATTTTATTGACCATCCGGCGGAGAGTGTGAGATTCGAACTCACGGACGGTTGCCCGTCGGCAGTTTTCAAGACTGCTGGTTTAAACCGCTCACCCAACTCTCCGAGCCGCCGATTCTAGGCCGATGACGGCGCAGCCCAATTGGTAACGAACGTGACGACTTTGGCCGCAGCGCCCGCCCCGCCTGCGCCAGCGCCCGATTGCACTTTTGTTCAGCCGGCCGGCGGAAGGAAGAGTTCCTGCAGGTCGCTCAGAAAATCGAAGCCCCGCTCGGTCGGCCATACGCGGTGCAGGTCGCGCGCCAGCAGGCCCAGGCGCTCGGCCTCTTCGAGCGGGCGCTGGATGGCGCTGATGGCCAGGCCCGTGCGTTCGGCGAACTGCATGAGCGTGAAGCCGTCCTTCAGCCGCAGCGCATTGAGCATGAACTCGAAGGGCAGATCGGCCAGCGCGACCTCCTCGCTCTGCGCCACGGCCTGTCCGGCCATCGCGTTGGCCATGTAGCGCTGCGGGTCGCGAAAGCGCACCTGGCGCACGATGCGGTGCGCGAAGCTGAGCTTGCCGTGCGCGCCCGCGCCCAGCCCGAGGTAGTCACCGAACTGCCAGTAGTTGAGGTTGTGGGCGCAGGCATGGCCGGCGCGCGCATAGGCCGACACTTCGTAGCGGTTCAGGCCCACCGTCGCCGTGCGCTCGGTGATGCGGTCGAGCATCGTGTAGGCGATGTCGTCGTCGGGCAGCGCGGGCGGGTGCTTGGCGAAGAAGGTGTTGGGCTCGATGGTGAGGTGATAGATCGACAGGTGCGGCGGTTGCAGCGCCAGCGCCTGGTCGAGGTCCGCATCCAGACCTTGCAGCGTCTGGCCCGGCAGCGCGTACATGAGGTCGAGGTTGAAGGTGTCGAAGGCGCTCGCGGCCTCTTCGACCGCAGCGATGGCCTGGGCACGGTCGTGCACGCGGCCGATCGCCTTCAGGTGCGCGTCGTCGAAGCTCTGCACGCCCACCGACAGACGGGTGACCCCGGCGGCACGGAAGGCGCGGAAGCGGTCGCGCTCGAAGGTGCCCGGATTCGCTTCGAGGGTGACCTCGCAGTCGGGCTCGACTTTCAGGCGCGCGCGCACGTCGCCCAGCAGGCGGTCGATGGCTTCGGGCGAGAACAGGCTGGGGGTGCCGCCGCCGATGAAGATGGTGTGCACCGGCCGGCCCCACACCAGCGGCAGCGCGGCATCGAGGTCTGCGATGACGGCATCGATGTAGCGCTGTTCCGGGACGGCCTCGCCAGTCCTGGATTCGTGCGAGTTGAAGTCGCAGTACGGACACTTGCGCAGGCACCACGGCAGGTGGATGTAGAGCGACAGCGGCGGCAGCGCAGCCAGCTGCAGCGGGCCGGGCCGCATCATGTGCAGCACATCGTTGGCCTGTGGCGCGCCCGCGAGGGCGGCGTCGGCGTGCCGGATCGGGATGCTCACGGTGTCAGGCGCGGGTGGCGCCGGCGCTCGACAGCGCCCAGCGATCGCGCATCAGTTCGACCATCGCCCGCGCCGCGTGGCCCCGGTGGCTGTTCGCGTTCTTCACCTCGGGCGACAGCTGCGCGAAGGTGCAACCGAAGGCGGGCAGGAACATCACGGGATCGAATCCGAAGCCCTGGTCGCCGACGGGCTCGCGCATGATCTCGCCGACCACGCGGCCGACGGCGATGAGCGGCTCGGGGTCGTCGTGCCGACGCAGCGCGACCAATGTGCTGACCAGTGCCGCACGCCGGTTGGCAACGCCCTGCATCTGCTCGAGCAGCGCGCGCACGTTGTTGGCGTCGCCCTTCTCGTAGCCGAACTGCGTCGCGTAGTAGGCGGTGTCGACGCCGGGCAGCCCGCCGAATGCATCGACGCACAGGCCGGCGTCGTCGGCCACCGCGGGCAGGCCGGTGGCGGCGCTGGCGTGGCGCGCCTTGGCCAGAGCGTTCTCGACGAAGGTGCGAAAGGGTTCGTCGGCCTCGCCCACCCCGAGTTCGGACTGGCGCACGAGCTGCACGCCGAGTGCGCCGAAGAGCTGCTGCAGCTCGGCGAGCTTGCCGGCGTTGTTCGAGGCGAGGACCAGTTTCATAGACAAAAAGAGGCTGCAGCGCCCGCCGGACGGGCGCAAGCAGCTATCAATTCGATAGCGCCTTCTTCTGCAGTCCGACCAGTTCGCCGATGCCCTTCTCAGCCAGGGCCAGCAGCTGGTTCATCTCGTCGCGCGTGAAGGCCACGCCTTCGGCCGTGCCCTGCACCTCGACGAAATGGCCGGCACCGGTCATCACGACGTTCATGTCGGTGTCGCAGGCGGAGTCCTCGGTGTACTCCAGGTCGAGCAACGGCGTGCCGCCGACGATGCCGACCGAGATGGCGGCGACCGGGCCCTTGATCGGCGACGCGGCGAGGCTGCCTGCGGCGATCAGCTTGTTCACGGCGTCTTGCGCCGCCACGAAGGCACCGGTGATGGCTGCGGTGCGCGTGCCGCCATCGGCCTGGAGCACGTCGCAGTCCAGATGAATGGTGCGTTCGCCCAGCGCGGCGAGGTCGAACACGGCGCGCATCGAGCGGCCGATGAGGCGCTGGATCTCCTGCGTGCGGCCCGTTTGCTTGCCTTTGGCCGCCTCGCGGCTGCTGCGGGTGTGGGTGGCGCGCGGCAGCATGCCGTACTCGGCGGTCACCCAGCCTTCGCCGCTGCCCTTCTTGTGCGGGGGCACCTTCTCCTCGACCGAGGCGGTGCACAGCACGCGCGTCTGGCCGAACTCGATGAGGACCGAGCCCTCGGCATGGATGGTGAAGCCGCGGGTGATGCGCACGGGGCGCAGCTGGTCGGCGGCGCGGCCGCCGCTTCGGGTGAAAGCAGTCATTCTGGAACGGAGAAGAAAAAGGAGAAGAAAGCGATCAGCTCTTGCGCGAGGCCGCGGAGCGCCGGATGGCCTCGTTGATCTCGGCGATCGAGCGCTCGATGGCGTCGTCGTCCAGGTCGTCGATCTCGCCGTCGGCGGGCATGCCGGCCTGGATGGTGGAGGCGAACACGTCGTCGCTGATGCCGTCGGTCGAGACGCCGGCGTCGGCGCCCGGCACGTCGGGCGTTTCCCACTCGATGGCGATCAAGGTGACGTTGTCGCCGCTCGGGCCACCGCGGCGCAGCGCCATCTCGACCAGTTCGGGTGCCGCGTCGGACACCTTGCCGTTGGACAGGGTGCGTACGAGCAGCAGGTCGTCCATCACGCCCCACAAGCCGTCGGAGCACAGCATGAGCCGGTCGCCCTGTTGCAGCGTGAGTGGTGCAGACACTTCGAACAGCGGCGTGCTCGGCGAGCCGAGGCAGGTGAGCAGCAGGTTGCGGTTGACGGGCTCGTTGCCCGCATTGGGACGCGGGCGCTCGGCGTGCGAGTGGTCGCGCGTGCGCGTGAGCATCTGCCCGTCGCGCACAACGTACAGCCGCGAATCGCCGCAATGGATCCAGGTGGCGGTGTTGCCCTGCAGCACGGCCGCGACCACGGTGGTGCGCGGCGTGTCGAGCATGGCCTTGTTGCTCGCGTATCGCATGATCTGCTGGTGCGCAGCCATGACGGCGGAGGCGAGGAAGGTCTTGACGTCCTTCAGCGTGGGACGCGCCTCGCGCTGGTAGAGCGCAGCGATGGTCTGCAGTGCCAGCTGGGCCGCGACCTCGCCTTCGGGATGGCCGCCCATGCCGTCGGCGAGCAGGAACAGGCCCGACTCGCGCGTGTAGCAGTAGCCCATGCGGTCTTCGTTCTTGACGCGGCCGCCCTTGCGGCTGACCTGGAAGACGGAGAACTTCACGGCAGGCGCGCGGCCCGGCGGGCGGCGATCGACGCACGCGCGGTGCGGGACGGGAATGTGGGGGCGTTCATGCGGGTCGGGTGGTGGGCGCCACGGCCTTGGGCAGCGCCTTCTTCTCGTAGGAGCGCATGTTGTCGATCGACAGGCGCATCTTCTCGCCCACCGACAGCTTGGTGTAACGGCGCTCGCCTTCGCGGCTGAGCTCCTTCTGCAGCGCGAAGACCGACTGCGGGCGCGACAGCGGATCGAGCGACATGCACCACTCCACCACCTCGATCAGGTCGTCCGAATACACGCCGCGCAGGCGCGAGAGCGACAGCCCCAGGCGGTCCTTCTCGATGCGCTGGGGCGCGTCGTTGGGTGGATAGCCGTGCATGCAGGCGTAGATGCACGCGCCGATGGCGTAGATGTCGGTCCACGGCCCCATGGACGAATCGCGGCGGTACATCTCCGGGGCCGCGAAGCCCGGCGTGTACATGGGGCGGATGAAGTTGCCTTCCTTGCTGAGCACTTCGCGCGCGGCGCCGAAGTCGATCATCACCGCGCGGTCGTCCTCGGTCACGAAGATGTTGGCCGGCTTGATGTCCAGGTGCAGCATCTTGTGCTGGTGCACCACTCGCAGGCCGCGCAGGATCTCGTCGAAGAGCGAGCGGATGGTGGATTCGCGGAAGACCTTGGCCTTCTTCAGGTCGCGGGCGGTGACGATGAAGTCCTGCAGCGTGGCGCCGTCGAGGAAGTTCATCACCATGTAGACGGTCTCGTTCTCGCGGAAGAAGTTCAGCACGCTCACGACGGAGGCGTGCGAAATCTGCGCGAGCGAGCGGCCTTCCTCGAAGAAGCTCTTGAGACCCAGGCGGTAGAGCGACAGCTTTTCAGGAGGCACCTGAGGCGCCAGTTCGCCCATGGCACGCGTGGCCAGCGACGAGGGCAGGTACTCCTTGATCGCGACCTGCTGCCCCGACGAATCCACGGCCAGGTAGACGACGCCGAAGCCCCCCGCCGACAGCCGCCGCACGACGCGGTAGCCACCGATGACCGTGTCGGGCAACAGGGGCGACGGTTTGACCTTTGACATAATCCGGGAGTTTCGCCCCAAGGCGACGGAGCGGCAAGCGAACGCGGTGCCGGAACCTCCTGCACATGCCGATCACACGGGGCGATTCAGCGGACGAACAACAGCGAGGCTCGATGCCAGTTTACAGCATGACCGGCTACGCCAGTGGCCAGAGCGGCCCGGCCGGCACCCCCGCGGACAGCGAGGCACGCACGCCCACGATGGGCCAGCCCGGCGGGCGCCTGGGCGTGGAAATCCGCTCGGTCAACAGCCGATTCCTGGACCTCAGCTTCAAGCTTTCGGAAGAGCTGCGGCAGCACGAACCGGCATTGCGCGAACTGCTGACGCAACGGCTCAAGCGCGGCAAGGTCGAGGTGCGTGCGGGCATCGACCTGCAGGCTGGAGCGTCTCTTGCCGAACCGTCCGCCCGTCTTCTCCAGCGGCTCAACGGCCTGCAGGACGCCGTCAAGGCCTGGCTGCCACGTGCGAGCGAACTGAGCGTGGCGGATGTGCTGCGGCTGGCGGCCAGCGAGGCCGGCCGGCCGGCCCAGGGCGATTTCGATGTCGTGGGCACGGTGGCCGGCGTGGTCGACGCGTTGATCGCGGCGCGCGCACGTGAGGGCGAGCGCCTGGCCGTCACGCTGCACGATCGTCTCGGCAGCCTGCGCGCGCTGGCACAGCAGGCCGGCCCGATCGTGCCGCAGTTGGTCGAACAGCAGCGCGCTCGCTTCCTGGAACGCTGGCAGGACGCGATGGGCCTGGCAGGCGGCGTCACGCCCGAGGCGGCGCAGGACCGCGCACTGAGCGAAGCCACGGCATTCGCCATCCGCATCGACGTCGCCGAGGAACTCACGCGACTGACGGCACACCTCGACGAGATCGAGCGGCTGCTCGACAAGGGCGGCGAGATCGGCAAGCGGCTGGACTTCCTGATCCAGGAACTGCACCGCGAGGCCAACACCCTCGGCTCCAAGTCGGCCGCGCTGGAACTGACGCGCATCGGCGTGGACATGAAGGTGCTGATCGAACAGATGCGCGAGCAGGTGCAGAACATCGAATGACCGCCATGGACTATCCCGGCAATCTCTTCGTGGTGGCCGCGCCCAGTGGCGCCGGCAAATCCAGCCTGGTGAAGGCGCTGATGGAACTGGACTCGGCCGTGCAGCCCTCCGTGTCGCACACCACGCGGCCGCCGCGCGGACAGGAAAAGCACGGGCGCGAGTACTTCTTCGTGTCGCCGGCCGAGTTCGATGCCATGGTGGTCGGCGACGCCTTCGTCGAATGGGCCCATGTGCACGGCCAGCGCTACGGCACCTCGAAGAAGGCGGTGGAAGACCGCGTGGCCATGGGCGCGGACGTGATCCTGGAGATCGACTTCCAGGGCGCGCTGCAGATCCGCCAGGTGTTCGCCAATGCGGTGCTGATCTTCATCCTGCCGCCCAGCTGGGAAGAGTTGCGTTCGCGCCTGGAGCGCCGTGGCGAGGACGCTCCGGACATCATTGAACTGCGCCTGCGCAATGCCGCGGACGAGATGGCCAGGGCCAGCGAATTCGACTTCGTTATAATCAATGAGTTATTTGAACGCGCGCTTTTTGACCTCAAGGCGATCGTTCACGCGCAGCGGCTGCGGTATTCGGCCCAGCGCCGCGCCCGTGCCGACACCTTCGCGGCACTCAACATCCCCTGACACCGGCACCTGTGCCACCCATCCGAAAGAGAACGTCATGGCCCGCATCACCGTCGAAGACTGCCTGCAGCAGATCCCCAACCGCTTCCAGCTCGTCCTGGCCGCCACCTACCGTGCCCGCATGCTGAGCCAGGGCCACGCCCCGAAGATCGAGAGCAAGAACAAGCCGGCGGTCACGGCCCTGCGCGAGATCGCCGAAGGCAAGGTCGGCCTGGAGATGCTGAAGAAGGTGCCGGGCTGAACCGAGGCCTTTCTGCTACAGAAAAGAGCACCGCATGCGGTGCTTTTTTTGTGCCCGGACGCCTTGTTTCGAGGCGCAGGCTAAAGTAGCGTCAATGAGTGCGGTCGTCCAGCCACAGTCCTCGCCCCGCTCCGCCGGCCCGCGCGCCCCGCACCCGGCGGCATTGAACGCGGCCGCCGCCAGCTTCGCGGCCCTGACGGACCGGCTGGACTACCTGAGTGCCGAAGATGTGGAACAGGTGCGCCGCGCCTATCGCTTCGCCGACGAGGCGCACCTGGGCCAGCTGCGCAACAGCGGCGAGCCCTACATCACGCATCCCATCGCCGTGGCCGCGCAATGCGCGGAATGGAAGCTCGACGCGCAGGCGCTCATGGCGGCCCTGCTGCACGACGCGATCGAGGATTGCGGCGTTACCAAGACCGACCTGATCGAACGCTTCGGCGCTCCGGTCGCCGAGTTGGTTGACGGCCTCACCAAGCTCGACAAGCTCCAGTTCAACACCCGAGAAGAAGGCCAGGCCGAGTCCTTCCGCAAGATGCTGCTGGCGATGGCGCGCGACGTTCGCGTCATCCTGATCAAGCTGGCCGACCGCACCCACAACATGCGCACGCTGGACGATGCGCCGCGCGAGAAATGGGCGCGCATCTCCAGCGAGACGTTGGACATCTACTCGCCCATCGCCTACCGGCTGGGCCTGAACCAGACGTACCGCGAGCTGCAGGACCTGGCCTTCAGGCACCTGCGGCCCTGGCGCTACGCGATCCTGGCCAAGGCCGTGGCCAAGGCCCGCAGCCGTCGCCGCGACCTGATCCAGAAGGTGCAGCGCGACGTCGAGACCGCCTTCGCCAACGCGCAGATGAGCGTGCGCATGGCCGGCCGAGAAAAGACGCTGTATTCGATCTATCGCAAGATGGAGGAGAAGCACCTGAGCTTCGCCCAGGTCACCGACATCTACGGTTTCCGGCTCATCGTGCCGAACGTGATCGCCTGCTACACCGGCCTGGGCATCCTGCACCAGATGTACAAGCCGCTGCCGGGCAAATTCAAGGACCACATCGCGATCGCCAAGCTCAATGGCTACCAGTCGCTGCACACCACGCTGGTCGGTCCGTCGGGCGTGAGCGTCGAGTTCCAGCTGCGCACGGAAGCGATGCACGTGGTCGCGGAGTCCGGCGTCGCAGCGCACTGGCTGTACAAGGCCTCCGACGCGGCCGGCAACAACAGCGACCGCCTGAGCGCCAAGTGGCTGCAGTCGCTGCTGGACATCCAGGACGAGACGCGCGACGCGACCGAGTTCTGGGACCATGTGAAGGTGGACCTCTTCCCGGATGCGGTCTACGTATTCACGCCGCGCAGCGAGATCATGGCGCTGCCGCGCGGCGCCACGGTGGTGGACTTCGCGTACGCCATCCACACGCGCATCGGCGACCACACCTCGGCGGCGCGCATCAATGGCGAACAGGTGCCCCTGCGCACCGAACTCAAGAACGGCGACGTGGTGGAGGTCATCACCGCACCGGTGTCCACGCCCAATCCGGCCTGGCTGGGCTTCGTCCGCACCGGCCGGGCACGCTCCAAGATCCGCCACTACCTCAAGACCCTGGCGCAGGCCGAATCCGAACGCCTGGGCGAGAAACTGCTGAGCCAGGCCCTTCGCGCCGAAGGCCTGGGCAAGCTGCCCGACGACGATGCCGAGAACCAGCCCACCTGGGAGAAGCTGCTGCGCTTCACCGGCAACCGCACGCGCTCGGAGTTGATGACCGACATCGGTCTGGGCAAGCGCATTGCCAGCATCGTGGCCAAGCGCCTGATGGGCCTGCTGGCGGAACGCGGGCTGAAGCCCGATGCGCTGATGCTCAGTCGCGAGCGCTTCACGGCGCACGAAAGCCTGTCGCAGGGCGCGGTCATGCTCGATGGCAGCGAGAACTCCTCGGTGCGCTTTGCGCTGTGCTGCCGCCCCATCCCGGGCGACCCGATCGTCGGCTATCTGGGCCACGGCGAAGGCCTGGTGGTGCATACCGAGGCCTGTGGCGTCGGCCAACGCCTGCGCCACAAAGACGCCGAGCGCTTCTTCGCCGTCGAGTGGGCGGATGAACCCGTGCGCTCTTTCGAAACGGGCATCGTCGTCACGGCGCGCAACGACAAGGGCGTGCTGGCGCGGGTCGCCGCCACGCTGGCCAACGCCGAGGCCGACATCACGCACGTGGAGATGGCCGAAGAAACGCGCCAGGATTCGACGGACCTTCGCTTCGTGATCGCCGTGCGCGACCGCACGCACCTCGATGCCGTCCTGCGAGCCGCCAAGCGGACGCCTTCGGTGCTGGCGGCCGTGCGCATCGTTCCGGCACCCTGAGGGGCGTTGTGCCCGATCAGACGGGTGCGCCGGGCGCCGGGTACTCGACGCGCAGCACCTCGACCTCCTGCGTGCCGCCCGGGGTCACCAGTTTCACCAGATCGCCGACCCGTGCCTTGAGCAGGGTGCGCGCCACCGGAGAGATCCAGCTCACCTGCTGGCGCGCACTCTCGGCTTCGTCGATGCCCAGGATGGTCACCGTACGCTCGACGCCGTCTTCGTCCGCATAGGACACCTTCGCACCGAAGAACACCTGCTCACCGCCATGGTGAACCGACGGGTCGGTGACCTCGGCGATCTCGAGTCGCTTGGTCAGAAACCGGATGCGGCGGTCAATCTCTCGCAGGCGCTTCTTGCCGTAGAGGTAGTCGCCGTTCTCGGAGCGGTCCCCGTTCTTCGCGGCCCAATGCACCGCTTCGACCACCTTCGGCCGCTCGTTGTCCATGAGATCGAGCAACTCCGCGCGAAGGCGCGCGTATCCCTGCGGCGTGATGTAGTTCTTGCCGCCCGGGGGCAAGGGTGGCAGGCCGCCGGCCTCGCCATCCTCGTCGTCGGCGTCGCTTTCCTTGGTGAAGGCTTTGCTCATACGGGAGCTTATGCACGCAGAGGGAAAAACCAAAAAGAAAAGCCCGCAACTTCCGTTGCGGGCTTTGAGTGGTGCGGCTGGCAGGAATCGAACCCACGACCCCTTGGTTCGTAGCCAAGTACTCTATCCAGCTGAGCTACAGCCGCTAAGCTCGCAAGTATAGCACGCGTTTTTGGCGCATCCTGGACTCGCGAAAATATCTTGTCGAAGCCTCGCGTGGTAGGCCGTGCTGGACTTGAACCAGCGACCAAGGGATTATGAGTCCCCTGCTCTAACCAACTGAGCTAACGGCCCGCGCGACGCGGGATTCTAGGCGCCCACTCGCCGACTTTCGGGCCCGCCTATTTGTGATGGCTGAGCGCGTTGCTCACCAGGCGCGAGGTGATGTCCACGATCTGGATCATGCGGTCGTAGGGCATGCGCGTCGGGCCGATCACGCCCAGCGTGCCCACCACCTCGCCATCGACCTCGTAGTTCGCGCTCACGACGGACAGTTCCTCGTAGGGAACGACCTGACTCTCGCCGCCGATGAAGATGCGCACGCCATCGGCCTTGCTCGACACGTCGAGCAGCCGCAGCAACTGCGCCTTCTGCTCGAAGAGCTCGAAGGCACGCCGCAATTGGCCCATGTCGCTGGAGAAATCGCTCACCGCCAGGAGGTTGCGCTCACCGGCAACGACCACCTCTTCCTGTGCCTGCGTCATGGCCTCGGAGCTGACCTGCACGGCCGCCTGCATCAACGAGGCGATCTCGCCACGCAACGTGTCCATCTCGGTCTTCAAGCGGTCGCGCACCTGTTCCATCGACAGGCCGCTGTAGTTCGCATTGAGATAGTTCGACGCCTCGACCAGTTCGGACTGCGAGTACTCGCGGTCGGTGAAGATCACGCGGTTCTGCACGTCGCCATCGGGCGAGACGATGATGACCAGCAGCCGCCTGTCGGACAGCCGAAGAAACTCGATGTGGCGGAAGGCCGAGGTGCGCCGCGGCGCCATGACCACGCCGACGAACTGCGAGAGGTTCGACAGCAGCTGCGCCGCATTGGCGATCACCTTCTGCGGCTGGTCGGCCGGCAGACTTGGGGCCGCAAGCTGCGGCCGCTGCGCGGTGAGCATGGTGTCGACAAAGAGGCGGTAGCCACGCGCGGTCGGGATTCGGCCCGCCGAGGTGTGCGGGCTGACGATGAGGCCCAGTTCCTCAAGGTCGGCCATCACGTTGCGGATGGTCGCGGGCGAGAGTTCCAGCCCGGGCGCGCGCGAGAGCGTGCGCGAACCGACGGGTGTGCCGTCGGCGATGTATCGCTCGACCAAAGTCTTGAGCAACAACTTGGCGCGGTCGTCCAGCATTGAAAGATTTTAGTGTTGTAATTTGTAGCCATGACCCCGCCCTTTCGCCACGTTGCCCTCATCGGAAAGTACCAGGCACAGGCGGCGCGCGCGCAGGATCGGGTGATGGACGACATCGGCGATTTCCTGCGCTCTCAGGGTTGCTCGGTGGTCCTGGAGCGCAGCAGTGCCGAGAGCGATTCCGACGGGCTGCCGGCCAAGACCTGCCGCCATCCGGTGCTGACCGTGGAGCAGATCGGCGAGCAGTGCGACCTGGGACTGGTGGTCGGCGGCGACGGCACGATGCTCGGCATCGGCCGCCAGCTCGCGCGTTACGGCGTTCCCCTGATCGGCATCAACCGCGGCCGGCTCGGCTTCATCACCGACATCCCGCTGGACAACTACCAGGCCACGCTCACCCCCATGCTGGCCGGCGAATACGAAGAAGACCACCGCAGCCTCATGCATGCGCAGGTGGTGCGCGACGGCGCCGTCGTTTTCGACGCCCTGGCGATGAACGACGTCGTGGTCAACCGTGGCGCGACCTCGGGCATGGTCGAGTTGCGGGTGTCGGTGGGTCGCAACTTCGTGGCCAACCAGCGCGCGGACGGCCTCATCATTGCCACCCCCACAGGCTCCACGGCCTATGCCCTGTCTGCCGGCGGGCCGCTGCTGCACCCGTCGATCCCAGGCTGGGTGCTGGTGCCGATCGCTCCGCACACGCTGTCGAACCGGCCGATCCTGCTGCCCGATGCCGAGGAGATCGCGATCGAAGTGGTCGGTGGCCGCGACGCCAGCGCCAATTTCGACATGCAGTCGCTGGCCTCGCTGGTGCATGGCGACCGCATTGTGGTGCGACGCTCCGACTATCGCGTGCGCTTCCTGCATCCGCGTGGCTGGAGCTATTTCGACACCTTGCGCAAGAAACTCCACTGGAACGAAGGAGGTTCCTGAGCATGCGCGCCCACGCTTCCCACTGCGTGTCTCCACTGCCCCTCCAAGGGGTGCAGGCCTCCCTCGGGGCGGTCCGTCGGGAGTCCTGATGGCCTTGCGTCGCATCGCCTTGCGCGATTTCGTGATCGTGCGCGCGCTCGAACTCGACCTCGGAGCGGGCTTTACCGTGCTGACCGGCGAGACCGGCGCCGGCAAATCGATCCTCATCGATGCACTCCAACTCGCGCTGGGCAACCGTGCGGATGCGGGTGCGATACGTGAAGGCGCCGAGCGTCTCGACGTGAGCGCCGAGTTCGACGCCGACCCGGCCCTTGCCACCTGGCTTGACCAAGGCGGCTTCGAGGCCGACGAAACACTGCTCCTGCGTCGCACGGTCGACCTGCAGGGCCGCAGCCGCGGCTGGATCAACGGCAGCCCGGCCACCGCCGCGCAACTGCGCGAACTGGGCGACCGCCTGCTCGACATCCATGGCCAGCACGCCTGGCAGAGCCTCACGCGGCCCGAGTCCGTGCGCGGACTGCTCGACGCCTACGCCGGTGTGCAGACCGCCGCGATGGACGACGCCTGGCAGCAGTGGCGACAGGCCCTGGGCGCGCTGGAGTCCGCGCGCCAGGCGCAGGACACGCTGCAGAGAGAACGCGAGCGCCTGCAATGGCAGGTCGGCGAGGTCGACAAGCTGGCACCGGGCGAGGACGAGTGGGACGAACTCTCGGCCCAGCACTCGCGGCTGTCGAACGCACAGGCGCTGATCGATGCCGCCGAAGGCGCCGCCGCGGCCCTGGAGGACGACGAGGCCGGTGCGCTTTCCGCGCTGTCGCGCGCCGCCTCGCTGCTGCAGGACTGCGAACACATCGAGCCCGAGTTCAAGGCACTCGGCGAGGCGCTGGCCTCCAGCGTCGCCCAGGCCGCCGACGCGGCCCATTCGCTGCACAGCTACCTGCGGCGCGCCGACGTCGACCCACAGCGCCTGACGGAACTCGACGAGCGCATGGGTCTGTGGATGTCGCTCGCGCGGCGTTACAAGCGGACGCCGGCCGAACTGCCCGCTCTGCTGGCCGGCTGGCGCGCCGAGCTGCAGACGCTCGATGCGCAGAGCGACCTGGCCGCGCTGGAAGCGAAGGAGCACGCGGCGGAGCAGGCCTTCCTCAAGGCGGCACGCGCCGTCTCCAAGGCCCGGCAGCAGGCCGCACCCAAGCTGTCGGCAGCGGTCACGCAGGCCATGCAGGGGCTGGGCATGCAAGGCGGGCGCTTCGAGGTCAGCCTGCAGCCCCTGCCGCAGCCCGGCCGCGCGGGGCTCGAAGAGGCGACCTTCCTCGTCGCCGGCCATGCCGGCAGCACGCCGCGCCCCATCGGCAAGGTGGCGTCCGGCGGCGAGCTGTCGCGCATCGCGCTGGCCATCGCGGTGACGACCAGTGAACTGGGCACTGCGCAGACGCTGATCTTCGACGAGGTCGACTCCGGCGTCGGCGGTGCCGTGGCCGAAACCGTCGGCCGACTCATGCAGCAGCTCGGCCGCGACCGTCAGGTGCTCGCCGTGACCCACCTGCCCCAGGTGGCAGCCTGTGCGGATCATCACCTGCTCGTGGCCAAGCACGCCGTGGCCAACGCCAAGGACGGCGGCACCCACACCGAAAGCAGCGTCCAGCCCCTGGACGGTGAGGGCCGCACGCGCGAGGTCGCGCGCATGCTCGGAGGCGAGCGCGTGTCCGCCACCTCGCTGGCCCATGCGCGCGAGATGCTCGATCGGCCGCCGACCGGCGGCAAGGCGCGCGCCAAGGCGACTTCCTGAAATGAAACAGCCCCCACGCTCCGCCGCTTCGCGCGGTCCGCTGCCCCCCGAGGGAGCGCGTCAGTCGCTTCGGGCAGCCGAGCGCGACTGACATGGACCTCGTCCTCATCACCGGCATGTCCGGCTCCGGCAAATCGGTCGCGCTGCACGCGCTGGAAGACGCCGGTTACTACTGCGTCGACAACCTGCCGCCCGAGCTGCTGGAACCCTTCATCACGCTGCAGACGCAGCAGAACGCCGCGCGCGTGGCCGTCGCCATCGATGTGCGCAGCGGCGTGTCCTTGCCGCTGGTGCCGCTGCAACTGGGCACGCTGCGGCGCGAAGGCATCGCGCTGCGCTCGCTCTTCCTCGACGCCACCACCGATGCGCTGCTGCGACGCTACTCCGAGACGCGGCGCCGCCACCCCTTGTCGCGGCAGGACGGCCGGGTCGACGCGCCGGAGCAGGAACGGGCGCTGGCGCAGGCCATCGAGCTGGAGCGCGAGCTGCTGGCCGACCTGCGCGACGGCGCCGATGTGATCGACACCAGCCTGATCCGCCCGGCGCAGCTGCGCACCTACATCAAGGCGCTGATCGGCGCGCCGCAGCGCCAGCTCACGCTGGTGTTCCAGTCCTTCGCCTTCAAGCGCGGCCTGCCGCTGGACGCGGACTTCGTGTTCGACGTGCGCATGCTGCCCAACCCACACTACGTGGCGGAGCTGCGGCCGCTCACCGGCCGGGACGCGCCGGTGGCCGAGTGGCTGCGCGAGCACGACGCGGTGGCACGCATGTATGCGGACATCGAGGGCTTCCTGCAGCACTGGCTCGACGCGCTGGCCGACGACCACCGCAGCTACGTCACTGTGGCCATCGGCTGCACCGGCGGCCAGCACCGCTCGGTGTTCCTGGTCGAGCAACTGGCACGCGCGTTCGGCGACCGTTGGGCGGCGCTGAAGCGGCACCGCGAGCTCGACACCGAATAGACCGACATCGAATTACTATCAATTTCATAGCTGCTCACGCAGGCGGGGCGGGCGCTGGAGCCCGATTTGGCACTCAGACGCCAGCGGCGCCCAATCGCTGCTCCAGCAGCTTGCGCACCGGTGCCGGCAGGCCCAACCGCTGCCAGGCATCGGCCGCCACCCACTGCCCGGCGCCCGATACGGGCACCACGTCAACGGCTGCCCACCGCTCGACCGGGTGGAGGTGCAAATCCTTGTGTGTCAGCACATGGGTGAAGGCCGGCAGGTCCTCGAAGCCCGTGTCGTCGGCCGCACCGCAGGCGCAGAGCAGCGCGCCATGGCTGTCGAAGGCGGGCAAGCCGTAGAGCCCGGCCCAGATGCCGCTGTCCGGCCGCTTCTCCAACCACACGGCGCCATCGTCCCGCCGCGCCAGCAGCAGCCACAGCGCCTGCGCGCTGCGGCGCAGCTTGCGCGTCTTGACCGGAAAGCGGTCCGTGGCGCCCAGTGCCCGCGCGCGGCACAGCGACTGCACCGGGCACAGCAGGCAGTTGGGCTGGCGCGGCAGGCACACGGTGGCGCCCAGGTCCATCAGCCCCTGCGTGTAGGCGGAGATGGCTTCGCATTCGCCCTCGGGCGGCAGCAGTTCGGTGGCAGCGTCCCACAGCAGGCGCTCCTGCGCGGCACTCGCCAAGTCGCCCTCGAAGGCCAGCACACGACCCAGCACGCGCTTGACGTTGCCGTCCAGGATCGCCACCCGCTCGCCGAAACAGAAGGCCGCGATGGCCGCCGCCGTCGAACGCCCGATGCCCGGCAAGGTGGCGAGTTCGGCCGCGTTGTGCGGAAAGGCGCCGTCGAAACGCGCCACCACCTCCTGCGCACAGCGGTGCAGGTTGCGGGCGCGGCTGTAGTAGCCCAGCCCGCTCCACAGGCCGAGCACCTCGTCCTCGGGGGCGGCCGCCAGCGCAGCCACAGTGGGAAAGCGTTCCAGGAAGCGGGCGTAGTAGCCCAGCACGGTGACCACCTGCGTCTGCTGCAGCATGACTTCGGACAGCCACACCCGGTAGGGGTCGTGCGTGTTCTGCCATGGCAGGGTGCTGCGGCCGTGGCTTCGCTGCCAGGCCACGAGCAGGGGAGCGAAGGCAGGAGTCAGCGACTTCGCCGACGCCACCGCGGGGGGCGGGCCGCTCACGCGGCGCGCAGTTCGCCGCGCGGCTCGCCGGGCACGGCGGGCGGGATCGGCTCGTGGCTGGTCAGCAGGGCGGTGAGTTCCTGCAGGCGCTCGTTGAGCAATTGCAGTTCCTGCTCCTGAGCGCGGATCTCGCCCAGCCGTTCGTCCAGGCCTCCGGCCGCGTTCTGGATGCGCTCCACCGATTCGATGCGGCGCACGAAGTTGCGACGGCGCTCCTTGAGCTGGGCGTCGAGCTGCGCGCCGGCCGCCTTGCTCCAGCGCTCCACCTCGGTCATCGCGGCTTCGTTCACGGTACGCACCCGGCTTCCGAGCGCGCGGACCAGCCGGTCGCAGAAGTCGCCCTGCGCGAGCTTGAGCAGGTTGCCCACGCCCAGATAGTGCAGGTGGCTGCGCTCGATGCCGTCGAGCTCCCGGACGAAGCCCGACAGGTCGGGCTCCGCCGGTGCCTGCAGGGAGAAGCCATGCTCGGCGTTGAGCTGGCGGAAGGTGGCGTGCAGCATCGCCTGGATCTCGCTCGTGGTGGCCTGCACCTCGCGCAGGTTGCTGCGCAGCACGTCGAAGGTGGCGCCGTACACCTTGCGCACGCTGAGCTTGATACCGGGGCGCTTGAGCGTGGCGGCCAGCCGGGCGAGGTCGGACTTGAGCGCGGTGCTGCCGAGCACGGCGTACACCTCGCGCAGCAACTTGCCCTGCACCGAGCGCAGAGCCAGGATGCGCGTGTTGCTGGTCTCGAACTCGGACTGTTCCTGCTCGATGCGCGAGCGCATGTGGCGGATCACGGAACTGTTCTTGCCGCGCAGCCCCTGCAATTCCAGCGCCTGCTCCGACAGATCGCGCTCGCGCACGCTCAGGATGCGCGACGCCTCGGCGCGCAGGGCGGACACCCCGGCCTCGACGGCCAGCCGAAGCATGGTCTCGCGCCGGCCCAGCAGGCCGTCGCCCAGCGTGGCTTCGAGCGCCGGCAGGCGGCTGCCCTGCAGCAGCGCGGCGTCCTTGGCGATCTTGGCCTGCAGCCCTTTCTGCGCCGACACCGGCAGCACGCGCTCGCGCGGCACGCCCAGCGTGTCGGCCGAGAGGGTGCACTGGCGCTCGATCTGCGCGTCGATCTGCCCCGGTGCGCTGAGCGTGTCCCAGAGCGTGTCGATCTTGTTGAGCACGACGATGCGGGTCTCGCCCGGGTCGCCCTCGGTCACGAGGTGCTCGCGCCAGATGGCGAGGTCGGAACGTGTCACGCCCGTGTCGGCACCCAGGATGAACACCACGGCGTGGGCCTGCGGGATCAGGCTGACGGTCAGTTCGGGCTCGGCACCGATGGCGTTGAGGCCCGGCGTGTCAAGGATGACCAGGCCCTGCTCCAGCAGCGGATGCGGCATGTTCAGCAGCGCATGGCGCCAGCGCGGGACTTCGACGCGGCCTTCGGCGTCGACCATGGGGTTGTCCTGCGGCGTCTCGTCGCTCCAGAAGCCGAGGGCACGCGCCCGCTCGACCGGCACCCAGTCCACCTCGGCCACCTTGTGCATGGCGCCGGAGAGCGATTCGGCGTCCTGCACGTCGACCGGCACCTCGGTCCAGCGCTCCGTCTGATCTCGCCAATGGGTCAGCGAATGGGGCTCGAGGCGCGTCTCGATGGGCAGCAGCCGCAGGCCCGGCAGATACGCGGCGTCATAGCCCAGCTCGGTCGGGCACATGGTCGTGCGCCCGGCACTCGCCGGCATGATGCGACGGCCGTAGCCGGCGAAGAAGATGGCGTTGATGAGTTCGGACTTGCCCCGCGAGAACTCGGCGACGAAGGCGACCATGACCTTGCTCGTGCGCATCTGCGCCTCGAGCTCGCGCATGCGATCGGACACCGACTGGTCCATCAGGTCGTTCTCGCGCAACCAGCTGGCCAGCCATTTGAGCCGGTGCGCGAAGTTGCGCCGCCAGGCACCGTGCTGGTCGAATTGCTGGTTGAAGGATCGGCTCAAGGCGGCGGCTCGTTGGGTTTACAAAATATAACATTGCCACTCCGCGAGCGGCGCGGCCTTTCGGGCGCACTGCGGCGACCGTTCGGCCTGTTTCAGCTTTTTTGACACACGGGGCAGAAGAACGTCGAGCGCTGCCCCTGGCGGATCTGGCGGATCGGCGTGGCGCAGACACGGCATGGCTCGCCCCCCCGACCATAGACCATTGCATCGAGCTGGAAGTAGCCACTCTGCCCATCCACGTGCGAGAAATCACGCAAGGTGCTGCCACCACGTTCCACGGCACGCGCCAGGATCTCGCGCACCGCCGCATGCAGCCGGGCGGCCCGCGGCCGCGAGATGCGCGAGGCCGCCAGCGTCGGCCGGATACCGGCCAGGAACAGTGCCTCCGACGCATAGATGTTGCCCACGCCCACGACCACGTCGCCGGCCAGCAGCACCTGCTTGATCGGCGCGCGCCGGCGCCGCAGCCCCGCCTGGAATTCGGCCAGATGGAAGCTGCCATCGAGCGGCTCCATGCCCAGCCCGCCCAGCAGCTTGTGGGCGAGCGGCGAATCCTCGGCCTCCACATAGACCACGGCGCCGAATCGGCGTGGATCGTTGAGCCGCAGCATGCCCTGCGTCGTAACCAGATCGAAGTGGTCGTGCACTTGCGCCGGCGGCAGATCGGCCCCGAAACGCAGACTGCCGGACATGCCCAGGTGCAGCAACAGCAGACCGGTGTCGAGGTCGATGAGCAGGTATTTGCCGCGCCGGCGCACTCCTCGCACGACGCGGCCGACGAGGAGTTCGGGCGCCACGGCGAGCGCCCAGCGCAGCGGCTTGCCGGTGCGCACGGCGGTGATGCGGCTGCCCGCGATGCGGTCGGCAAAGCCGCGCCGCGTGACTTCGACTTCGGGGAGTTCAGGCATGGGTCAGGGAGGGGTGCCAGGCGTTCGGAGCGGCGTGCCGCAAAGGCCCGGAAGGCCATGTTTGCGAGGAAGCCCACCGGGGCCGTGGCCTAAGACGCTTGGATTATTATGGTTCGATGCACCCCACGCTCCGCCGACACCGCCTTGCGGCGGCCGCCCTCGCACTTGCCGCACTGACCGCCCACGCGCAGTCGCCCGGCCCGGCGCCAGCGGACCCTTCGGCCCCGGCGTCCACCCCCGTTCGCCCACCTGCCGCCGGGAAAACCGAGAAGCCCGAGGAGAGCACCGCCCGTGCCTCGGCAATGACCGCGCAGCTCTTTTACGAGGTGCTGCTGGGCGAACTCAACACGCGTGCCGGCGGCGATCCGGTCGAAGGCTTCCAGCTGCTCCTCGACGCCGCGCGCCGCACGGGCGACCCCCAGCTGTTCCAGCGTGCGGTCGACGTCGCGGTGCAGGCGCGCTCTCCCGAGGCCGCCTTGGCCGCGGCCCGCGCCTGGAAGCAATCGATCCCTGATTCGCGCGATGCGCGGCGCCTCGAACTTCAGGTGTTGATCGTGCTCGGCCGCCTGAGCGAGACAGTGGAGCCGCTGCGGGCGGAACTCGCGGCCACGCCGGTGGTCGAGCACCCGCTGCTCATGGCCGTCATCGCGCGCAACTACAGCCGCGCCACCGACAAGAAGCTCGCTGCCTCCGTGGTCGAGCAGGCCCTGGTCGACGACCTGAAGAACCCCGCCACCGCCGGCCTGGCCTGGACCACGGTCGGCCGCCTGCGCCTGGTGGCCGGCGATGCGGCCGGCGCCATGGAAGCCGCCCGCCAGGGCCAGGCCGCCGATCCCGACGCCGATGGACCTGCGGTGCTCGCGCTCGACCTGATCGATCCGGACAGGCCCGAGGCCGAGGCGATGGTCAAACGCTACCTGGCCACCCCCAAGGCCCTGCCCGAGGCCCGTGTGGCCTATGCACGGGTGCTGGCCGAGGGCCAGCGCTACGCAGAAGCGACGGCCGAACTCGAGGCAGTCACGAAAGCCCGTCCCGACCTGCCCGATCCCTGGCTCCTGCTGGGCTCGCTGCAGGTGCAGGCGCGCCAGGACAGCGCGGCAGAGGCGTCGCTGCAACGCTACCTCGAACTGGCGAGCCAGCAGCGCGACGCCGACGAGCGCACGCGCGGCATGGCACAGGCCTACATCCAGCTGTCGCAGCTCGCCGAACGGCGCAAGGACTTCGCCGGTGCCGAGCGCTGGCTGTCGCGCATCGACGGCACCGATCAGCTGGTCGCTGCGCAGACGCGCCGCGCCCTGCTGCTGGCTCGCCAGGGCAAGCTGCCGCAGGCGCGCGAGCTGATCCGCAACCTGCCCGAGCGCAGCGACGCCGACAAGAAGCAGAAGTTCATGGCCGAGGTGCAGCTGCTGCGCGAGGCCAAGGAGTACCAGGCCGCCTACGACATGTTGGCCAAGGCCAGCGCCGCCGACCCCGCCGACAGCGACCTGATCTACGAACAGGCCATGGTCGCCGAGAAGCTCGATCGCCTCGACGAAATGGAGCGGCTGCTGCGCAAGCTGATGGCGATGAAGCCCGACAACCAGAACGCGTACAACGCGCTGGGCTACTCGCTGGCCGATCGGAACATCCGCCTCGAGGAAGCGCGCGAGCTGATCCGCAAGGCCGTCTCGCTGGCACCGGACGATCCCTTCATCGCCGACAGCCTGGGCTGGGTCGAGTACCGCCTGGGCAACGTCGCGGAGGCGCAGCGCATCCTCGAAGCCGCCTACAAGAAGCGTCCCGATCCCGAGATCGGTGCCCACCTGGGCGAGGTGCTGTGGGCCAGCGGCCAGCGCGACCGCGCCGTGTCGGTGTGGAAGGAAGCGGTGCTGGCCGATGCCGACAACCAGACCCTGCAGGAAACCCTCAAGCGCCTGCGCGTGAAGCTGTGAAGCGCCGCACGGCCCTGGCCGCCGCGGCGGCTGTTGCTCCTTTTTTGATAGCTGGTTGCGCAACACCCATGCACCCCAGCGGCTCTTTTGACCCTCAAGACGGTCAATGGACGGGGCGCCTGTCGCTGCGCGTGGACAGCCAGCCGGTGCAGTCCTTCGCCGCCCTGTTCGAACTGCGCGGCGCCCCCGGGCGGGGCGAACTCACGCTCACCAGCCCCATCGGCAGCACGCTGGGCATCCTGCAGTGGTCGCCGGGCGAAGCGCTGCTGCGCGACGGGCAGCGCACGCAACGCTACGACTCCATCGACGCGCTGGCCGAACGCGTGACCGGTGCCGCCCTGCCGGTGGATGCACTCTTCCAATGGCTGGCGGGCCAGCCGGCTGCGGTGCCAGGTTGGCGCGCCGACCTGAGCCAGGTCGCCTCGGGCCGACTGCAGGCGGTGCGCGAATCGCCACAGCCCACCGCCGACCTGCGCGTGGTCTTCGAGGCCGTGCCGCGCGCCGGCGTCGAGAGCCGCCGGCCGTGAACGCCCTGTACGACCTGCCGGCGCCGGCCAAGCTCAACCTCTTCCTGCACATCACCGGCCGCCGCGACGACGGCTACCACCTGCTGCAGTCGGTGTTCATGCTGATCGACTGGAGCGACGTGCTGCATGTCGAACTGCGCCATGACGGCCAGCTCTCGCGCGAGGACCTGACCACGCCGCTGCCCGCGGACGACCTGGTGCTGCGGGCCGCGCGGGCGCTGCAGGCCTTCGCCGGCCCGGGCCAGGGTGCACACATCGGCATCGCCAAGCATGTGCCGGCCCAGGCCGGGATGGGCGGCGGCTCGTCCGACGCGGCCACCTGCCTGCTGGCGCTCAATCGGCTGTGGGGCCTGGGCCTGCCGCTGCAGCGGCTCGAACGCATCGGCCTCACGCTGGGTGCCGACGTGCCCTTCTTCCTGCGTGGGCACAACGCCTGGGTCGAGGGCATCGGCGAGGAGATCACGCCGGTGGCCCTGCCGGGCGGCCGCTTCGCGGTGCTCAAACCGACAGCCGGGCTGGACACGCGTCTCATTTTTGCCGCCGAAGACCTTCAGCGCGCAACAAGTCCTGCTATACTCTCTGGCTTTGCTGCAAACGATGCAGCCGAAATCTTCAGATTCGGCCACAACGACTTGCAGCCGGTCGCCCAGAGGCTCTGCCCCGAGGTGCGCCAGGCCATCGAGTGGCTCGGCAGCCAGGGACTGGAAGCACGGATGACCGGGTCCGGCAGCGCGGTGTTCGCGCCGCTGGAACAGAGGGACAATGCGCCGCACGGCCTGTTGCTCGACGACCCTCCCCCGGGTTGGCAGCTTCGGCAGTGCAGCAATCTGGCAGTCCATCCTCTCGCAGGCTGGGCGGTCTAGAAAAGCCAGTCGCCGAGAGGTGGCTGGGTGCGACATTCATCGGTGAGTGGTCTTTGACCACTCTCCTGTGTAGGGGAGTCGCCAAGCTGGTTAAGGCACCGGATTTTGATTCCGGCATGCAAAGGTTCGAATCCTTTCTCCCCTGCCAAATTCTTTCCACGACAAAGAACGGCGCCGCGCCGCAAGGTGCGGGCCTTCAAGGCCCAATCGCTCAGACCGCCGGGAAACACGCATGCAGGCGCATCACCCTGACTTCATGGTTTTCACCGGCAATGCCAATCCCGGCCTCGCGGCCGAGATCGCGCAGCACCTGGGCACCACGCTGGGCGCCGCCCGCGTCGGCCGCTTCTCCGACGGCGAAGTCACCGTCGAGATCAACCAGAACGTGCGTGCCCGCGACGTGTTCGTCGTCCAGTCGACCTGCGCGCCCACGAACGAGAACCTGATGGAACTGCTGATCATGGTCGACGCGCTCAAGCGCGCCTCGGCCGAGCGGATCAGCGCCGTCATCCCCTACTTCGGCTATGCCCGCCAGGACCGCCGCCCGCGCTCCAGCCGTGTGCCGATCTCGGCCAAGGTGGTCGCCAACCTGCTGCAGACCGTCGGCGTCGATCGCGTCCTCACGATGGACCTGCATGCCGACCAGATCCAGGGCTTCTTCGACATCCCGGTCGACAACATCTACGCCTCGCCAGTGCTGCTGGGCGACCTGCGCGCCAAGAACTACGAAGACCTGATCGTGGTCTCGCCCGACGTGGGCGGCGTGGTTCGCGCCCGTGCGCTGGCCAAGCAGTTGAACTGCGACCTCGCCATCATCGACAAGCGCCGCCCCAAGGCGAACGTGAGCGAGGTGATGAACGTCATCGGCGAGATCGAAGGCCGCAACTGCGTGATCATGGACGACATGATCGACACCGCCGGCACGCTGGTGAAGGCGGCCGAGGTGCTCAAGGAACGGGGCGCCAAGAGCGTGTACGCGTATTGCACGCACCCGGTCTTCTCGGGCCCGGCGATGGAGCGCATCGCACAAGGCACCGCGCTCGACGAGGTTTGCGTGACCAACACGATCCCTCTGTCCGATGCCGCACTGGGCTGCAGCAAGATCCGCCAGCTGTCCGTGGCGCCGCTGTTCGCCGAGACCATCCAGCGCATCGCCAAGGGCGAGTCGGTGATGAGCCTGTTCTCGGACCAGGAAAACCTGTTCTGAAGAACGCTTCGCGTTCTTCAGACATTTGAAGGAGCAGGCTCCGCCTGCCCTTCGTCGTGCCCCTCGGGGCTTTTTGAAACGGAGCCAGGCTGGTCGCGGCCGGTTCCATCTGGAGAATCGATATGAAATTCGTCGCTTTCGAGCGCGCCAAGCAGGGTACGGGTGCGAGCCGCCGTCTGCGCAATGCCGGCAAGACGCCCGGCATCGTCTACGGTGGTGATGGCCAGCCCCAACTGATCGAGCTCGATCACAACGCCCTGTGGCACGCCCTCAAGAAGGAAGCCTTCCACTCCTCCATCCTCGAGATGGAACTGGGCGGCAGCGTGAGCAAGGTCCTGCTGCGCGATGTGCAATACCACCCCTTCAAGCAACTGGTGCAGCACATCGACTTCCAGCGCGTCGACGCCCGCACTCGCCTGACCGTGAAGGTGCCGCTGCACTTCAAGGGTGAGGAAGAGTCCGAAGCCGTCAAGCTGCATCACAACCTGGTCAACCACGTGATGACCGAAATCCAGATCAGCGTGCTGCCGGCCGACCTGCCCGAGTTCATCGAGGTCGACCTGTCGGGCCTGACCAACGCCGCCACGGTGCACGTGAGCGACCTGAAGCTGCCCAAGGGCGCCAAGGTCATCCTGCACGGCAAGCCGAACCCCGTCGTGGCGTCGGCCGTTGCCCCGGCGGTCGAGGAGGAGCCCGCACCGGCCGAAGCCGCAGCGGCTGCACCCGCGCCGGCGCCTGCCAAGGGCGGCAAGAAGAAGTAAGCCGATCATCCAGCGATCGGATTCCCGGCCGCATCGGACGAAAAAAAGCGCCCCCCCGGGCGCTTTTTTCGTTCAGCGGCCGACGTCAGGGCTTCATGGCCTTGCGGAAGTCCTCGTCCGTCAGCAATCGCGCCACCAGCCGGCGGTAAAGCGCCGCGTAGTGGTTCGCAGCATCAGGGATGGCAACGGCACCGACGAAGCTCGACGGCCAGTTGTCCTGCTCCACCAGTTGCTTGCGATAGACGACGGCATCGTTGCGATGCACGACGAACCAGGCACCCAGGCTTGCCGTGCCCGTCGAAGTGCCAGCCTCGACTTCGCTGCGCGTCAGCTGGCCGCTGATGCGCGTCGCCGCGTTTGCATCCAGGAGTCCGGCGGCGCGCAGTTCGGCTGCCAGGGTTTCCTGAAGGTACTTGGCGAACGAACTGTCGTAGGGCGAGAAGAAGCGGTTGCTGCGGATGCTGACCGACTGGTCCACGCTGCGAGGCACACCCTCGGCGAGCGCGAAGGTCCCGACCGCCACTGCCGGCATGCCGGAGGCCTTGGCGGCCTGAATGTTGTCGATGCTGGGATTGACTGCACCCAGCTTGACCTGCGCGCAACCCGTGAACAGCAGCATGGCGGCCGTCGCGGCCATCGCCGTGGAACGGCCAATGCGTTGCTTGAGTGTCATGGTCAGCAGCTCAGCGAAATGCCGGATCATGAGACAGATCGTTCAAGGCTGTGCTCAGCAGCTGCTTGGTCATGAGCGTGACGGCTTCCTCGATGTTCTTGGCCTTCACCGCGTTGCCCGGTGACGCGCTCGCTCCCACGGTGGTATGGATGACATGACGGGCGGTTTTCACGATGGGCTCGCCACTGCCGGGCATGTATTTGACGGTGCACACATAGCCGTCCGACACCTGAGAGCCTGCGAGGCCGAAGGTCAGACCCGTCACGAAGCCCTTGCTGAAGGCGTCGTCGTTCATCGGCACGTTGTTGATCGTGACCGACAGCAAGGCGACGCCGGGCGCCGCAGTGTCCTGCACGCTGGAGAACAGCCCGCTGCTCTTGACCTGCTCGCTCACCCGCGGCTTGAGGTGATCGGTGGCCCTGCTGTTGGCCGCGCCCTTGGTTTCGAACTGGAATACCAGCTGAACCGGTGCCGGCGACGCCGGCCGCTGGAACTCGGCGGTGCGGTCTCGGGTCGCGGCGTCGACGTAGTGCGACGCACATCCGCCGGTGAGGACGAGAACCGCCGCCGCCGCTGCAGCCGCAATCAGTCGGGTGAAAGACAGGCGCACCGACGCACCGGGGGAAATGGACATGCTCTTCTCCTGCTGTTGCCATGTTGTTCGATTGCCGCCGCGTTGGCGGCGCGGCGGTGGGCGAGCCTAGCAGCGCCGCCAGTGCGCAGCTTGTCGGTGCCGAAGGGCACACTGGCCTTGCCGTGATAATTTGCCCATGAGCATCAAGCTGTTCGTCGGCCTGGGCAACCCGGGCCCGGAGTACGAGGCCACGCGCCACAACGCGGGCTTCTGGTGGATCGATGCGCTGGCGCGCGACTGGAAGCTGACGCTGCAGCCCGAACGCAGCTACCACGGGCTGGTGGCGCGCACCTCGATCCATGGCCAGAACGTCTGGCTGCTCGAGCCGCAGACCTTCATGAACCTCTCGGGCAAGGCGGTCGGCGCCCTCGCCCGCTTCTTCAAGATCGCACCGGAGGAGATCCTCGTGGTGCACGACGAGCTCGACATCGTGCCCGGCCAAGCCAAGCTCAAGCTCGGCGGCAGCCATGCGGGCCACAACGGCCTGCGCGACATCCATGCACAGCTCGGGACGGGCGACTACTGGCGTCTGCGCATCGGCATCGGCCATCCTGGCGTGAAGAGCGAAGTCGTGAACTGGGTGCTCAAGAAGCCGCTGCGCGAGCAGCGCGAGGCGATCGACGACACGATCGTGCGCACCCTGCATGCGGTGCCGGCCCTGGTGGCCGGCGAGATGGACAAGGCGACCTTGCTGATCCACACCAGCAAGCCGCCCCGGCCCAAACCGCCCCGGCGCGAGCCGGGCGACGGCGGGCCGCCCGCCGCGGTGCCGGGTTAGCGCCGAGCACCACAGGGAGGAGGAGACGATGCGCACACAACACCGCGCCGCTCACACGATTGCTTCACTTTTGATAGCGGCTTGCGCCCATCCGGCGGGCGCTGCAGGCCCAAATGGCTTGGGAAGCCAGACCTGGCGCTGCGGCAGCAGCTACAGCGACCAGCCCTGCCCCGACGGGCGACCGGTGGCAGTGGACGACGCACGCAGCAGCGCCGACCGCCAGGCACAGGACCGGCGCACCCGCGATGTGCAGCGACAGGCCGATGCGATGGCCCGCGAGCGCAGCGCACTGGAGCGCGAGGCTGGCCGACAGCGCCCCGCCCTGATTGCGGCGCCGCCCGCGCCAGCGGCGAATCCCGTGCCGCGCGAAACGATGGCGAAGCCGCCGAAGACCCACAAGCCGAAGAAGCACACGAAAGGCGAGACCGACGCCTTCACCGCGCGCGATCCGTCGACGGCCGCTGCGGGTGGCAAGCGCAAGAAGAAGGGTTGAGCCCGGCCAGCGCCGCGCAGGCCCTCAGGCCGCCGGCGGCGCCGCCTTCGAGGCCGTGAGCCGCTCGTACTTCTGGAACAGCGTCTCGCGCGACTCCACAAAGTCGGGGTGGACCGGGATGCACGCGACCGGGCAGATCTGCACACACTGCGGTTCGTCGAAATGCCCCACGCACTCCGTGCACTTGCACGGATCGATCTCGTAGATGGTCTCGCCCATCGAGATCGCGTCGTTGGGGCACTCCGGCTCGCAGACGTCGCAGTTGATGCATTCGTCGGTGATCATGAGGGCCATGGCGCCGATTATCGGCCGCAGTCTGCATTGCCCTGGCGCCTGTGCCGCCGAGGCCCTGCCTGCGGCAGGGACGGCGCAGGGCATGACGGGCACACGGGCACGTTCATTGCGTGGATGCGGTTATGCTGCGGCCGCCCCCGCGACCCGCCGCGCACTTCGCAGTCGCCTTCCGGCCACGCCGCCCGAGGCGCAAGCAGCGCGCCACGCCCCACCATGAGCCTGTTCCTCCTCAAGCGCCTCGCGACCCTCGTCGGCACCCTGATCGGCGCCTCGGTCATCGTCTTCCTCGTGCTCGAGATCCTGCCCGGCAACGCCGCGCAGATGCTGATGGGCCCGGATGCCGACCCCAGTGCGGTCGCCGCCCTGGCCACCAAGCTGGGCCTGGACCAGCCGGCCTGGACGCGCTACTGGCAATGGATCGGCGGCCTGCTCACCGGCCACCTCGGCGACAGCTACACCTACGGCTCGCCCGTGCTCGACCTGATCCTCGAGCGCCTGCAGCTGACCATCCCGCTGGCCTTCATGGCCATGGCCTTCACCACCGTCATCGCGCTGCTGGTCGGGGTGACCGCCGCGGCCCGCCACAACAAGCTGGGTGACGTGGGCCTGATGGGCCTGGCCCAGGTCGGCGTGGCCATTCCCAACTTCTGGTTCGCGATCCTGCTGATCCTGCTGTTCTCGGTGAAGCTGCAGTGGTTCTCGGCCGGCGGTTTCGACGGCTGGGGCGAAGGCATCGGCGCGGGCATCAAGTCGCTGCTGCTGCCCGCCCTGTCGCTGGCCGTGGTGCAGGCCGCCATCCTGGCGCGCATCACGCGTTCGGCGGTGCTGGAGGTGATGCGCGAGGACTTCGTGCGCACCGCGCGCGCCAAGGGCGTGGGCCAGCGCGCGGTGCTCTGGCGCCATGTGCTGCGCAACGCGCTCATCCCGGTCGTGACCGTGATGGGCATGCAGTTCTCCGAGCTGCTGGCCGGCACCATCGTGGTCGAGAACGTGTTCTACCTGCCCGGCCTGGGCCGCCTGATCTTCCAGGCCATCAGCAACCGCGACCTGATCGTGGTGCGCAACTGCGTGATGCTGCTGGCCGCCTTCGTCGTCATCGTGAACTTCGTGGTCGACGTGCTGTATGCGGTGATCGATCCGCGCATTAAGGCGAGCGATGTGTGAGGCCCTGAAATCGGGAGCGGACTTCCGGACGCAGAGGACGCAGAAGTTCCGCAGAGGTCGCAGAAGTAAAAGCAAAGAAGAACTTCATCTGCTTCCTTCTGCGTTCTCTGCGAAACCTTTGCGTCCTCTGCGTCCGGTAGTCCGTATTCACAACCCATGACCACCACGACCCTTTCCTCGGCTCGCTCCGCCCCCGGCTTCTGGCAACGCGCCCTGCGGCACCGCAGCTTCGTCATCGGCGGCGTGCTGACGCTGCTGCTCGTTGCGGCCGCCGCCGTGTCGTACGTGTGGACGCCCTGGTCGCCCTACGAGATGGACATGGCGGCCAAGATGCAGTCGCCCTCGGCGCGGCACTGGCTGGGCACCGACGCCTTCGGGCGCGACGTGGCCTCGCTGCTGCTGGTGGGGGCGCGCGCGTCGATCCTGGTGGGCGTGATCGCGGTGGGCATCGGCCTGGTGGTCGGCACGGCGCTCGGCCTGCTGGCGGCGGCCCGGCGCGGCTGGGTGGAGGAGGCCATCATGCGGCTGACCGACTTCTCGCTCGCCTTCCCGGCCATCCTCTCGGCCATCATGCTCACGGCCGTGTTCGGCGCCGGCATCGTGAACGCGATCATCGCCATCGGCATCTACAACATCCCGACGTTCGCGCGCATCACGCGTGCCTCGGCCAATGCGATCTGGTCGCGCGAGTACATCGCGGCGGCGCGCGCCTGCGGCAAGGGCCCCTTCGCCATCACGATGCAGCACGTGCTGCCCAACATCTCGGCCGTGCTGATCGTGCAGATCACCATCCGCTTCGCCATCGCCATCCTGGCCGAGGCCGCGCTGTCGTACCTCGGCCTGGGCACGCAACCGCCGCAGCCCTCGTGGGGCCGCATGCTGAGCGAGGCGCAGACGCTGATGTTCCAGCAGCCCCTGCTGGCCGTCTGGCCCGGCCTGGCCATCGCCTTCGCCGTGCTCGGCCTGAACCTCCTCGGCGACGGCCTGCGCGACCTGCTCGACCCGAAGCTGGCGAGGGCACGGTGATGAACACGAATACGGACTTCCGGACGCAGAGGACGCAGAAGTTCCGCGGAGGACGCAGAAGAACTTCCATAAAGAATTTCTTTCTGACCCTTTTGCGTCCTCTGCGAAACCTTCGCGTCCTCTGCGTCCGGTAGTCCGATCCCGATTCCATGGCACTCCTCGAAGTCAACGACCTCCACATCGGCCTGCAGACGCAGCGCGGCCCCGCCGAAGCGGTGCGCGGCATCAGCTTCTCGCTCGAGCGCGGCGAGACGCTGGGCATCGTGGGCGAATCCGGTTGCGGCAAGTCCATCACCGTCATGTCGCTCATGGGCCTGCTGCCTTCGAATGCGAAGGTCACGGGCAGCATCCGCTTCGACGGCCAGCAACTGGTGGGCCTGCCCGACAAGGCGCTGTGCCAGGTGCGCGGCAACCGCATCGGCATGATCTTTCAGGAGCCGATGACGGCGCTCAACCCGGTGCACACCATTGCGCGCCAGGTCGGCGAGCCGCTGCGGCTGCACCGCGGGCTCACGGCGGCCGACGCGCGCAAGGAGGTGCTGGCGCTGCTGGAGCGCGTGGGCATTCCCGATGCGGCAGCCAAGCTCGACGCCTACCCGCACCAGTTCTCGGGCGGGCAGCGCCAGCGCATCGGCATCGCGATGGCGCTGGCCTGCGGCCCCGACCTGCTGATCGCCGACGAACCCACCACCGCGCTCGACGTCACGATCCAGAAGCAGATCCTCGACCTGATCCGCGGCCTGGTCGAGGAGCGTGGCATGGCGATGATCCTGATCTCGCACGACCTCGGCGTGATCGCCAACAACGTGTCGCGCATGCTCGTGATGTACGGCGGCAGCGTGGTCGAGAGCGGCCCCACCGGTGCCGTGTTCGCCGAACGCGCGCACCCCTACACGCAAGGCCTGTTCGCCGCGCGCCCGGTGCTCGGCGCACCACGCGGCGGGCGCCTGGCCACCATCCGCGGCAGCGTGCCCGAGCTGGTCGACCTGCCGCCCGGCTGCCCCTTTGCGGGCCGCTGCCGCTTCACCATCGACGCCTGCCACACCACGCCACCACCGCCCACACCATTGGCGCATGGGCACCAGGTGCGCTGCATCCGGATCGAGGCGGTGGCCGCCGAGGCCGCGGGACGGGAGGTCGCGGCATGAGTGATTCCGCTATCAATTCCGTAGCTGATTCCGCAGGCGGGACGGGCGCTGCAGGCACTTTTGGCTCGAAGAACCCGCCCCTGCTCGAAGTCACCGACCTGGTCCGCCACTACGCGTTGCCGCGCGAGAAGCTGCTCGGCCCGCCGCCGCTGGTGAAGGCGCTCAACGGCGTGAGCTTCACGGTCGAGGCCGGGCGCAGCTTGGGCATCGTGGGCGAATCGGGCTCGGGCAAGTCGACCATCGCGCGCCTGGTGATGGCGCTGGACACGCCCACCAGCGGCAGCATCCGGATGCTGGGCCGCGACATCAACGCCCTGTCGAAGCACGACCTGCGCGTGGCGCGGCGCGACTTCCAGATGGTCTTCCAGGACCCGTACGGTTCGCTCGACCCGCGCCAGACGGTGGCACGCATCGTCGCCGAGCCGCTCGAGGCCCTGGCCGGCACCGCCGAAGCGGCCACGCGCGCCGAACAGCGCGAACGCGCCGCCGAATCGCTGGCCGCCGTGGGCCTGCGAACCACCGACCTCGACAAGTACCCGCACGAGTTCTCGGGCGGGCAGCGCCAGCGCATTGCCATCGCGCGCGCGCTCATCACGCGGCCCAGGCTCATCGTGGCCGACGAGCCGGTGAGCGCGCTCGACGTGTCGGTGCAGGCGCAGGTGCTCAACCTCATGCAGGACCTGCAGCAGCAGTTCGGCATCAGCTATCTGCTCATCAGCCACGACCTCGCGGTGGTCAACCACCTGTGCGACGACGTGTGCGTGGTGCTCAAGGGGCAGATCGTCGAGCGCGGCGCGCCCGAGCGCCTGTTCCGCGAGGCCGAGCACCCCTACACGCGCGCCCTGCTCGAGGCCGTGCAGCACACGCCGGCCGGGGGCGTGCTGCACGGCTGAGCACCGCAGGGCTGCGCCACCAGCCCCGACTTGGGGCCACCGCGCCCCGCCTTGGGGAAGCTCCGGAGGCACAACGCCCTTCGCGACCCGCACGGCGCGGGGGCCGTGCGAGAGAATGGACCAAGGCATGGCATCGTTCCTGCTGGAGGGCTGCCCTTTGCGTGCCGCGACCTGCGGCCACGGGCAACCGCAGCGCGCCCACGCCCATCCCTTCGGAGATCCATCGATATGTTGAACCGCCGCACCCTTCTTCTCACCGGCAGCGCCACCGCCGCGCTCGCCACGCCGCTGGCCAGCCTGGCGCAGGGAAGGAAGGATTCCATGGTGCTGGGCATGACGCTCGAACCGCCGGGCCTGGACCCCACCGCCAATGCCGCCTCGGCCATCGGCGAGATCGTGCTCTACAACATCATGGAGACGCTCACCAAGATCAACGCCGACGGCAGCGTGTCGCCGCTGCTGGCCGAGAGCTGGGAAATCTCTCCCGACCTGAAGACCTACACCTTCAAGCTGCGCCAGGGCATCACCTTCCAGAACGGCGAACCCTTCAACGCCGAGACCGTGAAGTTCAGCTTCGAGCGCGCCGGCGGCGAGAAGAGCACGAACAAGGACAAGCGCACCTTCGCCAACTTCTCGGTGCAGGCGGTGGACGCGCACACGGTGGTCGTGATCAACAAGGAGATCGACCCCGACCTGCCCTTCATCCTGGGCCAGGCCACGGCCGTGATCGTCGAGCCCAAGAGCGCCGGCACCAACGCGACGCAGCCCGTGGGCACCGGCCCGTACAAGCTCGACAGCTGGGCCAAGGGCTCCTCGCTGGTGGTCAGCCGCTGGCCGGGCTACAAGGGCGTGCAGAAGCCCAAGCTGCAGAAGGTCACCTTCCGCTTCATTTCCGACCCGGCGGCGCAGGCCGCGTCGCTGCTGGCCGGCGACGTCGACGCCTTCCCGCGCATCGCGACGCGCGTGGTGCCGCAGTTCAAGATGAACCCGCAGTTCCAGGTCATCCTGGGGGGGTCGCGCGCCAAGACGATCCTGGCCATCAACGAGCGCAAGAAGCCGCTGGACGATGTGCGGGTACGCCGCGCCATCCTGGCCGCCATCGACCGCAAGGCCGTGATCGAAGGCGCCGCCGACGGCTTCGGCACGCCCATCGGCAGCCACTATGTGCCCGGTGCACCCGGCTACGTCGACACCACGGGCGTGAACCCCTTCGACATCGAGAAAGCCAAGAAGCTGCTGGCCGAGGCCGGTGTGAAGACGCCGCTCGAACTGACCATGACCCTGCCCCCCCCGCCCTACGCGCGCCAGGGCGGCGAAGTGATCGTGGCCCAGCTCGCCAAGATCGGCATCAACGTGAAGATCCAGAACGTCGAATGGGCGCAGTGGCTCAGCGGCACCTATGGCGGCGGCTTCAACTACGACCTGACGATCGTCTCGCACGTGGAGCCCTTCGACCTGGGCAACTACGCCAAGCCGGAGTACTACTGGGGCTACAACAACAAGGCCTTCCAGGCGCTGTACGACAAGATCAAGACCACCGGCAACGCGACGGAGCGCAACAAGCTGCTGGGCGACGCGCAGCGCATGCTGGCCGACGACGCGGCCAACGGGTTCCTGTTCCAGCCGACCTTCCCGATCATCGCGAAGAAGACCGTCAAGGGCCTGTGGACCGCGATGCCGATCTCGGCCAACGAGCTGGCCGCGCTGTCGTGGTCCTGAACCTTCCGACGGACTGACTCCTGCCCATGCCGTGTTCCGCCGCCGCGGGACACGGCTTTTTTCTTCGCACGCCATGACCGCTGATACCGCCCGCCCGCTGCACGACTGGAGCGCGGCCGACCTGTCCGACGCCTACCGCGCCGGCACGCTGTCCCCTGTCGACGCCACCCAGGCGGTGATCGACCACATCGAGCGTTGGGAGCCGGCCCTGCAGGCCACCTACCTCTACCGCCCCGAAGCGGCGCTGGCGCAGGCCCGCGCCAGCGAGGCGCGCTGGCAGCGCGGCGAGGCACTGGGCCCGCTCGACGGCGTGCCGGGCACGCTGAAGGAGAACATCACTACCGCCGGCGACCCGATGCCCGCCGGCACCGCCGCGGTCGACCTGCGCCCGGCCGCGGCCGACGCGCCCGCCGCCGCCCGCCTCCAGGAAGCCGGCATGGTGCTCGTGAGCAAGACCACCATGCCCGACTTCGGCATGCTGTCCTCCGGGCTGTCGAGCTTCCACCGCCTGTCGCGCAACCCGTGGGACCTCACCCGCACGCCGGGCGGATCCAGCGCCGGCGCCGGCGCGGCCGCGGCGGCCGGCTACGGACCGCTGCACGTGGGTACCGACATCGGCGGCTCGCTGCGGCTTCCGGCCTCGTGGTGCGGCATCGTCACCCTCAAGCCCAGCCTGGGCCGCATCCCGCTGGACAACAGCTACACCGGCCGCGTCGCCGGCCCCATGACCCGCAGCGTGGCCGACGCCGCGCTGATGATGCAGGCGCTGGCACTGCCCGACGCACGCGACAGCATGGGACTGCCGGCGCAGGACATCCCCTGGTCGCAACACGCCGTCGGGCCCGATCACCTGCGCGGCCTGCGCATCGGCCTGCTGCTGGACGCGGGCTGCGGGCTGGCCGTCGATCCCGAGATCGTCGCCGCGGTGCGGCATGCCGCGATCCTCTTCGAACGCGCCGGCGCCAGCGTGCAGCCGATGCAGCCCTTCATGTCGCAGGCCATGCTCGACGGCATGGACCACTTCTGGCGCATGCGCTCCTTCGTCGACATGAAGGCCCTGCGCGCCGACCAGCGCGACAAGGTGCTGCCCTACATCCGCGCCTGGGCCGAGAGCGCGGCCGGCTTCTCCGGCGAGCAGATGTTCCGCGCCGCGAGCCAGTTCCACGTCACGCGCGTGGCCACGGTGGCCGCCTGCGCACGCTTCGACTACGTGATCTCGCCCGTGTCGCCCAACATGCCGGCGCCGGCCGAGGACGCCTCGCCCACCAACGACCCGCTGCGCCCGCTGGAGCACATCGGCTTCACCGTGCCCTTCAACATGTCGGAGCAGCCGGCCGCCTCGGTCAACTGCGGCTACTCGGCACAGGGCCTGCCCATCGGCCTGCAGATCGCGGGCCAGCGCTTCGACGACCTGGGCGTGCTGAAGGTCGCGCGCGCCTTCGAACAGATCCGGGGCGAACAACGGCCGTGGCCGCAGCCGCCGGCGGCGTAGCCCCGGGCCGCCGCGGCGCTGTCGGCACGCGGGGGCGCGGCTAGGCCGCCAGCAGCGCCGTCAGTTCCTCTCGCACACGGCCGACGAATGGGTCTTCGCCCTGGCGCGGCGGCAGCACGTGGAAGGCGACTTTGGGCAGCGTCGGCAGCCCGTGCGGTGCGGCCAGCGCTGCCACACCGGGAGCCAGCGCCGATTCGTTGAGACAGGCAATGCCGAGCCCTGCCGCCAGCGCCGACTGAAGCCCCGCCACACCCGAGGCCACGTGCACGATGCTGTACGGCACCTTGCGCCGGCGCAGCAGACCGACGATGAACTGGTGCAGCGAGCAGCTGTCGGGCAGGGCCAGCAGCCGCAGCGGCTCGCCGCGCGCCGGCCGCACACCCGGCGCCGCCATCCAGCGCAGGGGCTCCTGGCGCAGAAGGGGCCCGGTCGCACGCGCCGGCGTGCTCTGCCCCACGATGCGCATGGACACACCGACGTCGTGCTCGCCCTGCGCGTAGGCGGCCTCGACCTCGCCGCTCTTGCCCACCGTGACGTGCAGCCGCACCTGCGGGTACTGTTCACCCAGCCGCGCCAGCAGGCGCGCCAGGTCCGCCGGTCGGTAGTAGTCGGTGATGCCCATGCGCAGCTCACCCTGCAGCGTCACGCCGTGCAGGTCGCGCCAGGCCTCGTCGCTCATCGCGAGCAGGCGCCGGGCATGGGTCAGCAGGCGCTCGCCGGCGGCCGTGGGCGACACGCCGGCCTTGCCGCGATGGAGCAGCACCTGGCCGGCGCGCTCCTCGAGCTTGCGCAGCTGCTCGCTCGCGGCCGACTGCGAGAGGAACACCCGCGGCGCGCCGCCGGTGACGCTGCCCGCGTCGACCACGGCGACCAGGGTGCGCAGCTGTTCGAGGTCGAATCCCTGCATGTCTCATCCATCGGCTATTGCGATGGATGACATTATTGATTCCCGCTTTTCCGATGGCAACGGCATGCCCAGAATGACCCCATCGTCATTCCACTCCCAAGGAGATACGCCATGCCCCACATCGTCATCCACCTGTCCGGCGAGCCCGATGCCGCCCTTGCCCGCGAGTCCGTTGCCGTGGTCGGCGAGCTGACGCAAAGCGTGCTGGGCAAGAAGCCCGAGGTGATCGCCACCACGGTGCAGTTCATTCCCGCCGCGCTGTGGTTCGTCGGCGGGCGCTCGCTGGCCGAGCAGCAGCGCAGCGCCTTCCACCTGGACATCAGCATCACCGACGAGACCAACACCAAGGCCGAGAAAGCGCGCTACCTGGCCGAAGTGCACGCGGCCTTCGTGCGGCTGCGGCCCGACCTGCACGAGGTGAGCTACGTGCACGTGATCGACGCCCGCGCCGCGGCCTACGGCTACGGGGGCCGGACGCAGGAGTTCCGCCACCAGGCCGCTGGAGTGTGATGCAGGGGCGGAGTCTGCCGGCTGCACGGCGCAGAATCGGCGCATGCCCCACGCCGCTTCTGCCGCCGACCCGCTCGGCAACCCGCTCAGCCTGAGCGACAGCGCCAGCCACCGGCTGGTCGAGGACTTCGTCGAAGGTTTCATCGCCTGCGAAGCGCGCGCCGCCAACCTGGCGCTCACGCCCAACGTCGACCTCAACCCCCTGGTGCAGGCCTATTGCGCCACGCTGCAGATGTTCGCGGAGTCGGCCGACGCGGTGGCGAACGCCCGCCCTTTCATCGCCCGCGCACAGGCCGGCGCCGCGCGCGCCACGCCGCGCGAGCGCCGCTACATCGCTGCGGTGGCGGCCTGGGTGGCAGGCGACCTCCGCGAGGCGATCCGCCTGCACGAGGAGCAGGCGCGCGAGTTCCCGCGCGACCTGGTGTCGCTCAAGCTCGGGCAGTACCACTGCTTCAACCTCGGCGACTGCCCCGGCATGCTGCGCCTGGCGCTGGCGGCCGCGCCGCACGCGGCCGACGTGCCCTACCTGCATGGCATGCTGGCCTTCGGCTACGAGCAGTGCCACCTGATGCGCGAGGCCGAAGCCAGCGCGCGCCGCGCCATCGCGATGGAGCGCAAGGAGCCATGGGCGCACCATGCGCTGGCGCACGTGATGCTGACCGAAGGCCGCCTCAGCGAGGGCCTGGCCTTCATGGAGGACGTGAGCGAGACCTGGACCGGCCTGAACTCCTTCATGGTCACGCACAACTGGTGGCACCTGGCGCTCTTCCTCATCGACCTGGGCCGTGACGACGAGGCGCTGGCGGTGTACGACCGCCATTGCTGGGGCGTGGTCAAGGACTACTCGCAGGACCAGATCGGCGCCGTGTCGCTGCTTGCGCGGCTGGAACTCGCGGGCATCGACGTGGGCGATCGCTGGCAGGACGTGGCGGCGCATCTGTCCGGACGCACCGCCGACCATGTGCTGCCATTCCTCGACCTGCAGTACCTCTACGGCCTGGCGCGCGCCGGCCGGCCCGAGGCCGACACGCTGCTGCGCCACATCGAGGCCTATGCACCCACCGCGCCCGCGGCCACACGCCATGCGTGGGAGCGTGTGTGCGTGCCGGCGGCGCGCGGGCTGCGGGCGCACGCGCGCGGCGACCACGCCGCCGCCATCGACGGCCTGGGCACGGCCCTGCCGCGCATGGTCGAGATCGGCGGCAGCCACGCGCAGCGCGACCTCTTCGAGCAGGTCTACCTCGATGCGCTGGTGCGCAGCGGCACGGCCGCCGCGCTCACCGGCGCCCAGGGCATCGTGCAGCAGCAGCTCAACGGGCAGCCGGAGTCGCGGCGGCTGCGCCGGCTGGCCGGCACGGTGTATGCGGGGCTGGGGTTGCCGCCGCTCGCAGCGGCGCACTGATTTGCTATCGAATTCATAGCTGCTCGCGCAAGCCCGGCGGGCGCTGCAGGCACTTTTTATCCATAACTCCGGATGACGACCTCTTCGCCGACGCCCTCGGCCCCCTTCACCGAGCCCACCACGGCCTACTGGCAGCACATCGTCGATGCCGACGAAACCGCTCCCGCCGACGGCCCCTGGCAGTACGGCTACCCTGCGCGCCTGCCCGACGGCCGCGTGCTGGTGCTGCCCATCCGCGCGCTGGACAGCGAGCCGACGCATGCCGTCGCCTCGCTGATCTGCAACCAGGCCTCGCTGGAGGTGGTCGAGACCCTGGGCCGCATGCTGGCCGAGCGCCTCGCGCCGCTGCAGCCCGAGGTGGTGATCGGCATCCCGACGCTGGGCCTGACCTTCGCGCCCGTGGTCGCGCGCCACCTGGGCCACAGCCGCTACGTGCCCATGGGCTACTCGCGCAAGTTCTGGTACGACGAGGCGCTGTCGGGCGCCGTGCAGTCGATCACCACGCCCACGGCCGGCAAGCGGGTCTACCTCGACCCCAACCTGCTGCCGCTGGTGCGAGGAAAGCGGGTGGTGCTGGTCGACGACGCGGTGAGCAGCGGCAGCACGCTGGGCGCGCCGTGGTCGCTCATCGAATCGCTCGGCGCGCAGGTGCTGGCCTGCGGCGTCGCGATGCGGCAGGGCCGCCGCTGGGTGCAGACCCTGGGGCCCGAGCGCGCGGCGCGCCTGGTCGGCGTGTTCGACTCGCCCTTGCTGCAGGCGGTGGACGGCGGCTGGGGCCTGCGCGACTGACGGAACGCGCACGGCATCGCGCCGCTTGGCACGCAAACTGCGTGAACCGGGCTGTTCGCACTTTTCGTATCTTGTTTCGTATACGTTTTGGTGCATCGCGCCCGGCCGTGCTGCACCGCGATGGACCCGAACGGCCTCCCGGAGTCCGCCATGTCTTTTCGCACCCCGCCCGCCCTGTCCCGCCGCCGACTGCTGCAGGCGGCCGGCGCCGCTGCCGCCGGCAGCACCCTCGCCCTGCCCGCCTTCGCGCAGACCCGCGCCATCAGCATCACGCTGCCCTGGGTGGTCAACGGCTCCAACTACTGGCCCATGGTGGGCAAGGAGCTGGGCTACTTCAAGAAGCGCGGCATCGACCTCACCGTCTCGCGCGGCAACGGCTCGGTGGCGGCCGCGCAGGCGGTGGCCAACAAGCAGTTCGACCTGGGCGTGGTCTTCTTCGGCGGCACCCTGGTCAACATGGCGCGCGGCCTGCCGCTGCAGGCGCTGGCCACTGTCGGCTACGACTCGCTGATGGGCAACCTGGTGCTGGCCGACTCGCCCATCCGCAACCCCAAGGACTTCGAGGGCAAGCGCGTCGGCACCGTGGCCACCTCGGCCGAATCGCCCTACTGGACCGCCTTCGCCCAGAAGACAGGCATCGACCTGTCGAAGGTCACGCGCCAGCAGCTCGATGCGCGCCTGATCGAGCGCGCGCTGATGGACAAGCAGGTCGACGCGATCACCGCCATCGGCTCGTCCAGCATTCCGGTGCTCGATTCGCTGGGCGTGAAGACGCGCTTCATCCCCTGGGCCAAGTCCGGCATCGAGCTCTATGCGGCGCAGGTCATCGCGCGCACCGAGACCATCCACGCCGACCCCGGCCTGTGCCAGGCCATGGTCGACGGCATCCTGGAGTCGGTGGTCTACACGCTCAAGAAGCCCGACGAGTCGCTGGAGATCCTCTACAAGGCGCAGCCCGAGATCGCGCTGGCCAAGGGCGGCAAGGAGAACGCCAGGCTGTCGCAGGGCCTCGCGCAGGCCACCATGGTGGCGCCGGAAGCCATCGAGCACGGCATGGGCTACAGCAGCATCCCCAAGCTGGCCGGCATGATCTCGCTGGCCGCCCGCGCCGGCGCGCTGAAGGCCGACGCCAAGCCCCTGGTGCCCGAGGACCTCGCCACCAACCGTTTCGTCGGAAAGATCAAGCTGACCAGCGCCGAGTGGGACGCCATCCGCAAGAACGTCGCCCCCTACAGCAAGATGGTGAGCGGCGCCTGATGGCGTCTTTCGCGATCCCGGCCCGCCCGGAGCCGCTGCAGGCCACGCGGGCGCAGACCGCGCTGGTGGTGATCGACATGCAGAACGGCTACCTCTCGCCGGGCGGCTACCTCGACCTCGCCGGCTTCGACATCTCGGGCACGCCGCCCGTGGTCGCCCGCGCTGCCCGCGTGCTGCAGGCCGCGCGCCGGGCCGGCCTGATGGTCGTGCATGCGCAGAACGGCTGGAGCGAGAGCCTGGCCGAGGCCGGTCCGCCGACCTCGCCGATGTGGCACAAGTCCAACCCGCTCAAGTACATGCGCGCACACCCCGGCAGCCAGTTGCTGATCCGCGGCTCGTGGGACCACGCCATCGTCGATGCGATGCGGCCCCTGCCCCACGAGCCCGTGGTGCACAAGCCGCGCTACAGCGCCTTCGCCGGCACCAACCTCGAGATGCTGCTCCGCGCGCACGGCATCACCACGCTGGTGTTCGTCGGCGTCAACACCAACGTGTGCGTCGAGACGGCGGTGCGCGACGCCTTCCATCGCGAGTTCTTCGCCGTCATGGTGGCCGACGCGACCCTGCACGCCGGCCCGTCGGCGGTCTTCGAAGCGAGCGTGTTCAACGTCGAGAAATTCTTCGGCTGGACCGCCGGCACCGACGACATCGTGGCGCTGCTGGACGGCCTGCCTGCGCCATGACGGAGGCTGGCCCGCTGCAGCGCATCGGCCTGCCGCTCGCCTTCGCGGTCGGCACGCTGGTGCTGTGGGAGATCGTGGTGCGCGCCTTCGACATCCGCGAGGTGCTGCTGCCCACGCCCAGCGCGATCGCCCGGCGCCTGGTGGAGACCTTCCCGCTCCTCATGGAACATGCCTGGCCCACGGTGTGGGAGAGCGTGGCCGGTTTCGCCATCGCCTCGCTGCTGGGCGTGGCGCTGGCGGCGCTGCTCAGCGCCTCGAGGCTGATGCGCAGCATGCTCTACCCCAACGTCGTGCTGTTCCAGCTCATCCCCAAGATCGCGCTGGCGCCGCTGTTCATCGTCTGGCTGGGCATCGGCTTCCAGTCGCGGCTGACCTTCTCGGTCTTCATCAGCTTCTTCCCGGTGGTGATCGCGGCGCTGGCCGGGCTGGACCACGTCGACCAGTCGCTGCTGCGCCTGTGCCGGGCGCTCACGGCATCGAGCTGGCAGGTGTTCGTGTCGGTGCGCCTGCCGCACGCGCTGCCCTACGTGTTCAGCGGCATGAAGATCGCGACCACCTTCGCCATCATCGGCGTGATCGTCGGCGAATTCATTACGTCGCAGGCGGGGTTGGGCTACCTCATCCTCTTCGCGTCCTCGCAGGCCGACACCTCGCTGATCCTCGCCGCCATCACCGTGCTGTGCGTCTTCGGCCTGGGCTTCTACGGCGTCGTGGCCCTGCTGGAGCGCTGGACCCGGCACGCCTTCGGGGCCTGAGCACGATGGAATCGACCCCGGACACCCCCACGCACCCCTGGCTGCTGCCGCGGAGCACCGCGCCCGAGCGCGACCGCAGCTACCTCACGGTGCAGCAGGTCGGCAAGACCTATACGACCCGCAACGGCGACGTGCACGCCGTGGAACGCGCCGACTTCGACATCGACGAGGGCGACTTCGTGAGCCTGGTCGGCCCGAGCGGCTGCGGCAAGAGCACGCTGATGTCGATGATCGGCGGCCTCGAGCTGCCGACCGCCGGCCGCATCGCCGTCGACGGCCGCGCGGTGGACGGGCCGCGGCGCGACTTCGGCTACGTGTTCCAGGACCCGACGCTGCTGCCCTGGAAGAGCGTGCTGGACAACGTGCTCTTCCCGATCCGCACGCAGAAACGCGTGCTCGCCGACCACCGGCCCGAGGCCGAGCGGCTGCTGAAGCTCACGGGGCTCTGGGACTTTCGCGACAAGCGGCCGGCCGAACTCTCCGGCGGCATGCGCCAGCGCGTGGCCATCTGCCGCGGGCTGGTGAACGACCCGCGCCTCTTGCTGATGGACGAGCCCTTCTCGGCGCTGGACGCGATCACCCGCGACGACATGAACCTGATGCTCGCCCAGCTCTGGGACCAGGTGCACAAGACGGCCGTGTTCATCACCCACAGCATCCGCGAGGCGGTGTTCCTGTCCGACCGCGTGCTGGTGATGAACGCACGGCCCTCGCGCATCGTGGCCGACATCCGCGTGCCCTTCGAGCGGCCGCGGCGCGCGCAGATGCAGGAGCACCCGCTGTTCAACGAGATCTGCGCCTTCGTGCGCGAGACGATCCATGAAGGCCACGACAGCCGACGCGCCGACGCCCGCTGAGGCCGCCGCCGCGCCCGGCGAGACGCCGCTGCAGCGGCTGGTGCGCGAGCGCCGCACGGCCGCGGGCGGCCGCCTGTCGACCGACGACATCGTGCGCGTGCTGCACGAGGCGATCGTGCGCGGGCTGCTCGCGCCCGGCCGCGCGCTGCGCCAGGACGAGCTGGCCGCGCTGTTCCACGTCAGCAAGATCCCGGTGCGCGAGGCGCTGCGCACGCTGGAGGCGCACGGCTTCGTCGAGCTGCTGCTCAACCGCGGCGCGCTGGTCAAGGAACTGACGCTGGCGCAGCTGCGCGACGCCTTCGAGCTGCGCTCGATGGTCGAGCCGCACCTCATGCGCACCGCCGCGCCGCTGCTCACGGCCGCCGACCTGGACGAGGCCGAGCGCCTGGTGGCCGCGATGGACGACGCGCCCACGGCCTGGGCCTTCAGCGAACTCAACGGGCGCTTCCACGACCTGCTCTACCGCGCCGCCGAGCGGCCGCTGTCCAAGCAGATCCTCGCGATGCTGCAGGGCCACATCCAGCGCATGTCCTTCATGCAGCTCTCGCTGGCGGGCTTCAACCGCAGCTCCAACGAGGACCACCGCGCCATCGTGGCCGCCCTGCGCCAGGGCGATCCCGAGGCCGCGGCGCGGGCGGTGGCCGCGCATGTGAACGGTGTGAAGGACATCGTGCTGGAGCTGTACGAACGCCACCACGCACGGCACTGAATCGCGGCGCTACGAAATCGATAGCGCTTTGCGCAGGCGGGACGGGCGCTGCAGGCCGATTTGGCTTGAACCCGTGGGGTTGTCGGCCGGTCTCTACACTCCTTCGCGCCATGCAACGCCGCCATGTTCTCCCCCTGCTCGCCGCCGCACCCTGGGCCCTGTCGGCCTGCCAGCGCCAGGCGCCCAAGGCCGCGATGCTGCCGGCCAGCGCCACCGTGCTAGCACTGGGCGACAGCCTGACCTTCGGCTACGGCGCGCCGCCCGAGGCCGCGTGGCCTGCGCAGCTGGCGTCGCTCACCGGTTGGCAGGTGGTGAACGAGGGCGTGAACGGCGACACCGCCGAAGGCGCGCTGGCACGCCTCGCGCCGCTGCTGGCGGCGCAGCGCTTCGACGCGATCCTGGTCGGCATCGGCGGCAACGACATGCTGCGCGGCGTGCCGGCCGACGCCACGCGACGCCACATCGCCGAGTTGCTCACACAGGCGCGCGCCCATACCGCGCATGTGGCGCTGATCGCCACGCCAGCGCCCGACGCCATGCGCGCCGCCGTGGGCGCGCTGAGCGACGCGCCCTTCTACGCCGAGTTGGCGCGCGCCGGCGGGGCGCTGCTGATCCCGGGCGTGTATGCGGACGTGCTGTCGGATGCGGCGCTTCGCTCCGACCGCATCCATGCCAATGCGCAGGGCTACGCGCGCATTGCGAAGCAGATCGCAGACCAGCTGCGCGCCGCGGGCTGGCGATGAGCGACACCCCGCCCGGATCACCGCGCGCCGGCGACCTGGCCCACGCGCGTGCCTGCTTCGCTGCCTGGCAGGCGCGTGCCGAGATGCAGGGCGTGGCACTGCGCGCGCCGCCGCCCGAGCCGACCACCTGCTGCGGCCGCGGCTGCAACGGCTGCGTGTGGGACGGCTTCTACGCCGCGGCGCAGTTCTGGTGCGAGGACGCAGCAGTGCTTCTGCGCGCCGAAGACAACAACGCACGGGCCACCACGCGCTAGCCCCGGCTCCCCATTGAAAGGGATTCGTTGGGGCGAACTCAGGTTCACAGTCGGCGCATCACTACCGGAGCACAGCATGGCGACTGATCCGAACCCGCGTCGATTCGGCATGTATCGCATCGAGAACACGGGTGGCGCCGTGCAGGTGGCCTTCAAGGAAGACCAAGCCATCGGCCCGGAACGCCGCATCCTGGCGGAAGGCGACTCCTGGTTCGACAAGTTCACGCCCTTGCCCGTCGGCAGCAACCTGCTGAGTGCGATCAAGACGCCGTTCGTCGTCGCATTGCACGATCTCTCCCACGTGGGCGACGAAGCCGATGAGATGGCGCACGGATGGCAGGCGCGGCAGACCCGCGCGCTTCTGGGCTTTCCCAGCTTCGAATTCGACGCCATCTTGCTGTCGGCCGGCGGGAATGACCTGAAGAACGTGTTCGCCAGCGTGTTCCGCAGCGTTGCAGACGGCCAGATTTCGGTGGGCGATGCGCTGACGCCGGCATGCTATGACGCCCAGCTCCAGCCGATCATGCAATCGATCCGCCAGTTGATCGCACTGCGCGACAACGCGGCCAGCAGCAAGAACAGAAGCTGCCCGGTCCTGCTTCACGGATACGACTACTTTCAGCCGCGTCCCTGCGGCGCACGGGTCTTCGCCGGGACCCGCCTCGGGCCGGGGCCGTGGCTGTACCCGGCCATGAAGCAGGCCGGCCTGAATGACGGGCAGATGGCTGCAGCCGCCCGCGCGGTAGTCGACAGCCTCAACGAAGCCTTGAAGCGGATCGACAGCCCCAACGTCCATGTGGTCGATACGCGTGGCACCCTGAGCTTGGCGCCCGCAGGATCGACAGTTCCCAGCGCCGACTGGGAGGACGAAATTCATCCGAGCAGCGACGGCTTCGCCAAGCTCGCACGCCGCTGGGAGGACGCGCTGATCCCGCTGCTCTGATCGCGCTCAACGCGCCAGGTGCCGCTTCTGGTCGTAGGTCGGCTGCGGCCCCAGGCCCACGAGGTGCGCCGTGTCGGCCCAGTCGAGAATCTCGATGGCTTCGGGCTGCGCGGGGTCGGCCAGCCGCACGCGGCTGATGCCCGCGTTGGGGATGTCGCTCTGCCGCGGGCCGTCCAGCCCCAGGCCGCGCACGGTGCGCCACACCATGTCGAGCACGCCGCCGTGCGTCACCACCAGCACCGTGCCGCCCGGATGCTGCGCCGCGATGCTGCCCAGCGCCGCGATGGCGCGCGCATGGAACTCCCGCGTGGTCTCGCCGCCGGGCAGGCTGCGGTCGGCCTGGAACAGCAGCCAGTCCTCCCAGGCGCGCGGGTGCTTCGCCTGGATCTCGTCGCCGCGCAGGCCTTCGCCGATGCCGAAGTTCTGCTCGCGCAGCGTCACGGTGGTCTGCACCGGCAGGCCGAGCTGCTGTGCGGCCGGCGCGGTGGTCTGTTGTGTGCGCAGCAGGTCGCTGCACACGATGTGCGCCACGCGCTCGCCCTTCAGGCGCAGGCCCAGGCGGCGCGCCTGCTCGTGGCCGGTGTCGTTGAGGGGCACGTCGATGTGGCCCTGGAAGCGCAGCTCGCGGTTCCAGTCGGTCTCGCCGTGGCGGATGAGGATCAGGTCGGTGGGCATGGACCTCGCCATTGTCCACACGCACGCGTCGCCGGGATGATGTCGCGCAAGCCAAGGCCATTCGATGGTCGAGGGGGCCGCACCGCAGCATCGGCGGATGCCAGAATGCCGCCATGCCCCGCCTCGTCTTTCTCCCCGGCCTGGCCTGCGATGCCCGGCTGTGGGAAGCCCAGCTGCCCATCGTCCCGCCCGCCCTCGATCCGCTCGTGAGCGACGCCCACATGCGCCACGCCAGCATCGAGACCATGGCCGCCGCCGTGCTGGCCGAGACGGCCGGCCCGCTGGTGCTGTGCGGCGCTTCGATGGGCGGCATGGTGGCCATGGAGGCGGCCCGCCAGGCGCCGGAGCGCATCGCCGGGCTGGCGCTGCTGGGCACGAATGCCGCGCCCGAAACGCCCGAGACCTACGAGCTGCGCGCCTCGGCCATCGAACTCTTCGAGCAGGGCGACGTGCGCGACGTGATCGAGCCCAACATCGTCTTCGCCTTCCACCCGGCGCAGGCCGCCGACCGGGCACTGACGCAGCGTTACCTGGACATCATCCTGGACGCCGGCGCGGCGCAGCTGATCCGCCAGAACCGCGCGATGATGCAGCGCCCCGATGCACGCCAGCACCTGGGCCGGCTGCGCTGTCCGGCGCTGGTGATGTGCGGCGACAGCGACCGCCTGACGCCGCCGGCCGCCTCGCGCGAGATCGCCGCGCTGCTGCCGCAGGCCGAGCTGCACTGGGTCCCGGCCTGCGGCCACATGCTGACCATGGAGAAGCCCGGCACCGTGAACGCCTTCCTGGGCGACTGGCTGCGCCGTCTTCTGCTATCGAATCAATAGCTGCCCACGCCCACTGGACGGGCGCTGCAGCCCAATTCGCCCCCAATATCAGCCGACCCGCCGGCGCGGCCCCTGCTCCGCCGTGCCCAGGCTGCGCAGTGCGCCGATGCCCGCGGCCAGCGCCGACGAATAGCTGTCGTACGCCCGCTCGGAAACCTGCAGGCGCGCGTAGGAGGCGAAGGTGCCGTCCTCGCCGGTGCCTTCGAGCAGCACCCACCCGAACCCGCCGTGCGCCAGCTCGCGCACGGTGACTGCGATGTCGCGCAGTTCCATGAAGCAACTCCCTGAACTTCTTTTGATCGCCCGCTTGTAAAAGCGACCGGGCAGGGAGGCAAGGGCATCCGTCACGTCGACGGTGTCGGCGTGCGCCGCCGGCTCAGTGCAGCGCGCCGCCGGTCCCGCGCAGGTCCTGGTGCACCACCAGCGAGGTGCTCACCGCGATGCGCAGCGCGTCGACCACGGCCGCGAGCGCCATGCTGGGCTGGCCCGGCCAGCGCGCCGCCTGCTCGGGCAGGAAAGGAATGTGGATGAAGCCGCCCCGCAGCCCTGCCGGCCCGCGCGTCGCGAGCCGGTGCATGAGCCCGAAGAAGAGGTGGTTGCACACGAAGGTGCCAGCGCTGTTGGACACCGAGGCCGGCACGCCCGCCGCGCGCAGGTCGCGCACGATGGCCTTGATGGGCAGCGTCGAGAAGTACGCCGCCGGCGCACCGGCCACCACCGGCTCGTCGATCGGCTGGCAGCCGGCGTTGTCGCAGATGCGGCCATCGTCGACGTTGATGGCGACGCGCTCGGGCGTGATCTCGGCCCGCCCGCCCGCCTGGCCGACGGCGATCACGAGGGTAGGCTGCAGTTCGTCGATGGCGGCATCGAGCTCACGCAGGGCCTGGCCGAACACGCAGGCGATGCGGCGCGAGTGCACCGTCGCATCGCCCACGCGACAGCCATCGAGCGCGCGCACCGCTTCCCACGAGGGGTTGATCGCTTCGCCGCCGAAGGGCTCGAAGCCGGTGAGCAGCACGCGCGGCGACGTCATGCCAGCGGCGTGATCGCGATGCCCTCGGCCGTGAGACGCTCGCGGATGCGTCTGGCGAAGGCCAGCGCATGCGCGCCGTCGCCGTGCAGGCACACGCTCTGGGCGTTGACTGCCACCGTGCTGCCGTCGATGGCGGTGACCTGGTGGTCGCGCACCAGCGAGAGCGTCTGCGCGAGCGAGGCCTCCTCGTCCTCGATCAGCGCACCGGGCTGGCTGCGGGGCACCAGGCTGCCGTCGGGCATATAGCCGCGGTCGGCGAAGACTTCTTCCACCGGCGCCAGGCCGGCGCGGCGCGCGGCCTCGATCATGCCGCTGCCGGCCAGGCCGAAGAACTTGAGCGACGGGTCGAACTTGCGCACCGCCTCGCACAGCGCCGCGGCCAGCTCGGGCTCCTTCACGGCCTGGTTGTAGAGCATGCCGTGCGGCTTCACGTGGACCAGCGTGCCGCCCTCGGCCTTCACGATCGCGGCCAGCGCGCCGATCTGGTAGAGCATGTTGGCGACGATCTCGTCCGGCGGCAGCTGCATCGCGCTGCGGCCGAAGTTCTCGCGGTCGGGAAAGCTGGGGTGCGCGCCGATGGCCACGCCGTTGTCGATGGCCCAGCGCACGCATTGGCGCATGGTCTTGGCATCGCCGGCATGCCAGCCACAGGCGATGTTGGCCGAACTCACGAGCGCGAGCAGCGCCTCGTCGTTGCCGGCGCCTTCGCCGAGGTCGGCGTTGAGGTCGATTTGCATGGGGCCACCTTCTGAGGAAAACGGAGGTCGGAGAAAAAAGCGGACTTCCGGACGCAGAGGACGCGAAGGTTACGCAAAGGACGCGAAAAAGACAGACCAAGGGATTTGCGCGCGGGCCACGTCCACGCCGTGAGCAGCGGCGCTGCAGGCTGGAAACGGATGGCTTCTGCGCCTTCTGCAAAACCTCTGCCTGCGGAAGTCCGCCTTCAGCCCGCCGGCCATCCCATCGCCGCCAGCCCCTGGTCCACCGACGCCAGGTAGCGCTTCTGCGCCTGCCAGGCCGCCAGCGCGGCGGCGGCGTCGACCTCGACCAGGCGCAGCAGGCCACCCAGGGGCGCCTGCGCGAGCTTCCACAGGTCGGCGCGAATCACGACGGCGATGCGCGGGTAGCCGCCGGTGGTCTGCGCGTCGCCCATGAGGATGATGGGCTGGCCCGAGGGCGGGACCTGCACCGTGCCGGGCACGACGCCGGCCGAGAGCATGTCGCCCGCTGCCTCGCGCTGCAGCGCCGGGCCCTCGAGCCGACTGCCCATGCGGTTGCTTTGCGGCGTGATGCGCCAGGCGGCGGCGTGAAACGCGGCGCGGGATGCGGCGGTGAACTGATGGGACTCGGGCCCGGCCATCACGCGCAGCGCGGTCGCACCGTCGTCGAAGGACGGCGCCACCGGCGCATCGGCGCCCTCGTCGCGCCACGGATCGGGGCCACGCACGCCAAAGGCACGACGCGTGCGCTGCGCTTCGCTCAGCGGCGAGGGCCCCAGCGGCAGCCGGTCGCCTTTCTTCAGCGCACGCCCTTCGTGTCCGCCGAAGCCGGCCTTCAGGTCGGTGCTGCGCGAGCCCATCATCGGCGGCACGTCGATGCCACCGGCCACCGCCAGCCAGCTGCGCAGGCCGGCCGAACTCGCCACGCGGTTGGCCCCGCCGAAGCGCAGCCGCTGGCCGGCGCGCACGGGCACGCTCCAGCCGGGGTGCAACGGCTGGTCGTCCAGGCGCGCGTCGAAGTCGCTGCCGAGGTAGGCGATGCGGGTGTCGGATTCGAAGCGCAATTCGGCATTGCCCATCGTCAGCTCGAGGCCGGCCGCGCCTTCGGGGTTGCCGACCAGCCGGTTGGCCAGGCGCAACGCCAGCGTGTCGAGCGCGCCGCCCGGGCAGATGCCGCGCTGGCGCAGCCCCTCGCGGCCCAGGTCCTGGACCGAGGCGAGCATGCCGGGCTTGTGGATGAGGACGGTGCCGCTCACAGCTCGACGCTTTCGACGACGAAGCGCACGCGGTCGCCCGGGCGCAGCAAGGTGGGCTCGGCCGCCTGCGGATCGAACAGCGCCAGCGGTGTGCGCCCGATGAGCTGCCAGCCGCCGGGCGACACCAGCGGGTAGATGCCCGTCTGCGCGCCGCCGATGCCCACCGAGCGCGCCGGCACCGCGGTGCGCGGCTCGCTGCGTCGCGGCGTGGCCAGTTCGGGCGCCAGGCCGCCCATGAACGCGAAGCCGGGCAGGAAGCCCAGCAGATAGACCACGTAGTCGCCCGCGGCATGGCGCCGCACCACCTCGTCGGCCGGCAGGCCGGTGTGCCGGGCCACGTCGTGCAGGTCGGGGCCGTGCTCGCCGCCGTAGGCCACCGGGACCTCGACCGTGCGGGCCTGGCCCGCGGCGGCATCGCCCAGCTCGGGCCACAGCGTGAGCACGCGCAGCTCCAGCTCGCCGGCGTCGATGCGCTCGGGGTCGAACAGCAGGGTGAGGTTGTTCATGCCCGGCAGCACCTCGCCCACCTCGGGCCAGGCCTGCGCGGCATTGCCGAGCGCCCAGACCTTGCGCTGAACGGCGAGTGTGGCGGGCGGCGGCAGTTCGACGAGCAACGCGGCGTCGCCCAGGGCATGCACGCGTGGTGCGGGACCGGCCGCGCGATCGGCCAACGTCACTCCCGCCCGAGGCTGCGCACCTTGGCCGCGAGCCGCTGCTCGACGTGCGGCGAGACGAACTTGCCGACCTCGCCGCCGAGCACGGCGATCTCGCGCACGAAGGTGCTGGAGATGAACTGGTACTTGTCCTTGGGCGTGAGGAACACCGTCTCGACCTCGGGCATGAGCGAACGGTTCATGCCGGCGAGCTGGAACTCGTAGTCGAAGTCGGTCACGGCGCGCAGGCCGCGCACCATGGCCTTGCCGCCGCGGGCGACGACGAAGTCGCGCAGCAGCCCCGAGAAGCTCTCGACGGTGACCGTGTCGCCATAGGGCCGCGCGACCTCGCGGGCCATGTCGATGCGCTCCTGCAGCGTGAACAGCGCCTTCTTGTGGTGGCCGGCGGCCACCGCCACGATCACCTTGGAGAACAGCTGCGTCGCACGCCGCACCACGTCCTCGTGACCGAGCGTCATGGGATCGAAGGTGCCGGGGTAGACCGCGATCACGTTGGATGTCATGAGTTCCTCCTGCTGGGGACCGGGTTCGTCTTTCGGCGCATTATGTACGCCGCCTTGCGGCGCAACATCCGAGGCCGGGCCGGGCCTGTCACACAGGATTCAGGCGCTCCCGACGGCGCGCAGCAGATGCGCATGCACCACGCCGGCCTTCAGGTGGCGGAAGACCGACAGGCCGAAAGGGGCCAGGTCCTCGTCGCTCCAGGCGCGCGCGGCTTCCAGGTACACCACGCCGCCGGGCCGCAGCACGCGGGCCACGGCACGCAGGCTGCGCTCGTACAGCGCGTCCTGGTCGAAGGGCGGATCGATGAAGACGGCGTGCCACTGCCCCGCAAGCGCGCGCTCGAGCTGGGCCACGCCATCGCCGCGCTCGACGCGCACGGCATCGGCCTGCAGCTTCTGGCGCGTCGCCTTCATCTGCGCGACCAGGGCCGGGTCCTGCTCGCACAGCAGGGCCACGGCGGCGCCGCGCGACGCGGCCTCGAAGCCCAGCGCGCCGGTGCCGGCGAAGACATCGATGCAATGCCAGCCGGGCAGCTCGCCGCCCGTGGCGCCGGCCAGGCTGGCGAGCCAGTTGAACAGCGTCTCGCGCACACGGTCGGGCGTGGGGCGCAGGCCGGGCTTGTCTGAAACGGCCAGCCGTGTGCGGCGCCACTGGCCGCCGATGATGCGGACTTCGTGCGGACGGGTGCTCCTGGCGGCGGGCTGCGGAGAAGTACGGGGCATGCAGCGAGCTTAAGCGAGCGCGCGCGCCAGCAGCCCCGCCGCCAGCGCCAGCATCGTGAGCCCGATGCCGGCGTCGAGCACCTGCCACGCCCGGGGGCGCTCGAAGAGCGGCGCCAGCAGGCGCGCGCCGTAGCCCAGCGCCACGAACCAGCCTGCGCTCGCCAGCGCCGCGCCCGCGACGAAGGCCAGGCGCTGCAGCGGCGGATGCTGCGCCCCGATGCTGCCGACCAGGAGCACGGTGTCGAGGTAGACGTGTGGATTCAGCAGGGTGAAGGCAGCGGCCTGTGCCAGCACCGCGCCGCGCGGCAAGGCGGGGTGACCCGCCTGTGCACGCAGCGCATCGCCGCGCCGGCAGCGCCACAGCGCGCGCAGCCCATAGCCGACCAGGAAGGCCGCGCCCGCCATGGCGAGCGCGCGTGCCAGGTCCGGCCGCCCGGCCAGGAACTGCGCCATGCCGGCCACCCCCGCGGCCACCAGCACCGCATCGGCCAGGGCGCAGAACAGCACAACCTCGCCCACGTGCTCTCGCCGCAGGCCCTGGCGCAGCACGAAGGCGTTCTGCGCGCCGATGGCGACGATGAGGCCCAGGCTCAGCAGCAGGCCCTGGCCGAAGGCAAGCAGGAAAGAAGTGGCGGTCATCGGGGGTCGAGCTTGCCTCCGCCGCGCGATGAAGACAAACTGAATCTTCTTCACTCGATTCAGTTTTTCTTCATCCATGCTCGACTACGCCGCCCTCGCCGCCCTGCATGCCGTCGTCCGCGAGGGCAGCTTCGAACGTGCGGCCCGCGCGCTGCACGTGAGTCCCTCGGCCGTGTCGCAGCGGGTGCGGCTGCTGGAGGAGCGCATGGGCGGTGCGCTGGTGGTACGCGGCCAGCCCTGCACCGCCACCGACGCCGGGCGGCGCCTGTGCCAGCACGTCGAGCAGGTGCGCCTGATGGAGCACGACCTCGGTGCCGCCCTGCCCGCGGTCGATGGCGACGGCGCGGCGCCCGCCCGCGCGACCCTGCCCGTCGCCGTCAACGCCGACAGCCTGGCGACCTGGTTCACGCCCGGCATCGCGACTTTCGCGGCACAGGCGCCGGTGCTGCTGGACATCGCCGTCGACGACCAGGACCACACCGCCGAGCGGCTGCGCAGCGGCGCCGTGCTGGCCGCCGTGACGGCGCTGGCCCAGCCGGCCGCGGGCTGCAGCGTGCAGCCGCTGGGCGCGATGCGCTACGTGGCGGCGGCCAGCCCGGACTTCGTCGCTCGGCATTTCGCACAGGGCGTGGGCGCACGTTCGCTGGCCGAGGCGCCAAGCCTGCTGTTCGACCACAAGGACCAGTTGCAGGCGCGCTGGGCACGGCGCGTGTGCCACCGCGCCGTGGTGCTGCCGCAGCACCGGTTGCCCTCGTCGCACGCCTTCGTCGAGGCGGCACGGGCCGGCATGGGCTGGGGCCTGCATCCCGAGGCGCTGGCGGCACCGGCCCTGGCCGACGGCAGCCTGGTCGAACTGGTGCCCGGCGCGGTGCTGGACGTGCCGCTCTACTGGCAGCACGCACGCGCCGCGTCGACGCTGCTGGCCGGGCTCACACGTGCGGTGGTGCAGGCGGCGCGCGAGACGTTGCGCTGAGCGCGGACGGCTTCCACTTTACTATCGAATCGATAGCTGGTTGCGCCCTTCCAACGGGCGCTAGAGGCACTTTTCCTGTGGAGAATTACTAAGTCGATTCTTACTTTTTTGCGGCCGGTTCGGCCCCACCCACCACCACCGTCACCATCTTCTGCGGCTGCAGCGTGCGCGCGAACGCGGCCTTGATGTCGGCCACGGTCACCGCGTTCATCTTCGCCGTCCAGGTGTCGAGGTAGTCCAGCGGCAGGTCGTTCCAGGCGATGTTGGCGACGTTGCCCAGCAGCTTGCGGTTGCTGTCCAGCAGCAGCGGGAAGCCGCCGATGAGGTTGTCCTTGGCGGCCTTGAGCTCGGCCTCGGTGGGACCCTCGGCGACGAACCTGGCGAGCACGTCCTGCGCCACCTTCACGGCTTCGTCGGCCTGGTCGGGCCGGGTCTGGAAGCCGATGCGGAAGGCGCCCGCGTGCAGGCCCGGCGAGAAGCCGCTGTAGACGCTGTAGGCCAGGCCGCGCTTCTCGCGCACCTCGTCCGTCAGGCGCGAGACGAAGCCGCCCCCGCCCAGGATGTAGTTGCCCAGCGTGAGCGCGAAGTGGTCGGGGCTGCGGCGTGCGTACCCCGGCTGGCCGATCAGCACGTGGGCCTGGGCCGAGTCGAAGGGGATGCGCTCGGTGACGGCCTTCGCCAGCGGCGGCACCTCGGCCACGGGCGGCAGTGCGGGGCAGGCACCCGCGGTCGCCGGCAGGCGCGCCAGCAGGTCGGTCGCGATGCGATCGGCCTGCGCGCGCGTGACGGCGCCCACCACCGTGAGCTTGGCCCGGCACGGCAGGACGGTCTGGGCGTAGCGCGCGCGCATGTCGGCGGTGGAGATCGCGGCCAGCGTGGCTTCGGTCGCGTCGTCGCCATAGGGGTGGCCGCCGTACACGTCGCGGCCGAAGGTGCGGCTGGCGACCGGGCCGGGCTTGGTGTTGCTCTCGCGGATGGCGGCGGACAGGCGTTCGCGTTCGCGCTGCCACACCTCGTCGGGGAAGGACGGCTCGCCGATCTCGCGCGCGGCCAGCGCCACGGCCTTGGCCAGCAGCACCGGGTCGGCCAGGCTGCGCAGGGTGAAGCTCATGCGGTCGGCGCTGGCGCCGACGTCGAACTCGGCGCCCAGGTCGGCCCAGGCCTCGCCGAGCTGGTTCTGGTCGAGCGCCGGCACGCGACAGCCGCCGCCGTCGGCCGGCGAGGTGGCCTTGCGCGCGGCCGAGGGCGGGCAGTCTTCGGCGCGCACGCCTTTCTCCACCATGCCGGCCGTCACGCCGGCCAGGCCCGCCTGCGCGGGCGGGTCGCGCCGGCTGCCGGCGTCGAAGTCGATCTGCACGTCGACGATGGGCAGCGCATCGGTGGCGGCCATGTAGACCTGCGCGCCGTTGGGCAGTTGCCAGCGCTCGATCGGCACGCCGGCCTGTGCATTCAAGCCAAAAAGGGCTGCAGCGCCCGCCAGTGCTGCGCGAGCAGCTATATTTTTCATAGCGAACGAAGGCGTGAACCGGTTCATCGCATCTCTCCCTGCGGGGCGGCGAAGCCGCGGCCGCGACGGGCCTTGGGGTCGATGGGCAGGGGCCGCAGCGTGGCGACCGTGAGTTGGTCGTCGCCGAAGTATTTGGCCGCCACCGCCTGCACCTGTTCGGGCGTGACGGCGAGCAGGTGCTTGACGATGCGTTCGCTCGCATCCAGCGGCAGGCCCTGCACCCAGTTGCTGCCCAGCTCGCGCGCCTGGGCCATCACCGAGTCGCGCTTGTAGGTTTCGCTGGCCACCCATTGCGTCTTGACGCGCGCCAGCTCGGCGGCGCCCACGCCTTCCTTCGCGATGCGCGCGACCTGGGCGCGCAGCGCGGCCTCCACCGTCTCGGTGGTCTGGCCGGCGGCGGGCACGCCGACCAGTTGGAACAGCTGCGGCCCGCGGCCGGCAAAGCCATAGCCGGCGCCGACGCTGTCGGCCACGCGGCCCGGCCCCTGGGTCAGCGTGCGGTCCAGGCGCGAGCCGGTGTAGCCGTCGAGCACGGCCGACAGCACCACCAGCGCCCAGGCGTCGGTCGGGCTGTCGAGCTGCTCCATCTGCGGCACGCGGAAGGCGAGCGAGACATACGCCTGCTCGGCCGGCGCCTTGAACTCAATGCGGCGGACGCCGCGCTGCAGCGGCTCGGTGCGCGGCTTGCGCTCGGGCACGGCGCGGGCGGGGATGCTGCCGTAGTACTTCTCGGCCAGGGCGCGCACGCGCTCGGGGTCGACGTCGCCCGCCACCACGACGGCGGCGTTGGCCGGCACGTACCAGCGCTGGAAAAAGGCGCGGGCGTCCTGCGGCGTCATGGCGTCGAGGTCGCTCATCCAGCCCACCACCGGGCGGTGGTAGGGCGAGGCGATGAAGACCGCGGCGTTCTGCTGCTCGCCGAGCAGGGCGCGCGGCTGGTCCTCGGTGCGCATGCGGCGCTCCTCCTTCACCACCTCGAGCTCGCGCTTGAACTCGTCGTCCGGCCACTGGTTGTGAGCGAAGCGGTCGGATTCCAGCTTCATCACGTCCTCCAGCTTCTCGGCCGGGATCTGCTGGTAGTAGCCGGTGTAGTCGCGGGTGGTGAAGGCGTTCTCGCGCCCGCCCAGCGCGGCCACGCGGCGCGAGAACTCGCCGGGCTTGAGGGTGGCCGTGCCCTTGAACATCATGTGTTCGAGCACGTGGGCCACGCCCGAGGTGCCGTCGACCTCGTCCACCGAGCCCACGCGCACCCACAGCATCTGCACCGCGGTGGGCGCCCGCCGGTCAGGCTGGACGATCAGCGTCATGCCATTGGCCAGGGTGTACTGGACGGGCCTGACGGAGGCGGTGGGAAGGGAAGACGGGGCGGCCGGCGTCGGCAAGGGGGACGGGGCCTGGGCGAGCGCGACGGACGCAAGCGGGCCCGCCAGGGCCGCCAGCAGCGCCACGCCGGCCGTGAAACGGCGTGGCGAGGGGTGTTCCATAGAATGGATCGGATTCTAGAAATCCTCCGAATGTTCAGTTTCTTCAAGAAAAAGGCGCCGCCGGCCGAGGCCCCTGCGCCACCCGCGCCGGCCCCTTCATCGGACGCGCCTGCCGTGGCCGCCCCGGCCGACGCGCCCGCCACGCGCTCCGTGTTCTCGCCTTCGAGCTGGTTCGGGGGCGGCAAGGCGGCCGAGGCCCCGGCGCCTGTTGCGGCGCCAGCGCCAGTGTCCGCGCCGGTGGCAACACCGACACCCGCACTCGCACCCGTACCCACCGCTGCGCCGGTCACCGCGCCAGCACCTGCGCCTTCGCCAGTCGCCGCCCCACCCGCTCCCGCGGTAGTGCCACCGGCTCGCGCGCCTTCGCCGCCCCCGGCAGCCGCCCCCGCGCCCGAGCGCCAGGGCTGGATGAACCGCCTCAAGTCGGGCCTGAAGAAGACCGGCAACGGCATCCAGGCCGTGTTCGTCAACGCGACCATCGACGACGACCTGTACGAGCAGCTCGAGGACGCGCTGCTGATGGCCGACACCGGCATCCCGGCGGCCGCGCACATCCTGCAGGACCTGCGCGACCGCGTGTGGGCCGCCAGTGCGACCCGGCCCGAGCAGGTGCGCGCCCTGCTGGTCGACGCCGTGGCCGAAGTGCTCAAGCCGCTGGAAAAGCCGCTCGAGGTGGGCCGCCACACGCCGACGGTGATCATGGTCGCGGGCGTGAACGGCGCCGGCAAGACGACCTCCATCGGCAAGCTGACCAAGCACTTGGCCAACGAAGGCTGCACCGTGCTGCTGGCTGCCGCCGACACCTTCCGCGCCGCGGCGCGCGAGCAACTCGCCGTCTGGGCCGACCGCAACCTGGTCGAAATCGTGAGCCAGGAAGGCGGCGACCCGGCCGCCGTGAGCTTCGACGCCGTGAACGCCGGCAAGGCGCGCGGCAAGGACGTGGTGCTGGTCGACACCGCCGGGCGCCTGCCGACGCAGCTGCACCTGATGGACGAGTTGAAGAAGATCAAGCGCGTGGTCACCAAGGCCGACGCCACGGCGCCGCACGAGGTGCTGCTGGTGATCGACGGCAACACGGGGCAGAACGCGCTGCAGCAGGTCAAGGCCTTCGACGAGGCACTGGACCTCACCGGCCTGGTCGTGACCAAGCTCGACGGCACCGCCAAGGGCGGTGTGCTGTGCGCCATCGCGCAATGGGGGGTGGAGCGGGCCAAGGCCCAGCCCGGCAAGAAGCCTGTGCCGGTCTACTTCATCGGCGTCGGCGAGAAGCTGGAAGACCTGGAAACCTTCGATGCGCGCGAGTTCGCGCAGGCGCTGGTGGGCTGACGGCAGCGGCACGTTGCAGCAATGGAAAAGGCCAGCGCACGCGCTGGCCTTTTTTGCTGCGGACGATCCGCGGTCGGGCGGGCCGCCGGGTGGTTTCAGATCGCCGGTGCGACCGTCGTCTCGCGCTGGGGTTCGACGTTGCCGTCGATGTAGCGGATGTCCCAGTCGCCGACGCGGATCACGTCGCGGTGGCGCAGCAGGTGCCGCTCGATCTTGCGGCCGTTGACGAAGGTGCCGTTGCTGCTGTCCAGGTCGCTGACGTAGACCCCGTCGCTGCGCGCCGACAGCAGCGCGTGCACGCGGCTGGCCAGGGGCGTCTCGACCGGCAGGTCGCTGCCCGGCGCACGGCCGATGGTCATGCGGGGGCGATCCAGGTCGATCAGCTTGCGCCCGCCCTGGCGGCTGGTGATGATCAATTTGTCCATGAAGGCTTCCACTCCCTCGCTCCTTGTGAGTTGCCGGAGGTCGAGGACTTGTGTCCGGTACCGGCGAGGCGTACTGTGCGCCCGGCGGCCTGGCGCCGCGAGTGAAAAGTTGACGAAATGTTGACTTTCGTTTCACATTTGACCCCGGGCGTGACGTATTGACGACCGGCGCGCCGCACATTCAGGAAAAGCCCATGGACACCATCGCCGCACCTCTCGAAAGCGCCGCGCCACGCCGCCGCGTGGACCGCCTGCTGGCCCACTACGCCGAGAGCCACCGCCATCCGACCAACGAATTGATCCACGTCGTTGCCATCCCGGCGATCATGCTCAGCATCGTCGGGCTGCTGTTCGCCATCCATCCCTGGGTGGCCTACGCGTTCGTGGCGGCCAGCCTCGTGTACTACGCGTTGCTGCGCTCGCCGGTGTTCTTCGCCGTGATGCTGGTCTGGACCGGCGTGCTGCTCGCAGCCGTTCACGCCCTGGGCAGCCAGGTGCTGCCGGTGTCGGCAGCGATCTTCGTGGTCGGCTGGATCTTCCAGTTCATCGGCCACAGGATCGAAGGCAGGAAACCTTCTTTTTTCGAGGACCTCCAATACCTCTACGTCGGGCCCCTTTTCGTTGCTGGACTGGGGCTGGGCAAGCTGGGGATTCGCGGCTGAAGTACGGCCTGCAAAAAACTATCGACCCGATACGTTTTATTGGGAACTCCCGCTTTAGCACTCCCTCTAACCGAGTGCTAATATGAATGCCAACCAAGGAGTTTCCCCTATGACAAGTCTGTCTGGATCCTCTGCCAACCAGTTGGCCGTGGCCAACCCGTGGGCCATGGTGCCCTCGCTTGGCAATCTGGACGCCTACATTTCTGCCGCGAACCGGCTGCCCTTGCTCACCCTCGAGGAAGAGCAGGGTTTTGCACGCCGGCTGCGCGACCACAACGACCTGGAGGCCGCCGGCGCGCTGATCCTGTCGCACCTGCGTCTGGTCATCTCGATCTCGCGCCAGTACCTGGGCTACGGGCTGCCGCATGGCGACCTGATCCAGGAAGGCAACGTGGGCCTGATGAAGGCCGTGAAGCGCTTCGATCCCGACCAGGGCGTGCGGCTGGTGAGCTATGCCATGCACTGGATCAAGGCCGAGATCCACGAGTACATCCTGAAGAACTGGCGCATGGTCAAGGTCGCGACGACCAAGGCCCAGCGCAAGCTGTTCTTCAACCTGCGCTCGATGAAGCAAGGCTTCAAGGCCGATGCCGCCGCGGCGGATGCCGAGACGCACCGCGAAACGCTGAACACCGACGAGATCGGCGAGGTGGCGCGCAAGCTGAACGTGAAGCCCGAGGAAGTGATCGAGATGGAAACCCGCCTGTCCGGCGGTGATGTGGTGCTCGACCCCGGCCCGGCCGACGACGGCGAGGACACCTACGGCCCGATCGCCTACCTGGCCGACGCCTCGCAGGAACCGACCGCGCAACTCGAGTCGCGCCAGCGCGACCGGCTGTCGAGCGATGGCATCGCCACCGCGCTGCAAGCGCTCGACGACCGCAGCCGCCGCATCGTCGAGGAGCGCTGGCTCAAGGTGAACGACGACGGTTCGGGCGGCATGACGCTGCACGAACTGGCGGCCGACTACGGCGTCTCGGCCGAGCGCATCCGCCAGATCGAATCGGCGGCGATGAAGAAGATGAAGAAGGCGCTGGCGGCGTACGCCTGATCCGCGGCCTGCTTCTCGGTTGAAGAGCCCGGCCTTGTGCCGGGCTTTTTCAATTCGGGCAGCCGAACGCAGAGGGCGCAAAGGGTTTCGCAGAGGGCGCAGAAGAGAAATTCAAAAAGGATTTCTCTGCGTCCTCTGCGTCGCTTCTGCGCCTCTGCGTTTGGCTGTCTGCATCTCGATGCCAAATCAGCCCCAAACGCCCATCGAGCGGGCGCGAGCAGCTATGGTTTCGATAGCGTCCGCAACGCGCGCCTGACGATGTAGCGCGTGGCCGGCGTGTCGCTCTCGGCCAACCAGCGGTCAGCCAAGGCCTGGACCCAAGGGCCCTGGCTCTTGCTGGCGTCGTTGAGCCAGTTGGCGACCGAGTTCTGCACGTAGCGGCTGCCGTCGGCGCGCAGGGGTTCCAGCAGGGGCAATGCACGCCAGGGCTCGCGCTGCAGCGGCGGGATGGGCGCGCACCAGACGCCGCGCGGGCGCGTGAGCTCGCTGGCGAAGCGGCGGAGGTTCTCGTCGGTATCGGCCGTCCACGGGACGAGGGCGGCCACGGCGGCGTCGACGTCGCCGATCACCGCGTCGCGCACGGCCATCCACGCGAACTCACGCACCCCGAAGTGCGGGTCGGCGGCGAAGCGGCGCACCGCCTGCAGGCGCGCCGCCAGCGGCAGGCCAGCGAACTGCACCCACTGCACGGCCCAGCTGCGCGCCACGTCGCTGGGGTGCGTCGCCAGCCGATGCGCGACGGCGTCGCGCTCGGGGTGCGCCGCCGTCAGGTCGTACAGCGCACGCGCGATGTGCGTGTGACGCTGCATGGGCTTGAAGGCGTCGAGCATGGCCAAGGTGTCGGCCAGGCGTTCGTGCGCGGGGTCGAGGCCGATCTGGGCGGCCACCGCGCGCGCCAGGCGCGGGGTATCCAGCGCCAGGAACTCGTTGAGGTTGACGGTTTCGAGCAGGCCGTCGTTCAGCGCGGCCAGCACCTCGGGCGGGATCAGCGCGATGCGGAACGCGCCCTTGCGCGCGCGCAGGTGCTCGACCGACATGTGGTGCGTGCGGCGCGCTCAGGCGGCGTTGGAGGCCAGCAGCGCCTTGATGTCGGCCACCATCGGATCGACCCCGGCGCCGTAGCGCGCATACAGGCGCAGGCGGCCCTGGGGGTCGTAGATGTACTGGGCGGCCGAGTGGTCCATCGAATAGCTGGTGGGCGTCTTGCCCTCGACCTTCTTGTAGTAGACCTTGAAGTCCTTCGCCACGGCAGCAAGCTGCTCGGGCGTGGGGATCAGGGCGACGAAGGCCGGGTCGAACGCACCCATGTACGCCTTCATGATCTCGGGCGTGTCGCGCTCCGGGTCGACGGTGATGAACACCACCTGCAGCTTGTCGCCGTCCTTGCCCAGCTTCTGCTTGACCTGCGCCATCTCGGTCATGGTCGTGGGGCACACGTCGGGGCACTGCGCGTAGCCGAAGAAGACCACGACCACCTTGCCCTTGAAGTCGCCCAGGGTGCGCACCTGGCCGTTCATGTCGGTGAGCTTGAAGTCGCGGGCGTACTCCGCGCCTGTCAGGTCGACCGCGTTGAAGGTGGGCTTGGAGTCGGTGCAGGCCGTGAGATTCAAGCCAAAAAGGGCTGCAGCGCCCGCCCAGCCTGCGCCACCAGCTATCAATTTAAGAGCATTTCGCTTGTGCATGGGAGTGTCAGCGCAGGTAGTGGTCGATCAGCAGTGCGGCAAACAGCACGCTCAGGTGGATCAGCGAGAAACGGAAGGTCTTGCGGGCCAGCGTGTCGGAGTAACGCCGCCACAGCGCCACGCCATAGCCGCAGAAGCCGATGCTCACGGCGAAGGCCACCAGCAGGTACAGCCAGCCGCTCATGCCGTAGATGAAGGGCATGAGGCAGGCCGCGAACAGGATCAGCGTGTACAGCAGGATCTGCAGCCGCGTGAACTCGTTGCCGTGCGTGACCGGCAGCATGGGCAGCCCGGCCTTGCGGTAGTCCTCGACGCGGTACAGCGCCAGCGCCCAGAAGTGCGGCGGCGTCCACAGGAAGATGATGAGGAAAAGGATCAAGGCCTCGGGGCCGACCTCGCCCGTCATCGCGGCCCAGCCCAGCACCGGCGGCATAGCGCCCGAGGCGCCCCCGATCACGATGTTCTGCGGCGTCAGCGGCTTCAGCACGACGGTGTAGATGACCGCATAGCCGACGAAGGTGGCGAAGGTCAGCCACATGGTCAGCGGGTTGACGGCGAACCAGAGGATGGCCGAGCCCAGCAGGCACAGGCCGGCCGAGAACAGCAGCGTCTGCCGGTCGCTCAACTCGCCGCGCGCGGTGGGGCGCCAGGCGGTGCGCTTCATCTTGGCGTCGATGCCCTTCTCGACCAGGCAGTTGAAGGCAGCGGCCGCCCCTGCCACCAGCCAGATGCCGAAGCAGGCGATGAAGGCGCGCCAGACGTCGGCCATCGACGGTGCGCCCGGCACCGCAAGCACCATGCCGATGAGCGCGCAGAAGACGATCAGCTGCACCACGCGCGGCTTGGTGAGCGCGTAGAACTGGCGCAGCACGCTGGCCATGGGGGTGCTGTGGGCGATCGGGGCGCTCATCGAACGGCCTCCAGCCGGCGCGTGGGTGGCGGCACATGGGCGAGTGGCGAGCGTGCGCCCGCGGCTTCGCGCCGGCTCTCGCACAGTGTCCAGGTCAGCACCACCGCCATGGCCGCTGCGCCACCGGTGTGCAGCACGGCGGCGACCAGCGGCCAGCCCAGCAGCACGTTGCCCAGGCCGGTGGCCAGTTGCAGCAGCGCCAGCCCGGCCAGCCAGCGGCCCTGGGTGCGCAGCGCGGGCAGGCGCATCAGCCGCACCGCCAGCACGCCCAGCACGGCAAACACCAGGTAGGCCGCGAGCCGGTGCGTGTAGTGGATGGCCGTGAGCGCCGCGAACTCCAGCGGCACGCCGGCCTTGGTTTCGCCCAGTTCGCGCCAGATCTCGAAGGCTTGAAAGAAATTCATGGGCGGCCACCAGCTGCCCTGGCAGGTCGGGAACTGGGTGCAGGCCAGCACCGCGTAATTGGTGCTGACCCAGCCACCCAGGGCAACCTGCAGCAGCAGCAACCCGGCGCCCACCCACAGCAGCGTGCGAAGACCGTTCGGCACCGCGGTGGGCACGCGCCCCTCGGCCGCCTGCCGATAGCGCACGGCCTGGATGCACAGCAGCGCCAGCAGCACCACCGCGCCCAGCAGGTGCAGCGTGACGATGGCCGGGTAGAGGCGCCAGGTGACGGTCAGCGCACCGAAGGCGCCTTGCAGACAGACCCAGACCAGCGTGGCGGCCGGCCACCAGGCAGACAGGGCGATCTGTTCGTGGCTCGGGGGGGCGTTGCGTTGGCGGCGCCGCGCCACCCAGGTCGCGACGGCCAGCACGAGGATCAGCGCGCCGACGCCGGTGGCCAGGTAGCGGTGCACCATCTCCACCCACGCCTTGGAATGCGTGACGGGCCCGGTCGGCTGTGCGGCCTGGGCCATGGCGATCTCGTGCCGTGCGCCCAGCGGGCTGGCATTGCCGTAGCAGCCCGGCCAGTCGGGGCAGCCCAGGCCCGAATCGGTGAGCCGGGTGAAGGCACCGAAGAGTGTCAGGTCGAAGGTGAGGAAGAGCGTGAGCACGGTGAGCGCATGCAGCCGGCGCGCCGGCCCGGTGCCCGCATGGCGCCACCACACCCACGCCACCGGCCCCACGGCCAGCAGTACGCCCACGGCCAGCAGCCAGGCGATCGGCGCGAGGTCGTAGAGGGGCTGGCTGCTGTTCATCGCCGATACCAACCGGTCAACGCCCGGCCTCGTCCCACGAGGACGAGGCGCGCAGCAGGCGGTCGAGGTCGCGCTTGGCCTTGGCCGCACCGGACACGTCCATGCGGGCGGGGAAACGCATCATCCAGTTGCCCATGGGGTCGACCACGTACAGGTGTTCGCCGATGGCATGGCCGGCCTCGGGCGCCAGCCATTGCGCGATCTGCGCGGCTGGCACGCGCAGCACGGTGGCGCCGTGCAGACCGTTGGCTAGGCGCTCGGGGATCGGCGCGGCGTCGGACACCAGCCAGACGCGATCGACCCGGTCCTTCTCGCGGCCCAGCGTTTCGCGCAGTTGCCGCTGCAGGTACAGCTGCTGCTCGCACAGCGCGTCGCAGGCCGCGTCGGCCACGGCGACGAGCAGCCACTGGCCCTTCAGGCTCTGCAGGTTGACCTCGGCGCCATCGGGCGCGCGTGCCACGAACGAGGGCACGGGGCGTTGCGGATCGACAAGCTGGCCGTAGACGCTGCGTCCTTCGGGCCGCACCACGTAATAGGTGAAGTACGAGGCGATCACCGGCGCCGCGCAGCACAGGAGCACCGCCACCATCTTCCAGCGGCCCAGCGCCGTGCGGCGGACGGCATCGACCTCGCCCATCGCCTCGCGTGGCGTGGGCATGGAGTGCACCGTCAGTCCGAGCGGTTCGTCAGCCACGGCGGCGGCGGGGAGCGATGAGTTGGAACCAGACATAAAGGATGACCAGGAGGGCTGCGAGTCCGAACCACTGGAAGGCGTAGCCGTAGTGCTTCTCGATGCCCAGCGCGGGCGCCGGCCACTCGCGCTGCAGACCTTCCGAGGCCGCACCCACCTGCTGCAGCGAGATGTCGGTACGCAACGGCAGCCCGGTCTCGGCCTTGAAGGCGGCGAGGTCGAGATTCTGCCGGATGCGCGATGCCCCTACATCGGCCGCCTTGGCCGGCCCGGGCGCGGCGGTGGAGGCCGGCTGCGCCGGAGGATCGGCGCCCAACTGCAGCAGGTGCGCGGGCGGCGGCTCGATGCGCGCCTCGACGTCGACCAGGCCGGCCGGCGTGTCGATGGCCGGCACCTGCGTGCGGTCGATGAAGTTGCGCTGCACCCAGCCGCGCTGGACCATGACTGTCTGCTCGATGCCCTCGAGCGCCAGCGGCGTCAGCACGTAGAAGCCCGGCGTGCCGTTCATCTGGCGGTTGTCCAGCAGCACGGTCTGGGTCGGGATCCACAGGCCGCGCAGCTTCACGCGCCGGTGCAGTTCGCTGGGCATGTCCTCGACCGACAGGAAGGCCGAGACATCGAGGGGAGGGAAGGCTTCCTGCGCCGCGATGCGCGCCTGCAGCGCTTCCTTCTGCGCAGCCCGCGAAAGCTGCCAGCGCCCGAGCGACAGCGTCACGGCGACCATCGCCAGCGTGGCCAGCGTCATGACCCAGAACCGCGTGCGGCTGCGGTGGCGCGTCGGGCGACCGTCCGACGGGGTCAGCGGCACGTCGCGCATGGGGTCCGCCGACTGCCGCGGCCGATAATGGGGCTCATGAAATACCTTGTCGCCCTGGCCTTCGTCGGCATCCTGGGGAGCCTGGGCTGGGCGCTGTTCTACATGCTGAAGGACGGGCGCGACGGCCGCGCCAAATCGGGCGGCATGGCGCGCGCCCTCACGGTTCGGATCGGCCTGTCGGTGCTTTTGTTCCTGTGCATCCTGCTGGCGTGGAAGTTCGGGTACATCCAGCCAGGGGGCCTGCCGGTCGGCAAGTGAGGCCGGGCGATGGGCATCGGCATCGCCACCAAGACCGAGCCATGAAAAAAAGCGCCTTGCGGCGCTTTTTTTGTTGTGAGTCATGCGCTTGGCTTACATCCAGTAGACGAGGACGTACAAGCCCAGCCACACCACGTCGACGAAGTGCCAGTACCAGGCCGCTCCCTCGAAGCCGAAGTGGCGCTCGGGCGTGAAGTGGCCCTTCATCAGCCGCAGCGTGATGAACAGCAGCATGAGCATGCCGACGAACACGTGCAGCCCGTGGAAGCCGGTGAGCATGAAGAAGGTCGAGCCGTAGGTGCCGGAGCTGAGCTTGAGGTTCAGCTCGGTGTACAGGTGGTGGTACTCGTAGATCTGCACGCCGAGGAAGACCACGCCCAGCAGCACGGTGAGCCACATGAAGCGGATGCACTGCGCGCGATGGTCGGCACGCAGCGCGTGGTGGGCGATGGTGAGCGTCACGCCCGAGGTCAGCAGCAGCGCCGTATTGATGGTCGGCAGCCAGAACGGGCCGACGGTCTGGAAGGGCTCGACGATGCCCGCCGGCGAACCGGTCGCACCGGCCTGCATGCTGGGCCACACGGCCTTGAAATCGGGCCAGAGCAGCGCGTTGTCCAGGCTGCCGAGGTTCGGGAGCGCATGGGTGCGGGCCCACCACAAGGCGGTGAAGAACGCGCCGAAGAACATTACCTCCGAAAAGATGAACCAGCTCATGCTCCAGCGGAACGAGAGGTCGATCTTGTGGCCGTAGCGGCCGCTCTCGCTCTCGCGCACGGCCTCGCCGAACCACTGGTACAGCACCATCCACCACCAGAGCAGGCCGAAGCCCAGCGAATAGGCGCCCCAGGTGTGGCCGTTGACCCATTGCCCTGCACCGAGGATGACGAAGAACAGGCCGATGGCCGCCATCACCGGGTGCCGCGAAGGCCCGGGCACGAAGTAGTAAGGCGTGGCGCCGTGGGTGGTCGAACTCATTTCAGCTCCTGGGCTTTCTCTTCTCTTCTGACTCAATCAAACCATTGCGGACACGTGCACCGGCTCAGGCCACGGCGAACTTGACCAGCGCAACCAGCACGCCGACGAAGACCAGCACCGCGACGAAGCCCACCGCCACGATGTGCAGGGGCGACAGGCTCGCGCTGTCCTTCTGGTATTCGCTGTTCTTGCGCACGCCGAAGAAGCCCCAGGCCACCGCCTTCACGGTGCGCCACAGGGAAGCCTTCTTTTCCGGGCTGCCGTCGACCTGCGTCATGAGCGCGGCTCCGCGGACAGTTGCGTGGCACCAGCCGTCGGCGCGGCAGGCGTCTTGCCGCCCACCTCGAAGAAGGTGTACGACAACGTGATCGTCTTCACGTCCTTGGAAATCTTGGGGTCGATCACGAAAGCGACCGGCCAATGCTTCTTCTCGCCGGCATCGAGCGTGTACTGGTTGAAGCAGAAGCACTCGAGCTTGTTGAAGTACGGTGCCGCCTGCTGCGGCGCATAGCTCGGAATCGCCTGAGCGGCCATGCGCCGGTTCTGGGTGTTCTGGAACTCGTACATCACTGTGTGCAGTTCGCCGGGATGCACCTGCATCGAGCGCTGGGCCGGAGCGAACTCCCACAGGCCGCGCGCATTGGCGTCGAACTCCACCGTGATCGTCCGGGAGGTGTCGACCTGCGTATTGGCGGGCAGCTTGACCTGCGCACCCCCCTTGGCGCCCCCGGGCACTTCCAGCTCGGAACGGGCGAGCACATTGATGCCGGTCACCTCGCAGATCGCGCGGTACAACGGCACCAGCGCATAGCCGAAGGCGAACATGCCCCCCGCCACGATGGCCAGCTTGCCGACCATGCGGACGTTCTCGCGGCGAAGGCGTTGGCCGAAACCCATGGCGTCAGTGCCCCACCCAGACCATTCGGACGATGAAACCGATGAAGAACATCAGCGCGATGGAGGCCAGCGTGAGCCCCATGCGGCGGTTGTTCCTCTTCTGTTCGGGCGTCATGGACGTCTCCGCGCTCCGGATCAGCCGATCACCTTGGTGGCGGTCGCGTCGAGCTTGGGCGGGTTCTCGAAGGTGTGGAAGGGAGCCGGCGACGGCACTTCCCATTCCAGGCCTTCGGCCGCTTCCCAGGGCTTCTGCGGTGCGGGTTCGCCCTTGCCGCGCATCGTGGGCAGCACGACGAACAGGAAGAAGTACACCTGCGCCAGGCCGAAGCCGAAGGCGCCCACCGTGGCGATGGCGTTGAAGTCAGCGAACTGCATGGGGTAGTCGGCGTAGCGACGCGGCATGCCAGCCAGCCCCAGAAAGTGCATCGGGAAGAAGGTGATGTTGAAGGAGATCAGCGACCACCAGAAGTGGATCTTGCCGCGCGTCTCGTTGTACATCACGCCCGTCCACTTGGGCGCCCAGTAGTAGTAGCCCGCGAACATGGCGTACAGCGAACCGGCCACCAGCACGTAGTGGAAGTGCGCCACCACGTAGTAGGTGTCCTGCAGCTGGATGTCGATCGGTGCCACGGCCAGGATCAGGCCGGTGAAGCCGCCCATCGTGAACACGAAGATGAAGCCGACGGCGAAGAGCATCGGGGTCTCGAAGGTCATCGAGCCCTGCCACATGGTCGCGATCCAGTTGAAGATCTTCACCGCCGTGGGCACCGCGATCAGCATGGTCGCGTACATGAAGAAGAGCTGGCCCGTCACCGGCATGCCGGTGGTAAACATGTGGTGCGCCCACACGATGAAGCTCAGGATGGCGATGGAGCTGGTGGCGTACACCATCGAGGCATAGCCGAAGAGCTTCTTGCGCGCGAAGGCCGGCACGATCTGGCTGATGATGCCGAAGGCCGGCAGGATCATGATGTAGACCTCGGGGTGGCCGAAGAACCAGAAGATGTGCTGGTACATCACCGGGTCGCCGCCGCCGGCGGGGTTGAAGAAGCTGGTGCCGAAGTGGCGGTCGGTCAGCGTCATGGTGATCGCGCCGGCCAGCACGGGCATCACGGCGATCAGCAGGTAGGCGGTGATGAGCCAGGTCCAGCAGAACATCGGCATCTTCATCAGCGTCATGCCCGGGGCGCGCATGTTGAGGATGGTGACGATGATGTTGATCGATCCCATGATCGAGCTGGCGCCCAGGATGTGCATCGCGAAGATGCCGGCATCCATCGACGGGCCCATCTGCAGCGTGAGCGGCGCGTAGAGCGTCCAGCCCGCGGCGGGTGCGCCGCCCGGCATGAAGAACGAGCCCACGAGCATGAGGGCCGCGGGGATCATCAGCCAGAAGCTGAAGTTGTTCATCCGCGCGAAGGCCATGTCCGAGGCGCCGATCTGCAGCGGGATCATCCAGTTCGCGAAGCCCACGAAGGCCGGCATGATGGCGCCGAACACCATGATCAGGCCGTGCATCGTGGTGAACTGGTTGAACAGTTCCGGGTTCACCAGCTGCAGTCCGGGCTGGAACAGCTCGGCGCGGATCAGCAGGGCCAGCACACCGCCCACCATGAGCATGGTGAACGAGAACAGCAGGTACAGCGTGCCGATGTCCTTGTGGTTGGTCGCGAACACCCAGCGGCGCCAGCCGTGCGGATGGTCGTGGTGCTCGTCATGGACGTGTTCGCCGTGGCCGGCGTGGCCGTGGGGATCGAGGACTGCGCTCATGGGGACTGTCTTCCTTGGCTATTCGTCGTCGGCGACGGCTTACTTGCCGCGCTGGGCCAGCACTTCGGCAGGCTGGACGAGCTGACCGGTCTTGTTCGACCAGCTGTTCTTGGTGTAGCTGGCCACGGCCGCGAGGTCGGTGTCGCTCAATTGCTTCCAGGACGGCATCGCACCGTTGTTCTGTCCATTGAGCAGCACGTGGATCTGCTTGGCATGGTCGGCATCGAGCACCACGGGCGAGCCGTCCAGCGGCTTGATCGGGCCGCCCCCCTTGCCGTTGGCCTGGTGGCAGGCCGCGCAGTTGGCGGCGTACACCTTCTCGCCGCGCGCCAGGATGTCCGGCAGCGTCCAGACCTTGGTCGGGTCGTCGAGCTTGGCCGCGGCCTCCTTCTTCTTGGCGTCGACCCAGACCTTGTAGTCGGCGGCCGAGACCACCTTCACATGGATCGGCATGTAGGCGTGTTCCTTGCCGCACAGCTCCTGGCACTGGCCATAGTAGTCGCCGGTCTTCTCGGCGCGGAACCAGGTGTCGCGCACGAAGCCGGGAATCGCGTCCTGCTTGATGCCGAACTGCGGCACGGCGAAGGCGTGGATCACGTCGTTGGCCGTGGTGATGATGCGGATCTTCTGCTTCTCGGGCACGACCAGCGGGTTGTCGACCTTGAGCAGGTAGTCGGCGGGCACGTCGCCCTTGGCGCCGGCGTCGGACAGGGCACGGTGCGAGCTGTCCAGGGTGGAGATGAAGGACAGGCCCTCGCCCTCGCCCTTGATGTAGTCGTAGCCCCACTTCCACTGGTAGCCGGTGACCTTGATGGTCAGGTCGGCATTGGTTGTGTCCTTCTGGGCCACCAGCACCTTGGTGGCTGGCAGGGCCATGAGGATCACGATGATGAAGGGCACGATGGTCCAGACGACCTCGACCACCACCGACTCGTGGAAATTGGCGGCCTTGTGGCCCACCGACTTGCGGTGCTTCCAGATCGAATAGAACATCACCGCGAACACGGCGACGAAGATGACGCTGCACAGCACCAGCAGGGCGTTGTGCAGGAAGTGCTGCTCTTCGGAAATCTTGGTGACGCCCACCGGCAGGTTGAGCTGGCGCACGGCCGGGCCGCCGGGCAGGTCGCTCACCGCATGCGCCGCACTGCTGAACGCCGCGCCGGCCACCAGCAGCAATGCCGCCGGCTTGGTCCAAATGCTCTTCATCGTGTTCACTTCTTCAAGGCTTCCAATCAATCCACCGGCTCCGCCGCGCGCGGGCCCCCGGGCGCTTCAAGCGCCGCGCAGGGCCATGCGAATCTCCCTCGCCAGCGCAGCACGCAATTCGGGGCGCACGTAGCGCCCCACCCGTACCGACCGCCCCTGGCCCGAGACCTCGATCAGCGAACGGTCGCTGGCCTGAGGTTCCACCCGGACCTGGTGCTGCAGAAATTCGGCGCGCTCCACGGTCCCGCCGTTCTCGAGCTCGACAACTAGGCGCCCCTGCTCGAGGGCGATGCGTTCGCCATCGGTGGCGTGGCGCGCGTACAGGATGAAGGCCAGCCCGACCGCAGCGAGTTCGAGCCAGGCGAAAGGAAGCACGAGGCGGGCGCCATGCACCCAGAAAACCAGCCCGATGCCCATCGACACCACGCACAGCGACGCGTACAGCCAGCCCAGCTGGCTCGGCGTGATCGAGCAGTTGCGCCTCAGGAACCAGTGGACGTTCTGGCCCGAGACGGTGGCGAAGCGAAACACGGAATTCGGCACGTGCGAGTTCAGCAGATCGGGTGGTGCGCCAAGCCGGGCCGGACGGGAATCCGGGGACTTTGGTCAGGGGACCATCCCCCGAGGTTCACGCAACGAAGGATTGTAGCGCGGGCATCTCGCGATCCCGGCGCCCGCGCACCGGCGCGGGGCACGGGTGAGTCCGCTGCGCGACGCCCGCGCCCAGGGGCGCGGCCACTCTCGGGGATTTCCCTGTGTCCCCGACGGCGGGGCTCAAGCGGGCCGACCGCGGCCCAGCATCGCCTTCATGTCGCGCAGCGAGACCGCGCTCTCGTTCGCCACCGACATCCGGGCAGCCGGTCGGAAGGCGTGCCCGTAGATGACCTCGAAGGTCAGCGCGATGCGACCGTCGTGCTCGCCTGGCACGGCGAGGCCGCCCAGCGCCTCCATCAGCGCGCCCTTCCACCCACGGCCCCGCAGGGCCGGGAAGCGCGCCGGGTGCAGGTTGCGGCCCAGGGTGCGCAGTTCCGCCAGCGCGGCCTCGGGCGAGCCCCAGGTCAGCACGATGCGCTCCATGTCCATCACCGGCTCGGCAAAGCCGGCGTGGACCAGCATGTCGCCCCAGTCGTGCATGTCGGTGAACTCGTGGCCCGCGGGCTGCCCGCCGAGGCGGGCGTGCACGGCGCGCAGCTCACGCACGGTGTCGGGCCCGAGGCAGGAGAACATCAGGAAGCCGTCCACCGCCACCTGCCGATGCCACTGGCCGATCAGCGCCTCCGGGTCGGCCGCCATGTGCAGCGCCATATTGGCCCAGAGCAGGTCGACGCCGCCCTCGGGCAGCGGCTCGAACAGGTGGGTGCGGCCACCGCGCCAGCGCTTCGTGCTCCACCAGGGCGACGCCAGCGCCTGCGCGGTGGCCGGCTGCAGCCCGGGTTCGGGCTCGACGACCCAGGCCTGCGCATCGGGATAGCGCTGGGCGACGAGGGCATGCGCTTGCAGCCCGCCGCGCAAGGGCGACCAGTCGGCCCATTGGCGCGGCCGCGCCTTGATCCATTGCAACCGGTCCTCCATGCGCCGGCCGATCTCCTCGTGCAGCCAGGGCGAGCCCTCGACCGGCACGCGCCGGAACCAGCGCTGCGCCGCCACGGGGTCGATGGTCGGCGGACGCCGGTGGGATTCGGTGGGCATGGAGCGAAAAGGTCACGAATGACGGGCGCAAGCCCCGTTGGCGGGGAGGCCGGCATCGCGAAAGCGCGCCAGTATAGGAAGGCATGTCTACCCTTTCTCCTGCACGGCTGTTCCGGTCCTGGCTCGGCGGCTTGCCCAGCCAGTGTGCCGTCTGCCACGCGTGGCCCGCCCGCCCCTTGTGCGATGCCTGCGTGACCCGCTTCGCCCAGCCGGTGCCGCGCTGCCGCACCTGTGCGCTGCGCGTGCCGGCGGGCGTGACGCAATGCGGCGCCTGCCTGCGCCACCCGCCGCCGCTGGACGCCTGCCTGGCCGCCTGCGACTACGCCTGGCCCTGGACCGACTGCATCGCCCGCTTCAAGTTCCAGGGCGAGGCCGGCTGGGCCACACCGCTGGCGACGCTGATGCGCGCCACGCCCTGGGCCGAGCCGGCGCTGGACGCAGCCGACCGGGTGCTGCCCATGCCGCTCCATGCCCGGCGCCTGCGCGAACGCGGCTTCAACCAAGCCCTGGCGCTCTCACGCCGGCTGGCCCCCGGGCGCTGCGACGCCACCCTGCTGCTGCGCGTGCGCGACACGCCCTCGCAGGCCGGCCTGCCACGCGCGCAGCGCCTGCGCAATCTGCGTGGCGCCTTCGCCCTCGAGCCGGCGCGGCGCGCCGAGGTCGAGGGGTGCCGCGTGCTCTTGGTCGACGACGTGATGACCACCGGCGCCTCGCTCGCCGCGGCCGCGCAGGTGCT
>JAFEEH010000001.1 GCA_018241185.1 Pseudomonadota bacterium | reverse complement strand
CGACCGTGGAGCGCGCCATCGAGGCGCTGGCGCAATTGCCCGGCTCACGTCGCGTCGCCTGCTCGTCGCTGTACCTCAGTGCGCCAGTCGACGCCGGCGGACCGGATTTCATCAACGCCGTGGCCGCCCTGGACACGACGCTGATCGCGCCGGCCCTGCTGGCCGCGCTGCAGCGCATCGAGCAGGCCGAAGGCCGCGAGCGCCCGTACCGCAACGCGCCGCGCACGCTCGACCTGGACCTGCTGCTGTACGGCGACGGCCGCATCGACAGCCCCGCCCTCGTCGTGCCGCACCCGCGCATGGAGCAACGGGCCTTCGTCCTGCAGCCGCTGGCCGAGATCGCGCCGGCGCGCGTGCCCGCCACGGCGCTCGCGGCGGTGGCCGACCAGGCGATCCGTCGGCTCTGACGCCGCCCGGACGGCCGCGCGAAGGCGGCCAATTACACTCACGGGCTGCCCGGGTGTCATCACCCTGTCGCACACATCGTGTAAGGAACCCGTCGCCATGCTCGGCAAGCTGCTGCCCCGTGAGGGCAATTTTTTCGAGATGTTCAACCAGCACGCCGAGCGCATCGTCGAGGCCGCGCGTGCCTTCGAGCAACTCGTCGCCAACTACAACGACCTGCACCTGCGCGAGCAGTACAACCGCGATGTCGACAACGCCGAGCGTGCCGCCGACCGAGTGACGCACGAGGTCAACCGCGTGCTGCACAAGACCTTCATCACGCCCATCGACCGCGAGCAGATCCACAAGCTCATCAACACGATGGACGACGTCGCCGACCTGATCCAGGACTGCGCCGAGACCATGGCGCTGTACGACGTGAGGCACATGACCGAGGAGATCACGCGCCTGACCACGCTGAGCGTCAAATGCTGCGACCGCCTCAAGGACGCCGTGAAGTACCTGGGCAAGATCACCGACCCGGCGATCGCCGAGGCCACACTCAAGACCTGCGAGGAGATCGACCGCCTGGAGTCGGACGCCGACCGCGTGATGCGCAGCGCCATGAGCAAGCTCTTCCGCGAGGAGCCCGACGTGCGCGAGGTGATCAAGCTCAAGGCCATCTACGAACTGCTCGAGACCATCACCGACAAGTGCGAGGACGTGGCCAACGTGATCGAGGGCATCATCCTCGAGAACTCCTGAGCGGGGCGTTTCGATGGCAACGGTTCAGGTCGCCCTCTGGGTGGTGGTGCTGCTGGTCGCGCTGGCGATCGCCTTCGACTTCATGAACGGCTTCCACGACGCGGCGAACTCCATCGCCACCGTCGTGTCCACCGGCGTGCTGCGGCCCGGGCAGGCGGTGCTTTTCGCGGCCTTCTTCAACCTCATCGCCATCTTCGTCTTCCACCTCAGCGTGGCGGCGACGGTGGGCAAGGGCATCGCGCAGCCGGGCGTGGTCGACGTGCACGTGGTCTTCGGTGCCCTGGTCGGCGCCATCAGCTGGAACCTGGTCACCTGGTACTACGGCATCCCGAGCAGTTCGTCGCACGCGCTGATCGGCGGCATCGTCGGTGCGGTGCTGGCGAAGACCGGCGCCAGCGGGCTCGTGGCCTCGGGGATCTGGAAGACCGTGGCGTTCATCTTCGTCTCGCCGCTGTTGGGCTTTCTGCTGGGCTCGCTGATGATGGTCGCCGTGGCCTGGGGCTTCCGGCGCTCGACACCCTCGCGGGTCGACCGCTGGTTTCGCCGGCTGCAGCTCGTCTCGGCGGGCGCCTACAGCCTGGGCCATGGTGGCAACGATGCGCAGAAGACCATCGGCATCATCTGGATGCTGCTGATCGCCACCGGCTATGCCTCGGCCAGCGCGTCCGAGCCGCCACTGTGGACCATCGTGAGCTGCTACACGGCCATCGCGATGGGCACCATGTTCGGCGGCTGGCGCATCGTGCGCACCATGGGCCAGAAGATCACCAAGCTCAAGCCCGTGGGTGGCTTCTGCGCCGAGACCGGCGGGGCGCTGACGCTGTTCATCGCCACGGCGCTGGGCATCCCGGTGTCGACCACGCACACCATCACCGGCGCCATCGTCGGCGTGGGTGCCACGCAGCGCATGAGCGCGGTGCGCTGGGGCGTGGCGGGCAACATCGTGTGGGCCTGGATCTTCACCATCCCGGCGGCTGCCTTCGTGGCCGCGATCGCCTACTGGGTCAGCCTGCAGATCTTCTGAGATTGCTATCTTTTCGATAGCTGCTCGCGCAAGCGGGGCGGGCGTTGCGGGCCGATTTCACTGCGAAATCTTGCGGCCTTCCTCGATCTGGTGCTCGAAGTAGCGCTGGAAGCTGAACACGATGCTCGACATGAGCACGGTGGTGCCGATCAGCAGCGCGAACACCACGGCGCCGATGGTGAACCAGCTGGTGCGCCCTGGCGCCGCGTCGGGCGCCAGCGCGGGGTTGTGGCGGGCGTTCCATTTCTCCGGCGTCGCCAGGCCGTAGATGATCGCCATCAGCGCGCAGCCGGCGATGGTGAAGCCCACGAAGGGGATCAGCACCCAGCTCCAGCCGTCGTCCAGGCCGTAGAGGCGGGCGCGCTCGATGCCGTACAGGCCCAGGGCCGTGGGGATGGGCAGCAGCCAGCCGAGCAGGTCGCCCAGGCCGTGCAGATAGAAGCGGTGCAGCCCGAGCGGGCCGCCGAGGAAGGCGAGCCAGGCGGCGACCGTCTTGCTTTTCGGCGAACGGGCCATCGCGGCGGGGGTGGTGATGTCGGCGGTCATGAGAGCGAGTCCTTATTCGGGAGATGTGTCGCTGCCGTCGCCGAGCACCTTGTCCATCAGCACCACGTCGCGCCATTGGCCGAACTTCCAGCCGCAGTCCTTGAGTACACCGACATGCGCGAAGCCCTGCTTGCGGTGTACCCCGACGGACCCCGCGTTGGCCGAGTCGCCGATGACCGCGATCAGTTTGCGCACGCCGGCCGCCCGAGCCGCGTCGGCCAGCGCGGCCAGCAGTTGGGTGCCGACGCCGCGTCCCCGGGCGGTTTCGGCCAGGTAGATCGAGTCCTCGGCCGAATAGCGGTAGGCCGGTCGGGGCTTGAACCAGTTGCAGTAGGCGAAGCCCAGCAACTCACCGGCCTCGTCCTCCGCGATCAGGTAGGGCAGGCCCTTGCCCAGCACGTCGGCACGGCGGGCGGCCATGTCGGCCTCGGTGGGCGGCTCCGTCTCGAAGGTGCCCGTGCCGTGCAGGACGTGGTGGGCGTAGATGGCGGTCACGGCGGCGATGTCCTCGTCGCGGCTCGGGCGGATGCGCAGGCTCATGGGGCAGGAAAGGGCGCACGCAGCGCCCAGGCTATAATGGAAGGCTTTTCAGCGTGTCGCTGGCCGGGTGGCCATGTCGCGTGTCTCAACGCTGGAAGAAATTTCGGCTTTTCGACGTGTCGTCGAAATCGCCGGTTCCACCCAAGGATAAATCATGGTCGTCATTCGACTCTCCCGCGGCGGCTCCAAGCACCGCCCGTTCTTCAACATCGTCGTGGCCGACAAGCGCACCCGTCGCGACGGCCGTTTCATCGAGCGCCTGGGTTTCTACAACCCCGCCGCCAAGGAAAACGAGGAAAGCATCCGCATCGCGCAGGATCGCCTGACCTACTGGAAGAGCGTCGGCGCCCAGGCTTCGCCCACCGTCGTTCGCCTGATCAAGCAAGCCGCTGCCGCGGCCCCGAAGGCCGCCGCCTGAGCGGTTTGTCCGCGATGCTGCCCACGCTCGAAACCGCCGAACTGCCGGCGGACGCGATCGAGGTGGGGCGCATTGCCGATGCCTGGGGGATCAAGGGCTGGTTCAAGGTCCTCCCCCACAGCGCCCGACCCGAGGCGCTTTTTTCTTCCAAGCGCTGGTTCCTGCAGGCCCCGGGCGACAGCTCGAAGGTCTTCCGCCTGCCGGTGCGCGAGGCGAAGGAACATTCCGACTGCATCGTGGCCGCGTCCGCCGAGGTGCCCGACCGCACGGCGGCCGAGGCCCTGCGCGGTGCCCGCGTCTTCGTGCCGCGCTCGAGCTTTCCCACGCCCGGTGATGACCAGTACTACTGGGTCGACCTGATCGGCCTGTCCGTCGTCAACCGCGAAGGCGTGGCCCTGGGCACCGTGCGCGAAATGATGGCCAACGGCCCCCAGACCACGCTGGTGCTGGCGGCCGAGCAGGACGGCAAGGCCATCGAGCGCCTGATTCCCTTCGTGGCGGCCTTTGTCGACAGCGTCGACCTGTCGGGTCGCCTCATCACCGTCGACTGGCAAGCCGATTACTGAGCGGCCGCCTCGCCAGGTCGCCTGCATCGATGCGTTTCGACGTCATCACCCTGTTCCCCGAACTGTTCAAGCCCTTCCTTGAAAGCGGCGTGACCCGGCGTGCGTTCGCCTCGGGCCAGGTCGAGGTGGTGCTCTGGAGCCCGCGCGACTTCGCCGAGGGCAACTACCGGCGGGTCGACGACCGGCCCTTCGGCGGCGGCCCGGGCATGGTGATGATGGCCGAGCCGCTGGCGGCCTGCCTCGATGTGGCGCTGGCCGCCCGTGGCGAAGGCGGCAAGGATGCGCCCGTGGTGCTGTTCTCGCCCATCGGCGAGGCGCTGCGCCACGAGGGCGTGGCCGCTTGGGCGGCGGGCGAGGGCGCTGTGCTGGTGTGCGGCCGCTACGAGGGCATCGACCAGCGCTTCATCGACCAGCGGGTCACGCACCAGATCAGCCTGGGCGACTTTGTCCTGTCCGGCGGCGAGATCCCGGCCATGGCGCTGCTCGACGCCGTCGCCCGTCTGCAGCCGGGCGTGCTGGGCGACGAGGGCAGCCATGTGCAGGACAGCTTCAACTCGGCGCTGGACGGACTGCTCGACTGTCCGCACTACACGCGCCCCGAGCTGTGGCAGGGCGAGGCGGTGCCCGCGCCGCTGCTGTCGGGCCACCATGCGCAGATCGAGCGCTGGCGGCGCGACCAGCGCCTGCGCATCACGGCCGAGCGGCGCCCGGACCTGATCGAGGCCGCGCGCTCGCACGGGCGCCTCACCCGTACGGACGAGACAGCGCTCGCAAAAAAGCTATAATCGAGGGCTTTTCCGATCCTCTGCCCGGCCGCGGCCTACGACTGGCTTGCCGTCCGGACCCTCTCCAGACGACTGCCGTGCCCCCTTCGATCATTCATCGAGACGGGCGCCGCCTTCTGTGTAGCGCGGGCACGATCCATCGCAGGAAACCATGAACCTCATCCAGACCCTCGAGCAAGAGGAAATCGCCCGCCTGGGCAAGAAGATCCCCGAGTTCGCCCCTGGCGACACCGTGATCGTCAGCGTCAACGTCGTCGAAGGCACCCGCAAGCGCGTGCAGGCCTACGAAGGTGTCGTGATCGCCAAGCGCAACCGTGGCCTGAACAGCGGCTTCACCGTGCGCAAGATCTCCAGCGGCGAAGGCGTGGAGCGGACCTTCCAGACCTACAGCCCGCTGATCGCCGGCATCGAAGTCAAGCGCCGCGGCGACGTGCGCCGCGCCAAGCTGTACTACCTGCGCGAGCGCAGCGGCCGTTCGGCACGCATCAAGGAAAAGCTGCCGGGCAAGTCGGCCGCCACCGCAGCAGCCCAGTAAGGCCTGCTGCCGAGGTGCTGCAAGGCATCCGGCGCCGAGAAGAAGCCGCCCGACCGGGCGGCTTTTTGCTTTTCCGCCACATCCTTGCGGCTCCAGTTCACTTTTGTGACTTATGGCATCCCGGCATCGTCGCCGCGGTGCACGCCCGGCCCGCTCGTTCGTTATCTTGAAGAACCTTCCACGCCCTTGACCGATTCCCCGTCCTCCGAGCCCGCCATGCACGCCGCCCCCGAAGTGATCAACGTCGTGCCTCAGATGGTGCCGATCACCGACCCGCGCGCCGTGCCGGTGAGTGCGGTCGACAGCGACCTGCCCGCGGTGCCGGTCGACCGCCTGAGCGCGCAAGCCCTGCGCCGCCGCTTCGCCTCGCCGCCGGTGTGGACGCCCGAGCTGCGCCGCGAGCCGCGCATGACCGAGCGCGCGCCGGCACAGGCCGCGGTGCTGGTGCCCATCGTGCAGCGCGACGAGCCGATGGTGCTGCTCACCGAACGCGCCACGCGCATGTCCACCCATTCGGGGCAGATCGCCTTTCCCGGCGGCCGGGTCGACCCGGACGACGCGAACATCGCCGCCGCAGCCTTGCGCGAGGCCTGGGAAGAGGTGGGCCTGTCGGCGCGCTTCATCGAGGTGCTCGGGCAACTGCCCACCTACACCACGGTGACCTCCTTCATCGTGACGCCGGTGGTGGCGCTGGTGGAACCGGGCTTCGATCTGGTGCCCAACCCGGCCGAGGTGGCCGACGTCTTCGAGGTGCCGCTGGCCTTCCTGATGGACCCGGCCCACCACCGCCGGCACCAGATGGACCCGGGCGGACCGTCGGCACGGCACTGGTTCTCGATGCCCTACCAGGATGGCCCGCACGAGCGCTTCGTGTGGGGCGCCACGGCCGGCATGCTGCGCAACCTCTACCGCTTCCTCATCGCCGACTGACGGCGTCGCGCGTGCGCGCCGCCGTCCTGTGGCTCTGGCGCCCCGTCTTATCATTCGGCGATGAGCTTCTTCGCCATCCTGTGCGCGTTGTTGATCGAGCAGGTGCGCCCGCTCGCATATCACAACCCCGTGTATGGCGCCGTGCTGGCCTGGACGCGCTGGACCAGCCGCAACTTCGATGCCGGCAAGCCGCACCACGGCTGGGTGGCCTGGCTCCTCGCGGTCTGCGTGCCGAGCCTGCTCGCCCTGGGCATCCACTGGCTGCTGCTGCTCACGCTGCCGCTGCCTTTTGCGGTGCTGTGGAGCGTCGCGGTGCTGTACGTCACGCTGGGCTTTCGCCAGTTCAGCCACCACTTCACCGGCATCCGTGATGCGCTGGAGGTGGGCGACGAGGCGCTCGCGCGCTCGCTGCTCGCGCACTGGCAGCGAGTCGATGCGGCCGACCTGCCGCGCAGCGAGGTCGTCCGGCACGTCATCGAGTACTCCGTGATCGCGGCGCACCGCCACGTGTTCGGCGTGCTCGCCTGGTTCTCGGTGCTGGCGGCCCTGGGCCTGGGCCCCGCGGGCGCGGTGTTCTACCGCATGAGCGAATTCGTGGCGCGCTACTGGGCGCACAAGAACAACGCCTCGATCCAGCCCGCCAGCGTGTGGGTGCAGGAGGCCGCCGACCGCGCCTGGGCCGCCATCGACTGGCTGCCGGCGCGCATCACGGCGCTGGGCTTCGCGGTGGTCGGCAGCTTCGAGGAGGCGATCGACTGCTGGCGCAACGACGCACGGCGCTTTCCCGACCCGAACGACGGCGTCATCCTTGCGGCCACCTCGGGCGCGCTCAACGTGCGGCTGGGCGGCGGGCAGTTGCGTGCCATTGCGGTGCCCGACGCGCTGCCGCATGCACAGGCCGGCGACCCCGTCAGCGGCATGGCGGTACTCGACAGCGGCAGCACGCCGGGCCGCGAGCCCGAACCGGGCCACCTGCGCAGCGTGGTGGGGCTGGTATGGCGCTCCGTCGTGATGTGGATGGTGCTGCTGGCCCTGCTCACGCTGGCCCGGCTCCTGGGCTAAGAAGCTGTGAACGAATCCGTCATGCCCGCTCGCCCTGCCAAAACACGCCCACTCTGCGTTGCAAATGCTCGCCATAGCCCGAGCTATGGCTGCGCTTTGCGCCTTGATTGGGCGCGTTTTCGCAGTCCGCTCGGCCACGCCGCATTCATTCACAGCTTCTGAGTTCCAAGCCAAATCGGCCGCCGACGCCCGCGGGACGGGCGCGAGTAGCTATCGAATTCATAGCATGATTGATTCTGCTCCTTCGTTCTGGAGCCCGCGCATCGCGGCGCTCGAGCCCTACGTGCCCGGCGAGCAGCCGCGCATTCCGGGCCTGGTGAAGCTCAACACCAACGAGAACCCGTACCCACCCTCGCCGCGCGCGCTGCAGGCCATCGCGCGCGCTGCGCAGGAGGGGCTGCAGCGCTACCCCGACCCGGCGTCCACCGCGCTGCGCGAGGCCATCGCCCGCCGCCACGGCCTGCGGGCCGGCGAAGTCTTCGTCGGCAACGGCTCCGACGAGGTGCTGGCGCACGCCTTCTTCGCCTTCTTCCAGCAGCCCGGCGAGGCCCTGCTGTTCCCCGACGTCACCTACAGCTTCTACAAGGTGTATGCGCAGCTCTACGGCATCGAGGCCGCGCTGATGCCGGTCGACGAGGGCCTGGGCATCGACGTCGACGCGCTGGTGGCGCGCGCCGCGCAGGGCTGCGCAGGCATCGTCGTCGCCAACCCGAATGCGCCCACCGGCATCGGCCTGCCGCTCGCCGCCATCGAACGGCTGCTGGCCGCCGCGCCGCAGCGCGTGGTGCTCGTCGACGAGGCGTATGTCGACTTCGGCGGCGAGAGCGCCGTGCCGCTGATCGCGCGCCACCCCAACCTGCTGGTGGTGCACACGCTGTCCAAGTCGCGTTCGCTGGCCGGCCTGCGCGTGGGCCATGCGATGGGGCAGGCGCCGCTGGTGGAGGCGCTCGACCGCGTGAAGAACAGCTTCAACTCCTACCCGCTCGACCGCCTGGCCGAGGCCGGCGCCATCGGCGCGCTGGAGGACGAGGCGTATTTCGAGCGCACCCGCCGCGACGTGATGGACACGCGCGAAGGCCTGGTGCTGCAACTGGAAGACCTGGGCTTCGAGGTGCTGCCCTCGCAGGCCAACTTCGTGTTCGCGCGCCACCCGCAGCGCGATGCCGGCGAGCTGGCGGCGGCGCTGCGCGCGCGGGCGGTGCTGGTGCGCCACTTCCGCCAGCCGCGCATCGACGCGTGGCTGCGCATCAGCATCGGCACGCGGGACGAGTGCGGGCTGCTGGTGCAGCGGCTGCAGGAGATCCTGGCTTGAATACGGACAGCCGAACGCAGAGGGCACAAAGATTTCGCAGAGGGCGCAGAGGAACTTCAAAAGGTTGGTTTTCTTCTGCGCCCTTTGCGAGTCCTCTGCGCCCTCTGCGTTCGGGTGTCCGATTCAGTACCGCGACACACTCAACTCAGCAAACAAATCGCTATAGATTTTGTAGCGCGTCGCGCTGATCGGGCCTGCGTTGGCGGCCGATTCGACGTGTGAAATCACACCGCAGCCCGGCTCGTGCAGGTGGGTGCAGTTGTAGAACTTGCACTCGCCGGCATGGGCGGCGATGTCGGGCATCAGGGTGGCAAGCTGCATCGGCTCGATGTGGTGCAGGCCGAACTCCTGGAAGCCCGGCGAGTCGATGAGCGCGGTCTGGCGTTCGGCGTCGACCCAGTACCAGGTGGTGGTCGTCGTCGTGTGCTTGCCCGAATTGAGCGCCTGCGAGATCTCTCCCGTCTGCGCGGTGGCGCCGGGCACCAGCAGGTTGATGAGCGTGCTCTTGCCTGCACCCGAGGGGCCGAGCACCAGCGTGGTCTTGCCGGCGAGTTGGTGCATCAGCGCGTCGCGGTCGACCTCGCCGGAGGCCGTCAACGACAGCGGCAGCACGCCGTAGTGCATGTGCCGGTAGGGCGCGAGCCGCGCCCACGCGCGCGCGAAGGGCTCGACCAGGTCGCTCTTGTTCAGCGCGATCACGGGGCGGATGCGTTCGGCCTCGGCGGCGATCAGGGCACGTGCCAGCTGGTGCTCCGAGAACTCGGGCTCGGCCGCCACGAGGATCAGCACCTGGTCGAGGTTGGCCGCGAAGGACTTGGTGCGGATCTCGTCCTGCCGATAGAAGAGGTTGCGCCGTTCGAGCACCCGCTCGATCGTGCCTTCGTCCTCGCTGGCCTGCCATTGCACGCGGTCGCCGACCACGGCCTGGCTCTTCTTGCCGCGCGGGTGGCAGATGCGGCGTTCGCCGTCGGGCGTCTCGACCATGCAGTGGCGGCCGTGGCTGCCGACGACAAGGCCGTCCTGCAGCGTCGCGCCGCCGGGGGTGGGGCCGGCGTTGCGCCCCCGCTGCCTGGACGAAGCCATGAAGCGATCAACCGCTGCTGGGTTCGCCCAGCAGCGCGTCGGCCTGCCGGGCGCAGTCGAGGTCGGTGGCCGAGATGCCGCCGACGTCGTGCGTGTTGAACCGCACCACGCAGCGGTTGTAGTGCACCGACAGGTCGGGGTGGTGGTCCTGCCGGTGGGCGATCAAGGCCAGCGCGTTCACGAAGGCGATGGTTTCGAAGTAGTTCGCGAAGGTGTAGGTCTTCTCGATCGCGACATCCGCGCCGTCGCCCGCGAGCTTCCAGCCCGACAGGCGGGCGAGGCCGCTCACGATGTCGCTCGGCCCCAGCGCCTTGCGGGGCGGCGCGGACTTCCAGTCGGTGATGGTCAGCATGCTGTGGCTCATGGAATGGCTCTCCGTTCAGGCGGCCGCGGGGCTGGCGCCCATGCGGGCTAGCCGTTCGGACGCGGGGGGGTGCGAGTAGTAGAACTTGACGAACACCGGGTCGGGCGTGAGCGTCGACGCGTTGTCCTGGTACAGCTTGAGCAGCGCGGCCGACAGGTCCTGCCCGCTGGTCTGCGCGACGGCATAGGCGTCGGCTTCGAACTCGTCGCGGCGCGACAGCTGGGCCAGCAAGGGCGACACGAACACCGTGAACACCGGCACGGCCAGCATGAAGAGCAGCAGGGCCAACGCATCGTTCGGCCCCGTCATGTTCGGCTGCACGCCCAGGCCGGTGTAGAACCAGGTGTGGCGCGACACCCAGCCGAGCACGGCGAAGGCCACGAGGCTCAGCCCGAACATCATCACCATGCGCTTGACGATGTGGCGGTGCTTGAAGTGGCCCAGCTCGTGGGCGAGCACGGCCTCCACCTCGCCCGCGCTGAGCTGCCTGAGCAGCGTGTCGAAGAACACCACGCGCTTGGAGGCACCGAAGCCGGTGAAGTACGCGTTGGCGTGCGCGCTGCGGCGGCTGCCGTCCATCACGAACAGGCCCTTGGCCTTGAAGCCGCAACGCGCCATGAGCGCGTTCACGCGCTGCTTGAGCGTCAGGTCCTCGAGCGGTTCGAACTTGTTGAACAGCGGCGCGATCCAGGTCGGCAGGATGAACTGCAGCAGCAGCATCCAGGCCGTGAGCGCGGCCCAGGCCCAGAGCCACCAGCTGTCGCCGGCCCGGCCCATCAGCCACAACACCAGCGCGGCCAGCGGCAGGCCGATGGCCGCGCCCAGCAGCGTGCCCTTCACGGCATCGGCCAACCACAGCTTCCAGGTCATCTTGTTGAAGCCGAAGCGCTGCTCCAGTCGAAAGGTCTGCCACAGCGTGAAGGGCAGGTCGAGCAGCCCGCCGATCAGGCTGAAGGCGACCAGCAGGGCGAGCTGTTGCCCCATGCCGCTGCCCATCCAGGCCAGCAGGGCCTTGTTCAGGAGGTCGAGGCCGCCGAGCAGCGTCCAGCCGAGCAGCACCGCGGCGCCCCAGGCGAGTTCGAGCAGGCCGAAGCGGGCCTTGGCGATGGTGTAGTCGGCGGCCTTCTGGTGCGCCGTCAGGCTGATCGTCTGCGCGAAAGCCGCGGGCACCTGGTCGCGGTGCCGCGCCACATGGCGCACCTGGCGTGTGGCGAGCCAGAACTTCACGACGAGGCCCAGCACGAGCGCGGCCGAGAAAGCGAGGGTGAAGGCGAGGGAGGCGGACATTCGTGGGGCGCGGCGGGGAAGGGCGGAAGTGTAGTTCCGGCCTCCCGGCGCGGCAGCGGCCGGCCCCGCAGCCTGCAAGGCCTCGTGGACAATGGCCCGATGTCCGAGACCTCTGCTTCCGAACCGAACGCCTCCGCCCCGATCCCCGAACTGCGCAAGAGCGACCAGAACCTGGTGTGGCTCGACTGCGAGATGAGCGGGCTGGACCCGGAGAAGGAGCGGCTGCTCGAGATCGCCGTCGTTGTTACCGGCCCCGACCTCACGCCGCGCATCGACGGCCCGGTGCTCGTCATCCACCAGAGCGACGCGGTGCTCGACGCCATGGACGCCTGGAACAAGGGCACCCACGGGCGCAGCGGCCTGATCGACAAGGTCAAGGCCTCCACGCTCGACGAGGCGATGGCCGAGCAGCAGCTGATCGACTTCATTTCGCGCTACGTGCCCAAGAACGGTTCGCCCATGTGCGGCAACACCATTGGCCAGGACCGGCGCTTCCTCGTCAAGTACATGCCCAAGCTGGAAGCCTTCTTCCACTACCGCAACCTCGACGTCAGCACACTCAAGGAACTGGCCAAGCGCTGGAAGCCCGCCGCCTACAGCGCCTTCAAGAAACAGCAGGCCCACACCGCGCTGGCCGACGTGCACGAGTCCATCGAGGAACTGGCGCACTACCGCACGGCCTTCCTGCGCCTGCAGGATTAGGTAAAAACCCCGACCCGTGCCATAATCATAGGCTTGCCTGAGGGCGCCAACTTGTTTGGCGGCGCTTTTCAGGCGTGATCCTGCATCTCCCTTCTCGCACATCGGCTGGCCGTCGGGGCGCCCTTTCAGGGCGTCGTCTGAACGGCAGAGGAAAGCCAAGACGGCATTGCCGCTGTCTCATGTCGTTGGATGGTTGATGTTTTTTGACCCTCCAACGCGCGCATCCGCCTCGGGTGCGTTGCGTGCGAAAAATTGAGTTTTCTCATGACCGACTCCCTGCAAGACGTGCAGGGCGCTGCTGCGCCTGCGTCCCTTTCCGCCGAAGTTCTCACCGAAGTTCGCACCGACTCCTTTGTGCCGGCCGTGGCCGCAACGCCCGACGTCGTCGTGGCCGAAGTGCCCGTCCAGGCCGACGCGCAAGCGTTTGCCGAGCTGGGCCTGGCGCCCGAACTCGTCGCCGCTGTGCGCGACCTGGGCTACACCGAGCCCACCGCCGTGCAGCACAAGGCCATCCCGCTGGCCATGGGCGACGCCAACACGGCCATGGTCGACCTGATGGTGTCGAGCCAGACCGGCAGCGGCAAGACCGCGGCCTTCCTGCTGCCCGTGCTGCACACGCTGCTGGCCCAGCAGAACGCAGCGCACGCCCAGGCCGAAGCCGACTTCGCCCGCCAGTGCGCCGAGGCTGCCGAGCGCGGCGAGCCCGCGCCCAAGCGCCCGCGCCGCCAGAACCCGACCAACCCGCGCCAGTTCAAGCCCGCCACCCCCGGCGCGCTCGTGCTGTGCCCCACGCGCGAACTCGCGCAGCAGGTCGCGCACGACGCCATCGGCCTGGTGCAGCACTGCCGCGGCCTGCGCATCGCCAACGTGGTGGGCGGCATGCCCTACCAGCTGCAGATCGCGCGTCTGCAGAACGCCAACCTCGTCGTCGCCACGCCGGGCCGCCTGCTCGACCTGCAGCGCTCGATGCAGATCAAGCTGGACCAGGTGCAGTTCCTCGTCGTCGACGAGGCCGACCGCATGCTCGACCTGGGCTTTGCCGACGACCTGGCCGAGATCAATCAGCTGACCATCCAGCGCAAGCAGACCATGATGTTCAGCGCCACCTTCGCGCCGCGCATCCAGCAATTGGCCGCCCGCGTGATGCGCGAACCGCGCAAGCTGCAGATCGACTCGCCGCAGGAGAAGCACGCCAACATCAAGCAGATCCTGCACTGGGCCGACCACTTCGACCACAAGCGTGCGCTGCTCGACCACTGGCTGCGCGATTCGTCGATCCAGCAGGCCATCGTGTTCGCCAGCACCCAGATCGAGTGCGACGGCCTGGCCAACGACCTGCAGCAGGCCGGCTTCTCGGCCGTGGCGCTGCACGGCGCGCTGAGCCAGGGCCTGCGCAACCGCCGCCTCATGGCGTTGCGCAACGGCCAGGTGCAGATCCTCGTGGCCACCGACGTCGCCGCGCGCGGCATCGACGTGCCCAGCATCAGCCACGTCTTCAACTTCGGCCTGCCGATGAAGGCAGAGGACTACACCCACCGCATCGGCCGCACCGGCCGCGCGGGCCGCGACGGCATCGCCGTCACCTTTGCCGAGTTCCGCGACCAGCGTCGCGTGTTCGACATTGAGGCCTTCACGCGCCAGCAGTTCAACGCCGAGATGATTCCCGGCATGGAGCCGACGCGCCGTGCGCCCACGGCTCAGCCGCCGCGCGGCTTCGGTGGCGGCAAGGGCCGCGGCCGGCCGGGCGAGGGCGGTGGCCCCCGCGGTCCGCGTCGTGACCACGGTGGCTTCCACGGTGGCCGTGCGCCGGGCTGGGGCGAGGCCGCCGCGCCGTCGCACCCGCGCAGCCATGCGCGCGACGGTTTCCAGGGCAAACCGACCCACCACGCAGACGGGGCGGGCGCGAAGCGCTATCAGAAAGATAGCGGTGCGTTTGCCGGCCAAGGCAAGAGCGCCGGTGCCACGCGTACCTGGTCGCCCGACCGCGATACACGTGGTGGTTTCGGCGGCAAGGGCGGTGGCAAGCCGGCCGGTCGGCCTCAGGGCGGGCGCGTGTTCGTGCCGCGCGATCGCTGAGTCGCAGGCTGGCGAATCCATGCCTCAGGCGGCCCTTCGGGGCCGCCTTTTTTTTGCACTGCCGAATGCTGCGGCCCGCCGAGGCGAGGAATGGGGGCCGCGTGTCAGCCGATGCCTTGCACGCTCACGCGAATTCCGCCGGTAGCTCGATGCGAGTCGGCTGGCGATTCTCCGAACCTCAATCAAGAGGAGATCGTTGTGAATCCGTCATCGCCTGTCTCTGAACCCATCGTCGTGGCGCGCTCGATCGTGGATGTCACACGCGCGGAAGAAATCGCCTACTGGATGGCAACGCTCGGCGTGTCGGAAATGGATCTGCGCCGCGCCGTCGCCGCCAGCGGGGAGGCGGCGGGCGACGTGCGGGATTACCTCGGCGTCAAATGAACCTCGGCTGACGAACGCTCGTGCTCGTCGTGGGCTGCAGTTCGTGCTGCGCGATTCTCATCGCTGCCGCCGAGCGCCGCTGACTCCCATCTTTTTCTACGGCGGTTCGGCCGACATGGCGATCTGCCGCAGTCCGCGCAGCTTGGCCTCGCGATGAGCGCGCCAAAAGAAAAATGCCCCGCATGGGGAGACATGCGAGGCATTTTGTGTTTTGGTGGGCCCTGAGTGACTCGAACACTCGACCTACGGATTAAGAGTCCGCTGCTCTACCAACTGAGCTAAGAGCCCTTGCTTGACTGCACTGCGTTTGGCGCTGTGTTTTCAGGCAAGACCGCGAGTATAGCGCACTTTTTTGCGTGCTTGCACACGCGCGCGTCATTTGCGACGTGCAGGGGTACGATGGCGCCATCGCGCACTGCGCAACCCATTGCGTTTTCCCATGATCTCGCCTGTTTCTCCTTCGGTTCCCTTGCACGTGGTCATCACCGGCGCGGCCGGCGCGCTCGGCCGTGCCGTTACGCAGCACTACCTGGACGCGGGCGCACGGCTCGCGCTGGTCGAGCGCCACCCGGACCACCTGACGCAGGCCTTTCCCGGCCTGGACAACTCGCAGCACCTGCTGCTGGCGGCCGATGTCACGTCGGCCGAGTCGGTCAAGACGGCGGGCGAACAGATCCTGCGCGCCTTCGGGCATGTGGATGCCGTCATCCACATCGCGGGCGGCTTCGAGATGGGGCCCGCCGTGCACGAGCTCGACCGCGCAGCGTGGGACCGCATGTTGAACCTCAATGCCTGGTCCTTCGTGGCCGTGTCACAGGCCTTCGTGCCGGCCATGGTCGCGCGCGGCGCCGGCGCGCTGGTGGCGGTCACGGCCAAGTCGGCGAGCCGAGGCGTGGCGCACATGGCGGCCTATTGCGCGTCGAAGAGCGCGCTGCAGCGCCTGGTCGAGAGCCTGGCGGCCGAAGTCGCGCCGAATGGCGTGCAGGTCAACAGCATCGCGCCTAGCGTGCTCGACACGCCGGCCAACCGCCAGGCGATGCCCGACGCCGATCCGAAGGAATGGGTGTCCACCGTCGTGGCAGCCAAATCCATCGCGTACCTGGTCGGCGAGGGCGCGGCCGCGCTGCATGGCCAGCACCTGGTGCTGGACGCCTGAGCCGCCCCAAAGAGAAAGGCCCCTGTGCGATGCACAGGGGCCTTCTCGAGAATCGTTGGTGGAGAGGAGGAGGATCGAACTCCCGACCTCCGCATTGCGAACGCGGCGCTCTCCCAGCTGAGCTACCCCCCCAACGCAGGGCGCGATTCTAGTACCGCCTACGTCCGCGTGTCACTCACATCAGCAGGTGTTCGCCGGCGTTGTCGCCGCCCAGGATCACGTAGTTGACCTTGCGCACGTCCATCAGCCTGCGGCCGCCGGCGTAGCTGATGGAACTCTGCACGTCTTCCTGCATCTCGCGCAGCACGTCTTCCAGCGTGCCCTTCACGGGTTCGAGGATGCGCTTGCCTTCGACGTGCTTGTACTCGCCCTTGTTGAAGTCCGAGGCCGAGCCGTAGTACTCCTTGAAGCGCTTGCCGTCGACGACGACCGTCTCGCCAGGGCTTTCCTCCAGGCCGGCCAGCAGCGAGCCGATCATGACCATGGTGGCGCCGAAGCGGATGCTCTTGGCAATGTCGCCGTGCTCGCGGATGCCGCCGTCCGCAATGATGGGCTTGGTGGCCACGCGCGCGCACCACTTGAGCGCCGACAGCTGCCAGCCGCCGGTCCCGAAGCCGGTCTTGAGCTTGGTGATGCACACCTTGCCCGGCCCGATGCCGACCTTGGTCGCGTCGGCGCCCCAGTTCTCCAGGTCGATCACCGCCTCGGGCGTGCCCACGTTGCCGGCGATGACGAAGGCCTTGGGCAGCTTCTCCTTGAGGTAGCCGATCATGTTCTTCACGCTGTCGGCGTGGCCGTGCGCGATGTCGATCGTGATGTAGTCGGGTGTCAGGCCCTTGGCGACGAGCTGGTCGACCGTGTCGTAGTCGGGCTTCTTGACGCCCAGCGAGATGGAGGCGAACACGCCTTGGGCCTGCATGTGCTCGACGAACTTCACGTTGTCGAGGTCAAAGCGGTGCATCACGTAGAAGTAGCCGTTCTTGGCCAGCCAGAGGCAGATCTTCTCGTCGACCACCGTCTTCATGTTGGCGGGCACGACGGGGATGCGGAAACTGCGGCCGCCGAGCTCGACGCTGGCGTCGCATTCGGAGCGGCTCTCCACACGGCACTTGCGCGGCAGCAGCAGGACGTTGTCGTAGTCGAAGATTTCCATGACCCAAGCTCTCCTTGATGAAGGTCGTTGACGGCGAACGATGGAGCGCTTGGCCTGGCCGGTTCCGCGGCCCGTCCGGCAGTGCGGCGGCCACAAAAAACCGGGCGCAAGAAACTTGGGCCCGGTGACCGAGTGTAGGGCAGGGGGCTTGGCCCCGCCTGTATGGTGGTCATACGGCCGCCGCTATGGCGGCGGCCGCGGCGCGGCCTAGAAGCGGTAGCCAACGCCCACGCCGAACAGCCAGGGGTCGACCTTCACCTGCGACACCTTCTGCGTGCCCAGCTTGACGTCGGAACGGATCTGCACCTTCTTGACGTCGAAGTTCAGGAACCAGTTCTTCGCCAGCGCGATGTCGACGCCGCCGCCCACGGCCAGGCCCCAGCTGTTGCGCTCGAGGTCCAGTCGGCCGACGGTCGGCACATACAGGTTCACGCCGCTCAGCCGCGTGTAGTTGATGCCGGCGCCGACATACGGCCGCACCGTCGCGTCGGGCCGGAAGTGGTACTGCAGCATCAGCGTGGGCGGCAGGTGCTTGAAACTGCCGATGTCGGTCGGCCCGCCCAGCGCGCTCTGCTGCACCGTCACGCGCTGCTTCTGCGGCACCGTGAGCACGAGCTCGGCCGCGATGTTCGGAGTGAAGAAGTAGCTCACGTCCACTTCGGGAATGGTCTTGTCGTTCACCGTGATGGCATTCGGCGGCACGGCGAGCGAGGGGATGGCGGCCGACTTGTCGGCCATGTCCAGCCGCACGGCGCGCAGGCGGACCAGCCACGCGCCTTGGGTGTCGGTGGTCTGTGCGTGGGCGGCCGGCGCGATCAGCGCGGCGGCCAGCGCGAGCGGCGTGGCGAGGCAAGAGAACCGGAAGAGCAGTGTCATGGCATCGAGTGCTGTGGTTGATGTACCGGGCCAGTGTGGGACGCGCGGTGGGCGCCGTCCTTGAGGGCGCGCAAGCTGGGTGGGTGCCTCGCGAGCGCGGCGCCTGCCCTTGACCCAGGTCATGAACGCGGCTGCGGGCCCCACCCAGAATCGCCGCAGCGCCATCGCTGCCCGAAGGATGGCTGGCTGCCAACGTCATCAAGGAACACCGCACCATGAAGTCCCCGCTCATCGCCGCTTGCCTCGCCCTGGCCTGCGTCGCCGCCCAGGCCGCCGATTGCGCCATCACCGTGGAAGGCAACGACGCCATGCAGTTCGACAAGAAGGAGATCGTCGTGCCCAAGGAATGCAAGAGCTTCAGCGTGCAGATCAGGCACGCGGGCAAGCTGCCGATCCAGGCCATGGGCCACAACTGGGTGCTGGCGAAGACGGCCGACGTCCAGGCCGTGGCGGCCGACGGCGTGGCCGCGGGCCTGGCCAACCAGTACGTCAAGGCGGGCGACGCGCGCGTGCTGGCCCACACCAAGGTCGTCGGCCCCGGCCAGAGCGACACCGTGGCGGTCGACGTCGCCAAGCTCAAGGCCGGCGAGTCCTACACCTTCTTCTGCTCCTTTCCGGGCCATGCCGCCCTGATGAAGGGCGCGTTCAAGCTCGGCACCTGAGCATTCGCGGGCTTGCTCGCTGCGGCGGGCGGCAACCACCCCGCGTTCCTACAATGCCGGGATGTCCTTTCCTGGCCACGATGCCGGGCCCGCCGCGGCCGATTCCCCCCTCCTTGCCACCCTGAACGACGAGCAGCGCGCGGCCGTTACCCTGCCCGAGGGCAATGCCCTCATCCTGGCGGGGGCCGGGTCGGGCAAGACGCGCGTGCTCACCACCCGCATCGCCTGGCTGCTCTCGACCGGCCAGGTGTCGCCGGGCGGCGTGCTGGCCGTGACCTTCACCAACAAGGCGGCCAAGGAAATGATGACGCGCCTGTCGGCGCTGCTGCCGGTGAATGTGCGCGGAATGTGGATCGGTACCTTCCATGGCCTGTGCAACCGCTTCCTGCGCGCGCACTGGAAGCTGGCCGGCCTGCCGCAGAGCTTCCAGATCCTGGACACGCAGGACCAGCTGTCGGCCATCAAGCGGCTGATGAAGCAGTTCAACGTCGACGACGAGCGCTTTCCGGCCAAGCAGACGCAGTGGTTCATCGCCGGCGCCAAGGAAGACGGCCTGCGCCCGCGCGACATCGAAGCCCGCAGCGAAGACGATCGCAAGAAGATCGAGCTCTACCAGCTGTACGAGGAACAGTGCCAGCGCGAAGGCGTGGTCGACTTCGGCGAGCTGATGCTGCGCAGCTACGAATTGCTGCGCGACAACGACCCGGTGCGCGAGCATTACCAGCGGCGCTTCCGCCACATCCTGATCGACGAGTTCCAGGACACCAACCGCCTGCAGTACGCCTGGATCAAGATGCTGGCCGGCCACACGGTCGATGGCCGCTTCGTGCCCGGCCCCAACAGCGTGCTGGCCGTGGGCGACGACGACCAGAGCATCTACGCCTTCCGGGGGGCGCGCGTGGGCAACATGAGCGACTTCGTGCGCGAGTTCGACGTGCACCACCAGATCAAGCTGGAGCAGAACTACCGCAGCTTCAGCAACATCCTCGACTCGGCCAACGAACTGATCAGCCGCAACACGAAGCGCCTGGGCAAGAACCTGCGCACGGACCAGGGGCCGGGCGAGCCGGTGCGCGTGTACGAGTCGACCAGCGACTTCGCCGAGGCGCAGTGGATGGTCGAGGAGATGCGCCAGCTGGTGCGCGACGGCATCGACCGCAAGGAGATCGCCGTGCTCTACCGCAGCAATGCGCAGAGCCGGGTGATCGAGACGGCGCTGTTCAATGCCGCGGTGCCGTACCGCGTGTACGGCGGCCTGCGCTTCTTCGAGCGCGCCGAAATCAAGCATGCGCTGGCCTACCTGCGCCTGCTGGAGAACCCCGGCGACGACACCAGCTTCCTGCGTGTCGTCAATTTCCCGCCGCGCGGCATCGGCGCGCGCAGCATCGAGGTGCTGCAGGACACGGCCCGGGCTCGCGGCGCTTCGCTCTACAAGGCGGTGGAGGGCATGAGCGGCAAGGCCGGCGCCAACCTGGCCGCCTTCGTCGCGAAGATCGACGTGCTGCGCGAGCAGACGCAGGGCCTGTCGCTCAAGGAGATCATCGAGCTCGTGCTCGACGCCAGCGGCCTGATCGAGCACTACAAGGCCGACCGCGAAGGCGCCGACCGGCTGGAGAACCTGGAGGAACTGGTCAACGCGGCCGAGAGCTTCGTCACGCAGGAAGGCTTCGGCCGCGATGCCGTGGCGCTGCCGGTGGATGAACTGCGCCAGTCGCCCGCAAGCCAGGGCCTCGATCCGTCGCAGCCCGTGCTCGACGAACCCTTGGCGCCCGACGCGGAGACGGGCGAGACGCTCAGCCCGCTGGCCGCCTTCCTCACGCACGCCGCGCTGGAATCCGGCGACAACCAGGCCCAGGCCGGGCAGGACGCCGTGCAGCTCATGACGGTGCACGCCGCCAAGGGACTGGAGTTCGACGTGGTGTTCATCACCGGGCTGGAAGAGGGCCTGTTCCCGCACGAGAACTCCATGAGCGACCACGAGAGCCTGGAGGAGGAACGCCGGCTGATGTACGTGGCGATCACGCGCGCGCGCCAGCGCCTGTACCTGAGCCACTCGCAGACGCGCATGCTGCACGGCCAGACCCGCTACAACCTCAAGAGCCGCTTCTTCGACGAGCTGCCCGAGGGCGCGCTCAAGTGGCTCACGCCCAAGAATCCGGGCTTCGGCCAGTTCGCCGGCGGTGCTATGAATTCGATAGCTGGTCGCGCAGGCGGGACGGGCGCTGGAGGCGGATTTGGCTCGTATTACAGCGGTGCGGCGGCCGCGCCCGTGCCGCAGAAGTCGGCCCCGTCCCACGGCCTGCGCATCGGCATGCAGGTCTTCCACACCAAATTCGGCGAAGGCGCGGTGCTGGCGCTCGAAGGCGCGGGCGACGATGCGCGGGCGCAGGTCAAGTTCGGCCGCCACGGCATCAAGTGGCTGGCACTGAGCGTGGCCAAGCTCACGCCCGTCTGACGCGAGGCCGGCCGGCGCCTCAGTCGGCCTGGAAGCAGTCGCGGAAGCTGAACCAGGTCGAGGTCAGGAACATGGCCGTGAGCACGAAGGAGCCGCCCACCAGCACCGCCACGCCCACGCTGCCCGCGGCCGCCATCGCGACGCTGGCCACCAGCGACAGCACGATGCTGCCCGCCAGCACCACGGCGAACCACACCAGGCCGTAGACCGCCATCGCGCCGAAGTTGCGCACGCAGGTCACCAGGCTGAAGAACAGGCTCTTGACCGGCGGCACCGCGTGCCAGTGGACCAGCGCGGGCGCATGCCAGAAGGCCAGCGCGACCGGCAGGTACAGCGCCATGCGCAGCAACATCGCGAACTGGAAGGCCCCGCTCTGGATCACCTCGGGCTTGGGCGCGCCCTGTGCATCGAAGGCGCCGGCCATCGGATCGCCCGCGATCGCGCTGGCGAGCAGGCCGGCCAGCGTCACGGCGATGCCGTACAGCGCGCCCAGCGCCACCAGCGGCCGCACCCGGCTGCGCACGGCGCCCAGCGCCGACATGAACAGCACGGCCGTGACGGGGCGACCATCCGGCGTCATGCGGCCAGGCGGCAGGCGGCTGGCCTGCTCGGCGGCGGCCATCAGGGCCAGGGTGCTGGCGGGCGCCAGCGCCACGGCCAGCGCTCCGCCGATGACCGGCACGCGTGACAGCAGCGCGATCGCCGTCATGAACAGCATGAAGAGCGAGAAGAACGCCATCGGCGCACGGCGGAAGGTCTGCAGGCCTTCACGCACCCATTGGGCGCCGGTGCGGGGCGCGACGAGCAGCAGCTTCATGGCGTCAGGCCGGTTCCGAAGTCTGTTCGGCGGCTTCGGCGTCCTCGGCCGCCTCGGCGGGCGCGACGCGCACCGGGGCATGCGCGCGCTGGCGCAGCACGCGCTCGAAATGCACCGGGTCGTGGGGCTTGAGCATGCTGGCCTCGCGCGGCAGGTGGAAGTCCCACAGGCGCGAGATCCAGAAGCGCAGGGCGGCGGCGCGCAGCATGCCGGGCAGCAGTTCGCGCTCGGCGCGGGTCAGCGGGCGTACTGTTTCGTAGGCCGCCAGCAGGGCGGCGCTGCGCTCGGCATCGGGCGCGCCCGTCGGCAGGTCGATCGCCCAGTCGTTCAGGCACACCGCCAGGTCGAAGAGCCAGGTGTCGGTGCCGGCGAAGTAGAAGTCGAACACGCCCGTGAGGCGCGGCGGCGCATTGGCGCCCTCGTCGGTCGCGAACATGGCGTTGTCGCGGAACAGGTCGGCATGCACCGGGCCGCGCGGCAGCGCGGCGTAGGCGGCCGAGGTGGCCACGTGGTTCTGGTAGGCCAACTCGCCCGCGAGCAGGGCGGCCTGGGCCGTGTCGAGGTAGGGCATGACCACCGGCGCGGTCTCGTTCCACCAGGGCAGGCCGCGCAGGTTGGGCTGGATGCGCGGGAAATCGCGCGCCGCCAGGTGCATGCGGGCCAGCAGGGCGCCCAACTCGCGGCAGTGCGCCACGCCGGGCGCCAGTTCGCTGCGGCCCGAGAGGCGCTGCACCACGGCCGCCGGCTTGCCGGCCACGGTGTGCAGCAGCGCGCAGGGCGCGTCGGCCGGCACTTCGAGGGGATGGGTGCCGTCCGCCACGATCGGTGCCTGGGCCGGGTCGGCGGCGGGCGCCGGCACCGGCAGGCCGGCGTCGGCCAGGTGCTTCATCAGGCACAGGTAGTACGGCAGTTGGGCGAAGCTCAGGCGTTCGAACAGCGTCAGGACGTACTCGCCCTGGTCGGTGCTGGCGAAGTAGTTGGTGTTCTCGATGCCGCCCTCGATGCCGCGCAGGCTGTGCAGTTCGCCCAGCCCCAGTCGCCGCAGCAGGGCGCCGGCCTCTTCAGGCCCGACTTCGGTGAAGACCGCCACCGCGGACCGTCAGAACTTGAGGACGTTCCAGACACGCGGGCCGTTGCCGCTCGGTCCGGATTCCGACTGGTTGCGCCCCTGGCGCTGGCCGTCGCTGGGCAGCACCTCGTAGGCGGCACCGCCGTTCTTGGGCGTCACGGTGATCTGCTGGGTGCGGCCGCCGTAGCGTGTCTCGTCGACACGGGCGCCCGAATCCTCGGTGCGCAGGTGTTCGATCTTCTGGTTGCGGCGGCCATCGAGCGCTTCCGGGTCGCCTGCCGGAGCTGCCGGTTGCGCCGCGGGGGCGGGCTGCGCGGCCGCCTGGGCGTGGACGGAAGCCAGGGGCAGGAGACAGCCCAGCGCCAGCAGGGCCGTGCGCAGGGGGGCGAATCGGTTGGAGCTCATGCGCGGGATTGTAGGTGTCGGCCGATGCCCCCGCTGTCAGCCTGTGCGCTTCGCGCCTGTCTGTCGAATGCGTCGGAGGGCGCCATGTCGAAGGCGGCAAAATGCCCCGATGACCGACAAGAAAACGCTGCTGCTCGTCGACGGATCGAGCTACCTGTACCGCGCGTTCCATGCCATGCCCGACCTGCGCGCGGTGCCCGGCGACAGCAAGAGCCCGGCCACCGGCGCCATCCGCGGAATGATCAACATGATGCAGGCCCTGCGGCGCGAGGTGCGGGCCGACTACGTGGCCTGCATCTTCGACGCGCCCGGCAAGACCTTCCGCGACGACTGGTACCCCGCCTACAAGGCCAACCGCTCGCCCATGCCGGACGACCTGCGCACGCAGATCGAGCCCATCCACCAGGTGGTGCAGCTGCTGGGCTGGCCGGTGCTCAGCGTGCCTGATGTCGAGGCCGACGACGTGATTGGCACGCTGGCGCGCACCGGCGCCGCGCAGGGTGTGGAGGTGATCGTGTCCAGCGGCGACAAGGACCTGTCGCAGCTCGTGGACGAGCACATCACGATCATCGACACCATGAACGGCAAGCGCCGCGACGTGGCCGGCGTGACGGCCGAATTCGGTGTGCCACCCTCGCTGATGATCGACTACCAGACGCTGGTGGGCGACGCGGTCGACAACGTGCCCGGCGTCGACAAGGTCGGCCCCAAGACGGCCGCCAAGTGGCTCGCGCAGTACGGCTCGCTGGATGCGCTGATTGCCGCCGCAGGCGAGATCAAGGGCCAGGCCGGCGAGAACCTGCGCAAGGCGCTCGACCAACTGCCGCTGTCGCGACGCCTGGTCACCATCCGCACCGATTGCGAGCTCGACGGCCACGTGCCGGGTCTGCCCTCGCTCGATGGGCTGGCCATCCGCGAGCAGGACACCGAGGCGCTCAAGGTCTTCTACGAGCAGTACGGTTTCAAGAGCCTGGTCAAGACGCTGCAGGCGCACGAGGTGCCGCCCGAGCTCGTGGAGGAGAACAAGGCGCGGGGCGGCCCGGAGGGCGGCACCGGCCTGCTCGAAGGCTTCGAGGTGGCGGCCGCCGCGCGCGCGACCAACCTGGCCTACGACACGATCTTCACCTGGGAACAGTTCGACACTTGGCTGGCACGGCTGGAGGCGGCCGAACTGGCCGCGATCGACACCGAGACCACTTCGCTGGACGAGATGCGGGCCGAGATCGTGGGCGTCAGCTTCAGTGTCCAGCCCGGCGAAGCGGCCTACATCCCGCTCACGCACAACTACCCCGATGCCCCCGAGCAGTTGCCGCGCGACGAGGTGCTGGCGCGCCTGAAGCCCTGGCTGGAGAACGGCGCGAAGAAGAAGCTGGGCCAGCACGTCAAGTACGACCGCCATGTGTTCGCCAACCACGGCATCGAGGTGCAGGGCTATGCGCACGACACCATGCTGCAGAGCTACGTGCTCGAAGTGCACAAGCCGCATGGCCTCGCCAGCCTGGCCGAGCGCCACCTGGGCCGCAGCGGCATCGACTACGAGGACCTGTGCGGCAAGGGCGCGCACCAGATCCCGTTCAGCCAGGTGGCCATCGACAAGGCGGCCGAGTACTCGTGCGAGGACAGCGACCAGACGCTGGACGTGCACCGCGTCCTCTGGCCGCAGCTGCAGGCCGACGAGCGGCTGCGCTTCGTCTACGAGCTGGAGATGGAGAGCAGCGAGTCGCTCTACCGCATCGAGCGCAACGGGGTGCTGATCGACGCGCCCACGCTGGCCGCACAGAGCCACGACCTGGGCAAGCGCATCATGGCGCTGGAGCAGGAGGCCTACGAGATCGCCGGCCAGCCCTTCAACCTCGGCAGCCCCAAGCAGATCGGCGACATCTTCTTCAACAAGCTGGGCCTTCCGGTGGTGAAGAAGACGCCCAGCGGCGCGCCCAGCACGGACGAGGAAGTGCTCGAGAAGCTGGCCGAGGACTACCCGCTGCCGGCCAAGATCCTGGAGCACCGCGGCCTGTCCAAGCTCAAGGGCACCTACACCGACAAGCTGGCGCAGATGGCCCTGCCGCGCACGGGCCGTGTGCACACGCACTACGCCCAGGCCGTGGCCGTCACCGGCCGGCTGTCGAGCAACGACCCCAACCTGCAGAACATCCCGATCCGAACGGCCGAGGGCCGTCGCGTGCGCGAGGCCTTCGTCGCACCGCCGGGCCACGTGATTGCCAGCGCCGACTATTCGCAGATCGAGCTGCGCATCATGGCCCACATCAGTGGCGACGAGGCGCTGCTGCGTGCCTTCACCGAGGGCATGGACGTGCACCGCGCCACCGCCGCCGAGGTGTTCGGCCTGCCACCCGATCAGGTGAGCAGCGAGCAGCGGCGCTATGCCAAGGTCATCAACTTCGGTCTCATCTACGGCATGAGCAGCTACGGCCTGGCGCGCAACCTCGGCATCGACAACACCGCGGCCAAGAGCTACATCGACCGCTACTTTGCGCGCTACCCGGGCGTGAAGCACTACATGGACGAGACGCGGGCCAGCGCCAAGGAGCGCGGCTACGTCGAGACCGTGTTCGGCCGGCGCCTCTACCTGCCCGAGATCAATTCGCCCAACGGCCCGCGCCGCGGCGGTGCCGAGCGCGCCGCCATCAACGCGCCCATGCAGGGCACGGCCGCCGACCTCATCAAGCTCAGCATGAACAAGGTGCAGGCAGTACTCGACGCCGAGCGACGCGGCACGAAGATGATCATGCAGGTGCACGACGAACTGGTCTTCGAGGTGCCGCAGGCGGAAGTCGACTGGGTACGCGTCGAGATTCCGCGGCTGATGGCGGGCGTGACCGAGCTGAAGGTGCCGCTGCTGGCCGAGATCGGCGTCGGCCCCAACTGGGACCAGGCGCATTGACATTGCTCGAAACAGACAAGGAGACATCGCCGATGAGTCGCTTCCGCCCCTCGCTTCGTGCCCTGGTCGTCGCCGTGGCCTTCGCCACCGGTGCCGTACCGGCGGCCTTTGCAGCCCCCGATGCGCGTATCGCCGCCCTGGCGGCCGAGCAGAAGCAGCCCCTGCTCGATTCGCTGTCGCAGCTCGTGGGCATCGAATCGGGCAGCCGCGACCTCGAAGGCCTGGACAAGATCGCCAACCTCATCGCCGACCGCCTGAAGGCGCTGGGCGGGCAGGTGGAACTGATCGAGCCCGGCAGCGCGGCCTCGCCCGAGGTCTACCGCATGGAGGACACGCCCGAGAAGATCGGCAAGGTGGTCAAGGCCACCTTCACCGGCACCGGCACGAAGAAGATCATGCTCATCGCCCACATGGACACCGTGTACCAGGTGGGCATGGGCGCGAAGCAGCCCTTCCGCATCGAAGGCGACAAGGCCTACGGGCTGGGCATCGCCGACGACAAGCAGGGCATTGCCGTGATCCTGCATGCGGTGGCCATGCTGCAGAAGCTGGGCTTCAAGGACTACGGGCAGCTCACGGTGCTCATCAACGGCGACGAGGAGATCAGCTCGCCGGGCTCGCGCGCGCTCATCGCCAAGCTGGCGAGCGAGCACGACGCGGTGCTGTCGCACGAAGGCGCGTCGGTGGCCGAGGACAAACTCTCGCTGGCCACGGCGGGCATCGGCGCCGTGTCGCTGAAGGTGCAGGGCAAGGCCTCGCACGCCGGATCGGCGCCCGAGCGCGGCGTCAACGCCTTCTACGAGATGGCGCACCAGGTGCTGCAGATGCGCGACCTGTCCGACCCGGCCACGGGCCTGAAGATGAACTGGACCGTCGGCCAGGCCGGCAACAACCGCAACGTGATCCCTGCGACGGCCACGGCCATGGCCGACGTGCGCGTCACCAAGGTGTCCGACTACGACCGCGTGGAGCGCGCCATCGCCGAGCGCGTGAAGAAGCAGCTCATTCCCGAGGCCAAGGTCGAGGTGAAGTTCGAACGCCGCCGCCCGCCGCTCGAGTCCAATCCAGCGTCGCTGGCGATGGCGAAGCACGCTCAGTCGATCTACGAGGAGATGGGCCGCAAGCTCGGCGCCGACGACAAGGTGGCCGGCGGCGGCACCGACGCGGCCTTCGCGGGCCTGTCCGGCAAGGCGGCCGTGGTCGAGCGCTTCGGCCTGCAGGGCTTCGGCGCCCACTCGGCCGATGCGGAGTACGTGCTCATCGATTCCATCGAGCCGCGGCTGTACCTCGTGACGCGCATGGTGATGGACATCGCCCAGGGCAAGGTGGCGGCGCGCTAGCGGTTCCGGGCACGCGGCGCGCGCATGCCCACCCGTTGCGCAGTGGCATCGTGCGCGGCCGCGCGGCGGCTTCATGGGCCGTCGATAGACTGCCGGCTCCTTCCACCCACCCCCGAGGAGCTTGCTCTCATGCGCGACGACGACCTGAAACGCGACTTCGACTCCCTGCGACCCGGCGACAGTACCGAAGCCGGTGCCACGCGCCGCACCGCGATCAAGGCGGCTCTGGGGGTAGGCTACGCCGCCGCCACGCTGCCCATTGCGGCGCAGACGGTCATCAAGACCTCGGACGAAGGCCTCAAGGCCGGCCCGATCAAGTACACGGTCAACGGCTTCGAGGTGCCCGCCTATGCGGCGGCACCGGCGGGCAAGACCGGGCTCCCGGTGATCCTGGTCATCCAGGAGATCTTCGGCGTGCACGAATACATCGCCGACACCTGCCGCCGCTTCGCCAAGCTGGGCTACCTGGCCATCGCGCCGGAGCTCTACGCCCGCCAGGGCGACCCGAAGGGCTACACCGACATCCCCAAGCTGCAGGCCGAACTGGTGTCCAAGGTGCCCGACGCGCAGGTCATGGGCGACCTCGACGGCGCGCTCGCCTGGGCCAAGGCCAACGGCGGCGACACCGCGCGGGCCGGCATCACCGGCTTCTGCTGGGGCGGGCGCATCGTGTGGCTGTACGCCGCCACCGGCAAGGTGAAGGCCGGCGTGGCGTGGTACGGCCGGCTGGTCGGGCAGGCCAGCGAGAACACGCCCAAGCACCCGATCGACGTCGCCGCCAGCCTGCAGGCGCCGGTGCTGGGGCTCTACGGCGGCAAGGACCAGGGGATCCCCCTTGACACGGTCGATAAGATGAAAGCGGCACTGGCCACCGGCACCCCGGCGGCCAAGGCTTCCCAGTTCGTCGTGTACCCCGAAGCGGGCCACGCCTTCCATGCCGACTACCGGCCGAGCTACCTCCAGAGCGCGGCCGAGGACGGCTGGGAGCGCGCCCTGGCCTGGTTCAAGCAGCACGGCGTGCCCTGAGGCTGCGGCTCCAGCGCAACGGGAAACCAGCCGTCAGAATGCAGCCGTCCCTCGGGGCGGCTGTTCTTTTTTGTGAATGAAATCGGGCTCCAACGCCCGTCCTGATTGCGCAACCAGCTATGACTTTGATAGCAATTCTCGCCGCGACGCTGCTCGCGGGCATCGGCAGTGTGTGGGTGGCGGCAGCCTTGCTTCGCCTGGGCGTGCGCGGCGCGCCGGGCGACGGCGGGCACGGCCCCCAGTACCTCCTGAGCCTCGCGGCCGGCGCGCTGCTGGCCACGGCCTTCATGCACCTGTTGCCGGAGGCCTTCGAAAGCCGCATCGAGCCGGGCGTGCTGTTCGCCGTGCTGCTCTTCGGGCTGGTGTTCTTCTTCCTGCTCGACAAGGCGGAGCTCTGGCACCACGGGCATGAACACCACCACGACGGGCATGGCCACGCGCACGACCACGCCGTGCACGGTCACGACCCTGACCAGCCAGAGCGCCCGCGCGCGGCCGGGGGCTGGACTGTATTAACCGGCGACAGCGTGCACTGCTTCGGCGACGGCGTGTTGATCGCCTCGGCGTTCATCGCCGACCTGCGGCTGGGCCTGCTGGCCGCCGTCGCCGTGCTGGCCCACGAGGTGCCGCACCACATCGGCGATCTGGTGGTGCTGCGGCAGAGTTCGGCCAACTCGCGCGCCGCGCTGGTCAAGGTTTCGCTGGCGGGCACCATGACGGCGCTCGGCGGCCTGGTGGGCTGGTGGCTCGTCGAGCGGTTGGCGGGCTTCCTGCCGTACTTCCTCGTCGTGGCGGGGAGCAGCTTCGTCTACGTGGCACTGGCCGACCTCATTCCCCAGCTGCAGCGCCGGCTGTCGGCGCGGCAGACGCTGACGCAGATCGCGTGGCTGGTGGCAGGCATCGTGCTGGTGACGGCCGTGAGCCGTCTGGCCCACGAGGGCGAGGGGCACGACCATGCGCATGGACACGACCACGACCAGGCGGAACAGCACGACGGGCACAAGCACTGAGCCGGGTGCCGACGGTCAAGTGTCGGCGCCATGTCCCCACGGAACGCTCGGCTGCCGTGGCGTGCGGGACGCGGCGGGTTCACCATCGGGGTTGCGCCGGGGCCGCCGTGCTGCGGCCTTCGTCTCGATCGTCCAGGAGCCTCACATGCCCGCCAAAGCCAGCGCCCCCGCCTCCGATCCCTCGCTCGACACCGAGGACGACGACCTGCCCATCGACGACGCTGCAGTGGTCGACGAGGACGACACCGCCGAGGAGGAACTGGCGGAGTCGGGCGTGGACCTCACCGAGGCCAGCGAACTGGACGCCGACAACGTGCTCGCCGACGAGGAGAGCGCGCGGGTCGTCCAGGCGCCCGACTGATCGGCGCCACCGCATCGGGCGCCGCCCGCTCACTCGAGCGTGAAGCCCACCTTCAGCGTGACCTGCCAGTGAGCGACTTTGCCGTCGCTGACATGGCCGCGGGTCTCGACCACCTCGAACCACTGGATATTGCGTACCGTCTCGCTGGCCTTGGCGATGGCGCGCTGTACGGCATCGTCGCTGCCGGTGGGCGAGGAGCCCGTGAGCTCGAGGATCTTGTAGACGTGGTGGCTCATGCTGGGCTCCTGGAAGTGGACGGCAGATCTTAGGCAGCCGCCGCGAGGTGCCGCAAGCGGGCTCAGGGTCCTTCCACCTTCTTGTGTTCGCCGAGTTGGGGCTTTCCGTCGCCGCTCAGTGCGGCCTTGGCGATCTTGAGCAACTGCGTCACCTTGCTTTCCGTCACATCCCAGAACTCGGCGCTTTCGATGCGCACCGCCATGAGCCCGAGGTTCGGGTCGTCCGCGCCGGCCGGAAACCAGGCCTTCGCCGCGCTGTTGAACAGCGCCCGCTTCAGCGCCTGGTCGTCGACGAGGGCCGCGCGGCCGGCGACCGAGACATAGCTGTCGTCGTCCGGGTTGGCGTAAGCCACGTTCACCACGTCGTCGTGCGGCAGGTGCTGGGCGATCACGCCATCCTTCGGCACGAAGAAGTACAGGGTGGCGTCTTCGTCGACGGAGCGGTTCTGCGTCGTCAGGGGGTGGCTGTGCAACAGGCCGTCGTCACCATGCCGATGGGTGAACATGCCGAAGCGGGTGTCCTTGATCAGTTCCCACAGGCGGGCGTGGTCTGCGGTGTCGGTGGACATGGTCGAAACTCCTCTCGATCGGTGTGGGTGGATGAATGAATCCTCACCCTAGGCACTGCCGAACTTAGGTCAGTCACCCGTTGCCGCGCCCGCGTGTGCGTGACGGCCGACCGGCGTGTCGGAGATGGAGCGCGTCACACCGCTGCGCACGCCGCAGTGCGACCAGCCTGGCCTGCCCCTGCGCCAAGCGGCTGGCGCGGCACGACCGATCGTGCGACGAGGTCAGCGCGCCGGGCGCCGCACCAGTTCCTCCAGCAGCGTGCCGTAGTGCGTCACCAGGGCCGGATGGTCGGGCAGGAAGCGCGCGATGCGGGCGCGTTGTGTGGCGCGATAGTCGGCCGCATGCGCGTCATGGGTGGCGATCGCCTCGCGCAGGCGCGCCGCCCCGGCCTGCACGTCGTTGCCGGCGTAGTAGTAGCCGAGCTCGGGCACCAGGTGGGCGTTGTGAATCAGGGGGAAGCCCTGCCAGCACACTTCCAGGTAGAAGTAGTTGAGCGGGTTCTCCAACTGGTGGGAGATCACCGCGTCGGTGTTCTCGGCCAGGAAGGTCGGGGTGTCGTGCCGGCCCAGGAACACCGCCTTGTGGTTGCGCACGATGTCGAGCTGGTTCATCAGGGTGATGAACTCCATGCTCTCGGTCGCGATGCGGTGTGCGTTGGTCACTTGCAGGAGCTCGATCTCCTGCGGCGCCGTGCGGTACGCCTCTTCCGCGATCAGGATCGGGTAGAGGCAGAACTTGACCACGTTGATGTTCGGTTCCATCACCGACAGGCGCCTGGGCGCCCCTGCCGCGCGCGGCTGGTACAGCCCTGCATGGGGCAGTGCCGCGCTGCGCTGTTCCAGGAAGACCGGGCTCCACACGAAGGGCACCGCACGCGCCTGCTGCCGCCTCAGCACCTCGAAATACGGCCGGCTGATGTGGTCCACCTGCGGGACCATCCAGATGTCGTCGTAGCGCTGGTTGACGAACAGGTTCTGCCCCCACAGCGGCCTGGAGAACAGTACCGACTCCATCGCATGCACGTACTCGAAGCCGCAGCAGTACGACACCAGTCGCGCGCCGCGCTGCTTGAGGTAGTCCGTCTGGGCCGCATCGATCTGGCCGCCCAACTCGATCATCACGTCCACGCTGTCCTTGGCCTGCTCGAAGCTGCGCGTCGGCCAGCGCGCCTGGTCCCAGGGCAGGGCGGGCGTGACCGGCGTGGCGGTGGTGTTGACCAGCACCACCGATGCGACGTTGGGGCAGTTCTTCAGGGCCTCGGCCAGGAACACGGCGTTCTGCTTGATGCCGTTGTTCCACAACGTTTCGGCCTCGTGATGCAGGCCGATGGTGATGCCGATGCGCAGGGCCTGGGCGCCTGCCATGGCGCCTGGCAAGTGCCGTGGGGTTGCGCTCACGACGTCTGGCTCGCCTGGCGACATTCGCTCTGACAAGGCAGCGCGTAGCCAAGAACACTGAGTGCCAAAGCTCTCAAGCGCGGGTGGCCGGTCGGCATCACGTCAGCGGGGTGCCTGGGGCGGATTGACGAGGATGCGGCACAGCGCACTGCTTGCCTGCCGCACGGTGTCCAGTGCCATCTGTTTGCGCTGGTCGGGATTCAGCCCTTGCGCTGCTCGCGTCACCGCATAGGCATCTTCGGGCCACAGCAACGGACCGGTCGACCGAGGCAGCAAGCCGACGGTCGCGGAAATGGCGTAGATCCCTGTGGTGGCATCGTAGGAGTCCGGCGCGTGGAGGACCACGGTCCACTCCCGTCCGGGCTTGACGCACTGCGGATTCAGTCCCTGACCAGTCGCGGCTCCCAGTTCCGCAGCAGATGCGCCGGAATTGGGGGCCGGAACGATGCTGCGGAAGTTGACCGCCGGGCCTTCCTGGGCAAGCGAATGGCCCGAAAACGACAGCAGTGCCGCGCATCCTGCCAATGCCGTCCAGCGGCGCGTGCGCCGGGCGACTGTTGCGAAATGGTTGACAAATGAGAAGGTCATAGCCCCGTAGTGTGGCATTTCCCATGTCTCGTCCGAAAAGTTCCCGGCAAAGCAATACGAATGGCAACACTTCATTCGACAATGCATACGAAATGTAACGCGCCCAAGTCGCGCACTCCTTTTTTCTCTCTCTGACGCACCATGAACAGAAGTTACCGCAGCATCTGGAACGAGTCGCTCGGCGCCTGGGTCGCTGCCTCCGAAATCACCACTGCACGGGGCAAGAAGGCCTCCAAGAGCACCATCGCGGTGGCCGTGGCCGGCTTGGCGTTCATGGTTTCGGGGCAGGTGTTTGCGCTGACTTGCACGAACGGGTTCGCGACGGGCGGCGGCGGCACCGGCGAGCAATGCGTGCCGGGTGCGAACAACGGCTTGATCCTCATCGCCAACAACGATTCGATCGCCAGCGGCGAAGACCTGGTGTTGCGTGGCGGCGGGAGCGGTGTGGGCGTCCGTGACTACTTCCGCGGCAATAACGATGGCACGGGCACCGTGATATCCATCGGCAATCCTGGGACGATCAGCACGAACTCGAACCTGATCTACGGGATCACCCGCAACGTGCAGTCCGAGTTGCTCGCAGGTGCCAATGTCACGGCCACGACCACCAGCGGCGACATCTTCAATTCCAAGTATTTCCACGCCAACAGCTCCGGTGCAGCTGCGGCCGCGACCGGCACCGATAGTGTCGCGATCGGCGGTGCCGCCACGGCGTCGGAGGGCTCATCAGTCGGCATCGGGCCAGGCGTCACGGCGTGGCGGGGTGGCGTCGCGATCGGCAACGGCGCCACCGCTGATCAATTGTCCTCGACCGACGCAACCACTGGCGGCATTGCAGTTGGGTACAACGCCACCACTGCCAACGCGTCGACCCGCGGTGTGGCGATCGGCGCTGGTGCTGCGGTGACGACAGGAGATGCGGGCACGGCGTTGGGCGCGGGCGCGCAGGTGAGCGCTGCGAACGCTGTGGCCATGGGCACACTGACAAGCGCCACAAACACGAATGCCACGGCCATTGGCTCTGGCGGCACCGGTGCGGCGACGGCAACGGTGGCATCTGGTGCAGGTTCGCTGGCCCTGGGAGGCAATGCCACTGCAGGCGCACGAGCCACTGGCTCTGACGCGCTGGCCATTGGAGGTCAGGCGTTGGCTTCAGCGGCCAACGCAATCGCGATTGGGCGTGCTGCCTTGTCCCCGGTTGCCAATGCCATCGCGATAGGCAATGCAGTTACCGCGGGGAGCACAGGCCAAAACGTGGCCATCGGCTCCGATGGCACCACGGCCAACAGCAGCACGGCGGCAGGCGGCGCGGTAGCGATCGGGCGAGGCCAGAAGGCCACCGGCAACGGTGCCGTCGCGATCGGCGACCCCAACACGTCCAACGGCACGGGTGCGGTGACGCTGGGTGCCGACAACACGGCGGCCGGCAATGCGGCCGGCACTACGGCGGCTGACGGCTCCGTGGCGATTGGCAACATCAACAACGCGATCGGCCAGGGCGCCGTGGCGCTGGGCAACAACTCGCGGGCCGCCGGTGCAAGCGCACTGGCGATGGGCGACAGCGCCAACGCCAGCGCCACCGGGAACATCGCTCTCGGCCAGAACGCGAATGCTTTTGGCGGAGGCGGGACGCTGGGCACCGTCGCGATCGGCCGCAACAGCAGCGTGGCCGCGGGCTCCGCGGCCGGGGTTGCGCTGGGCGCCAATTCGAAGGTCACGAATGCTTCGGGGGTTTCGGTCGGCGGCAACTCGTCGGCGACGGGTACGAATGCCGTCGCACTGGGCTACTTCAGCGGGGCGGCTGGCAACAACAGCGTTGCGGTCGGCATTTCTTCGTCGGCCAGCACAGACAACTCGGTAGGGCTGGGCGCCAACAGCAGCACGGGCGCCGTGGTTGCGACCACCGGCGTCACCCTTCAGGGCAACGCCTACACCTTCGCCGGTGCTGCACCGGTGGGCACGGTGAGCGTGGGCTCGAACGGCAACGAGCGCACCATCACCAACGTGGCGGCCGGGCGCCTTTCGGGTACGAGCACCGACGCGGTCAATGGCAGCCAGCTGTTTGCGACCAACCAGGCGCTGGACGCCATCAACAATGGCGGGGGCGTCAAGTACTTCCATGCCAATTCGACGCTGGCGGATTCGGCGGCCGTTGGGGCCAACAGCATTGCGGTGGGGCCGCAAGCCGTTGCCGGGGGGAGCGGCAGCATTGCACAAGGGGTGGGCGCGAATGCTGCGGCATCCGACGCGATCGTGATGGGCAGCGGTGCGACTGCGGCGACGAATGCCACGCGCAGCGTGGTCATCGGCGCGAATGCTTCTTCCAATGCCACGACCACCGGCTACAACGTCGCGATCGGTTCCCAGGCGAGTGTGAACGCCGACAACGGCATTGCGATCGGCAACCTGGCCAACGCCAGCGGCAACAGTTCCTACGCCCTGGGCTACCAAGCCGTTGCCAAGGGCACCAACGCGACAGCGCTGGGCGAACTGGCCAACGCGTCTGCCCAGGATGCGATGGCCTTCGGGCGGTTGGCAACCGCCAGCAACACATCGGCTCTGGCCGTCGGTGTGGCCTCGGTCGCCAGTGGGTCCCAGGCCACGGCGATGGGCACGGGAGCCAAGGCCACCGCATCGACGTCGTCTGCCTTCGGTGCGGGGGCGTCGGCGAGCAACTCTTCTGCGACAGCCATTGGTGCGGGCGCCAATGCTGCTGGCTCCAACAGCGCGGCTTTCGGTAACAACGCGACGGCGGCTGGCAGCGCCGCGGTCGCCATCGGGCAGAACGCCAACGCCTCCCAATTCCAAGGCGTAGCTATTGGGCTGTCCAGCAATGCGCTCGGTACGCAGTCGTTAGCCCTGGGCGTCTCGGCGCAGGCGTCGGCCTTGCAAGCTGTGGCAGTCGGCTGGAAGGCGGCCGCCAGCGGTGTTCAGGGTCTCTCTTTTGGTTCACGTGCCAGCGCGGCTGGTGATCAGTCGGTAGCGATCGGCAATGACGTGACCACTGCCGGCTATGGAGCCATCGGGATAGGGGGAGATGACTTGAATGGCGGTGATGGGTCGTATTTCAATGGCAGTTTTGTGTCCACTGCGGCAGCTGGCTACGGCGCTGTAGGTATCGGCAGCGGAGCGCAGGCCACGCAGAAGGGCGCCGTGGCCGTCGGCGCTCTGGCCAACGCGATTGGCGTCGAATCCTTGGCGATGGGCGCTCGCAGCAATGCTGCTGGCGCCGGCTCGCTCGCGATCGGCGCCCAATCTGTGGCCCGATATGCCAATGCAGTCGCGCTCGGAACCGGTAGCGTGACAGGTGCTGCAGCCCCTACTGCGGCAGCCTTTCTCACCGGCCAAACCGCTAATGGTGGGGAGGTCTCCATCGGCGGCGGCTCGGCTGCTACAAACCGCCGCATCACGAACATGGCCGACGGTTCGGCGCTGACCGATGGCGTGACCGTCGCGCAGCTGAGCACCACGGCGTCGAGCCTGTCGACCGGCATCAGCAGCCTTTCCACCGGCGTGAGTTCGCTGTCCACCGGCGTGTCCAGCTTGTCGACCGGGCTGAGCTCGCTGTCGACGTCGGCCTCCACCGGTCTCAGCAGCCTGTCGACCGGCGTGTCGAGCCTGTCCACCGGCGTATCCAGTCTCTCGACCGGCCTGAGCTCCCTTTCCACCTCGACCTCCACGGGCCTGAGCAGCTTGTCGACCGGGGTGTCGAGCCTTTCTACGGGGTTGAGTTCGCTGTCTTCCAGTGTCGGCAACATCTCGACCGGCCTGAGTTCCTTGTCCACGGGCGTGTCGAGCCTGTCGACCGGCGTGAGCTCACTGTCGACCTCGACGTCGACGGGCCTGAGCAGCCTGTCCACGGGTGTGTCGAGCTTGTCCACGGGCGTCAGCTCGCTGTCGACTTCCACCTCGACCGGCCTGAGCAGCCTGTCGACCGGCGTGAGTACGCTGTCCACGGGCGTGTCGAGCTTGTCGACGGGTCTGAGCTCGCTGTCGACTTCGACGTCCACGGGCATCAGCAGCCTGTCGACCGGGCTCTCCAGTCTGTCGACGGGTGTGAGTTCGCTGTCGACGTCCACTTCCACCGGCATCAGCAGCCTGTCGACGGGGGTGTCCAGCCTGTCGACGGGTGTGAGTTCGCTTTCCACGGGCGTGTCCAGCTTGTCGACGGGCCTCAGCAGCCTGTCCACCGGCGTCAGTTCGCTGTCCACCTCCACTTCCACCGGCATCAGCAGCCTGTCCACAGGTGTGTCGAGCTTGTCCACGGGCGTCAGCTCGCTGTCGACATCCACCTCGACCGGCCTGAGCAGCCTGTCGACCGGCGTGAGTTCGCTGTCCACCGGTGTGTCGAGCTTGTCGACGGGCCTGAGCTCGTTGTCGACCTCCACGTCCAGCGGCATCAGCAGCCTGTCGACGGGCGTGTCCAGCCTGTCCACGGGTGTGAGCTCCTTGTCGACCTCGACGTCGACGGGTCTGAGCAGCCTGTCGACGGGCGTTAGTTCGCTTTCCACGGGCGTGTCCAGCTTGTCGACGGGCCTCAGCAGCCTGTCCACCGGCGTCAGTTCGCTGTCCACCTCCACTTCCACCGGCATCAGCAGCCTTTCTACAGGCGTGTCGAGCTTGTCCACGGGCGTCAGCTCGCTGTCGACCTCCACCTCGACCGGCCTGAGCAGTCTGTCGACCGGCGTGAGTTCGCTGTCCACGGGTGTGTCGAGCTTGTCGACGGGCCTGAGCTCGCTGTCGACCTCCACGTCCAGCGGCATCAGCAGCCTGTCGACGGGCGTGTCCAGCCTGTCCACGGGTGTGAGCTCGCTGTCCACCGGGGTTTCGAGCCTGTCGACGGGTCTGAGTTCGCTGTCGACCTCCACCTCGACCGGCATCAGCAGCCTCTCTACCGGAGTGAGCTCGCTGTCGACGGGCCTCAGCAGTCTGTCGACCGCCACCAGCGGCTTGTCGACCGGGGTGAGCTCTCTTTCCACAGGCCTCAGCTCGCTGTCGACCTCCACGTCGACCGGTGTCAGCAGCCTGTCCACCGGAGTGAGCTCGTTGTCGACCTCCACGTCCACGGGCATCAGCAGCCTGTCGACGGGTGTGAGCTCGCTGTCTACCGGGGTTTCGAGTCTGTCCACGGGTGTGAGCTCGTTGTCGACTTCGACGTCCACGGGCCTGAGCAGCTTGTCGACCGGTGTGAGTTCGTTGTCCACGGGAGTATCGAGTCTCTCGACGGGCCTGAGCTCGCTGTCGACCTCCACCTCCACGGGCATCAGCAGTCTGTCGACAGGGCTCTCCAGCCTGTCGACAGGTGTGAGCTCGCTGTCCACCTCGACACCGACGGGCATCATCAGCCTGTCGACGGGTGCGGGGTCGCTGTCCACGGGCGTGGCGTGACTGTCTACCGGCCTGAGTTCACT
>JAFEEH010000019.1 GCA_018241185.1 Pseudomonadota bacterium | reverse complement strand
TCGAGGAGGTCAAAGAGCCAGGACAGACCTACACTTATCCACCGCCGGCCCTCTGAAGGCCGGCCCCCACCCCTGGCTCAATATTCGGTCGGCACGGTGGCTCAGATTTGGATCGGCGCCGACACACGAGCTGCAAGTCGTCATGAAGCCCGAATCCCCCGGCGGACGCACGCAGTTCAAGCTCGCCTTGCAACTGCCCGGCGGCGGCGCGCCCTCGGCCATCCTGAGCGAGGGCGAGCAGCGCGCCATCGCAATCGCGTCGTTCCTCGCCGAGGTCAAGCTGGGGCGCGGCCGAGGCGGCGTGGTGTTCGACGATCCGGTGTCCTCGCTCGATCATCGCCGCAGATGGGAAGTCGCCGAGCGGCTCGCCTCGGAGGCCAAGAGCCGCCAGGTCATCGTGTTCACGCACGACATCTACTTCCTCTGCATCTTGGAGCAGAAGGCCGAGGAGCTCGCCTGTTCGATCGCTAAGCACTACATCCGTCGGACGGGGAAGGGCTTCGGCTCGCACGCGCCCGACCTGCCCTTCGACGCGATCGGAACCAAGGATCGGATCGGCCGGCTGCGAGTGGTGGCCGCCGACGCCCGCCGCGCGAAGAAAGGCGGAGACGACGACGAACACCGCCGGCTCACCTGCGAAACCTATCGGCATCTTCGACTGACCTGGGAGAGAGCCGTCGAAGACGTGCTGTTCAACGGTTCAATTCAGCGCTTCGGCGAAGGCGTGAAGACGCAGAGCCTGCGCCAGGTGGTGGTCACTGACGACGACTACAAGACGATCGACGCCGGCATGACCAAGAGTTCGAAATTCGAGCACGACGCGGCCGCCGGCGTGAACCGCCTGCCGCTGCCGGACCCGGACGAACTCGACGCGGACATCAAGCTGCTAGCCGACTGGCGAGGCGCGGTCGTCGCGCGCAGAGATTCAGTCGCGGTTTCGCGCTGACGCGGCCCAGCTGACTGGGCCGTTCGTGAACGTTTAGAGCGCGGGCTCCTCGACGTCGTCTTGTTCGTCGTCCAAGTCGTCGCTGTTCATGACAGGTCCCAGCAGCGTGTCGCGATTGGGCGAATAGCGGTAGCCCTCGGCCTTGAGCTCTAGCACGTTCTCCTCCTTCCAACCCTTCTTCACGAACCGCGCCACTACTTCGTCGGTGATGTCGACGACATCCCACTGGCCGATCACGTCGGTCATCTTCGACAGAGTGGACTTGGCCGTCTCAAGAACCTGGCGGATGTCGTCCAACGGGTAGCCGCCGATCGCGCGCTCGCCGATTTCCGGATGGCCCGTGTGGACGCTGAAGAAGTCGCCCAGCAGCTCGTAGTCGCCGTCCCATTCAACCTCAATGCGATCGGGTTCGTCGCGGAGAGCGACAGGCTGCCGCTTGCCCTGCCAGACCAAGCACATGGCCAGGTGTTCGTCGGGCTCGAGAAGCCACGCGTCCCCTATTCCGGTGGAGAAGAGGACGAAAGGCGGACAGGCCGGACCATCCTTGGTGACGATCGCCTTGGCCTGGCCGCGCCGCTCCGCGGCCATGACCGCCTCGCACTCGTCGCGGATTGACCGCATCTGCGCGACCGCCTTCGCGTTCTCGTTGCACTTGACGACGTGGTGCCAATGGTCGTAGCCGGCCTGCTTGGCGACGCGATTGAGCAAATCAGAGTGCTTGCCCGCGCCGGAGCGCTGGAGCTTCTTGGCTTGCTTTTTGAGGCGCTCGACGACGACGTCGGGCGTAGGGATGTAACGCATGACAGATTCCTTCTGTATGCGAATCACGGGTGCCCACTGCCTAGACTCGCCTACAAAGGGAATCAGGGATGAAGTTTGATGAAGGTCGCCCCGCGAGGGTTTGCCGAGGTGGGCAGCCGGCGCCGACATGCGCCGAACGCGAATGTAGCCCGCCGCAAGCGTCGGAGTCAATCGGGAGCCGGCGCGGCCGCCCCGGTCGGCAGCGGCCACATTGATGCTCCCGAGATAGCGATCAATCTTGAAGCCCTCGGCCTCAAGCTCCCGAAATATCGCGATCAACTCACGGAAAGCCTCGACGACGTGGCGTCCGCCACCGGGATCTAGGTTGGTCGCTTGCGCCAGATCGTACTTGCTTCCCTCGAAGAAATTCTGGGCGAGGAACTGCCTTATACAGATCACCGCCATTGAGTCCTGCGCGGGCCGGTGGGCTCATTGGGTGGCAGCCGGAAGAAAAGCGTCTGTTCCGCCCTGCCGGCATCAGCCGTCCTCGCTGACTCTCCCGCTGGTGCAGGCACCGCGCGACTGGGCTCGTCGAGACGGCCCGGGCCTGCCGACTCTCAGCGCATGAGGTCGGCGGCCTTCAGCAGCTCGAGGATCCTGTCGCCGACGATGCCTTCGTTGTATCCCATGACATCGTTGAACCGGCTGTAGCCCTGCATGTGGATGCCGATGACGCTGCCATCGGCCAGATCGAGGACTGGCGCACCCGAGCTGCCCCCGGCAGTGTTTGCCTTGTGGGTGAACAGTCCCCTCTCTGTCACGGCCGTCGTTCCCGTGTAGCCCGCTGACAGTCTCTTGTAGGGGTACTGCGGTGTGAGCTTGTTCGGGGACCTGAAGTATTCAAGCTGCTCGCCCACAGTCATATCCGCCGGCAGCCCGGGATACCCGATGACGGCGACGACCATGTTTCCGCTGTACAGGCTCTCCGGTCTGCTGGAGACGGTGAGCTTTGGCGGAAATTTCTCGTCCCGAGAGCTCAACAGGATTGCCATGTCCTCATCCTTCTTCGGCACGGCCCAGACGCCATTGAGGTAGTAGGTGTGGGTCTCGTACCCGGTGGCGCATCCCGAGCTCTCGCCTAGGGGGTACTCCACGTCGAATCGCAGCTTCACATTGGGATGCAGACGCCACTTCCTGGTCTTTGCGTCGAGTTCCCCGATCGCCTTGAGCACGTGAAGATTGGTCATCACATGGCTGTTCCCGACGACAAAGGCGGTGCCGACGAGCTGCTCGTCGCGCACGATCATGCCCACACTGCGGCCGGCCTGCAGCAGCGCCGCCTTGCGGGGATTGATCTGTTCGCTCCACTTCAGCGGGTCCTTGGGTGCCCACAGCACGTCCTGGCAGATTAGGAAGTATGGGTTGTTGACGGCCGCAAAGGCTTCCGCGGCGGCATTGCTGACCTTGGTGGTGTTGCCCAGTGCGAAATCCATCGCCTGCCGCTTGGCGGTGATGGCCTGGTTGATCACGTCGATTTCCCTAAGCAGATCGGGCGTCTTGTCCGTGCTGGCGATCCGGCTGTCCAGCTCGGCCTGCAGTTCGTTGATGTCATCCGACAGCGCCAGCGCCACCGTGCTTCGCTGGGCGTTGGACTGGCTCTGGATCGTCTTGCTCAGCGACACGGGCGGGATCGACTCGTCGCGCACGAGATTGCCGGTGACCGGGCGTACCGCCGCCGGCGGCTGCTGCGCACTGTCCTGGGCCCTGCGTATCTGGCTCGCCAGGGAGCTTCCCGGGCTGCCGGGACCCCTGAGGAGATCACTCCAGCCCACGGGCTGGCTGGACGCCTCGAGCGGTGCCATAACGAAGGGAAGTCCGCACAGCAGCCGCAACAGGATTGCCTTCATCTCACCGCTCCTTGTCATTCGTAGAGAAGCCTGATGGATCCGATGCGCAGGTTGGTGTAGGGCCGTCTGCGTTCGCCGCCAATGACATTCGGCTCCACGATCACCTTCAGGTCCCGGGTTCCCAGCGCCTCCGCCGCGGCCGTCACATCGAACACAAGTGTGCCCGGGCTCGCGTACTCCCCGGACTGCCGGACCACCGAGATGTTGCCCACACGCACACGCTGTGTGCTGCCCGCCGCACGGGCCGTCAGCAGCACAGCCGCCGTGAGCGCCCGGCCCGGAGACTGGACGTCTTCCAGGATCAGCAACAGCCTGCCGCGACTGGCGGTGACGGACTCCGGTGTCGCAGGCACCGAGACATCCGCACTTGCAATCGCGCGCTGCCGGGGAAGCGAACTCTCCGGCGTGGCAGCACCGGCCGCGAGGGAGACGACGGCCAGGCTGTCATAGGAGTAGCCGAGGCTGCCAGTATCGAGTGTGTCCCGCACGGGAATCTCGATGGCGGAGCCGTCCAGCCACGGAAAGACAAAACGCCGGTCGGTGAATTCCGGATCCACAGGCTCGGTGGCCCTGTTCGCCGGCACGCTGCGCCAGATCTCCCACAGCCGGTCCAAGTTGCCATGGTGTGCGAAGAAAAGCGGATCACGCGCAGCGGTGGCGAAGTCTGTCATGTCGCCTCCCGTCATGCCGTCAGGGGACATGCCTCCCACGTACACATGGACCGGGCCGTGCGGCGTCCGTTCGAGCAGGGTCATCGCGAAGATGCCGGCCGCGTTGGGTCTCGGGACGCCGCCGAGGCTTGTCGCCGCCTCCCGTGCCATCGCCACCCCGTCGGTCGATGGCCTGGCCACGAACCGGGTCGCCGCAAGGGCGGCGACCCCCAGGGCTTGCAGGCGCGGGTCGCCCCGGATGTAACCCACCTCGTCGTCTTCCAGTGCCCTGTTTTCCGTGAAGCGCCGCGCCCTGGACAGGGCGCTTGTCCTGTCCAGATAGGCCGGCGGTATGCGGCGCGAGGTCGTCCAGTTCCAGTAGGGAATGGTCAGCGTGCTGTCACCGGAGATCTCGCGCAGCTTCTTCTCCGTGACGCTCAGGTAGGCCCGGTGCCAGGGCAGGAACCAGTAGCAATAGTGGATCTGCTGGTCGCCGGCAGCGCCAAGTCCGGCGCAGAAATTCCGGTGCGGCTCGGCATTCGCAAGCCAGCCCTTTGGATCGGCCGGGTTGCTGCTGGATCGGTCCATCATCTCCTTGACGGCGCCGTGGAAGGTCGCCAGCTTCGCGGCGGGCATGGCGTCGATGGAGTAGCGCATGGGTGCAGCCTCCCCGGCACCCGCGCTGGACGAGCGCAAAGGGGAGAGGCCGGTGCCCAGGGACACGACACAGGCAACGCCGCCGGCAATGGCGGTGCGGCGGCCAGGCTGGACGGCAAACATCGCTCGGGTCCTCAGTCCAGCGGGACCTGCACGAATGGCGTCTCGGCATTGACGACGCCGGCCATGACGATCTGCCCGCCCTGGTTGCCGTCGACCAGCCGGTACAGCACGGAGACACCCCCGGAGGCGAACAGGCGGTCGTTGCGCCACCAGTTGCTCGTCTTGAGCGACGCACCGCCCTTGGCGGCCACCCTGACCGAGAAGGCGACGCGATTCGTCGCAGTCAGGTATGTGCTCGCCAGCTCACCGCGGATGACCGTCACCATCAGGGGCAGCTTGGTCGCTGCATCTGCGGTCATGAGGCTCGTGACCAGTGCGTCGAACTTTGCCTCTGCCGCGGCGGCCGGGACCTTTTTTGTCGGGTCTGTGCCGGCCAGCTTCGTGAGCTCCGGCACGCGCGCCTCCAGATGGAGGATCTCCTTCATGAAGTCGGTCGAGTGCCCGTTGATGAGCACACTGTCCAGGCCTGCTGCCGGATACAGGAATTTCGAAGAGTTCTTCGACGCGACGAGTTCAAGCAGGAAATCGTCAGGAATCTCGGCATCCGTGAACGACAGCCCCTTGTCGGTCTTTGCGATCCTGGACAGTTGCTGGAAGAAGGACAGCACCGGGCCAATCTGCATGAGAGCGGCGGCAGCGGCCTCCGGCTGAGGTGCCGGTGGCGCCTGCGGACCCAGCAGCGCCTCGAATTCCTTCCTCACCCGGCTGAGGGCCACGCGCTGCGTCCAGAAGGCGGGAATTGACGCGCGGTCTGCGTCGGTGAGCAGAGTGACCGAACCGGACCGCTTGTCCAGCATCGTCGCGAGCCTGCCTGCTGCTGTCTCGAACGCCTCGGCTGTTCGCGCAGTGACATGGAACTTGTCCCGTCCGGCCTCCTCCACAGTGAGCGTGCCGGCCTTTCCGGCGCTCTCTGGAAGGTCGGGGAGCTCGGCTTTATGGAGCGCGGCCTGCGCATTCAGGAAATTGGTTCTGGCTACGGTGCGCGCCGTCTCCCGGTTGAGACGGTCAGTTTCCGCCTGAACCGGGTCGGCGCCGTCAGCCGCCCGTGCTGCCAGCGAGCCCGTCAGAACGGCAGCGACGCTCAGGGTCAATGCACCAACGCTGAGATTTCTCACCCGGCACCTCCTTCCCGAAGTGAGCGCTATCATCCCGATGGATACTTTTGTTGCCATCTGCCAAATGGTGGTATTGCTTTTTCATTAAAAGTGTGTTGAGGTGTGACTATGCGCGGGACATCGGGACCTTCTGGAAGGCGCGGCGCGGCACGTGTAAAAGGGCCACGCCTCGCGCGCAAAAATGCCCGCCCCCCCCTTGCAGCCTGCCAGCAGGCCGGGGGGTGCGGTACGACTGGGTGAGGGCGACCCGTCATCTTTGACGCGCAAGGAATGGAAAACTCCGGAAACGCCCGCAGATGCCGCAGGGAGTTGGCACGGCGCGGCGCCGTCGTTCCTTAAGACGCGGTGTGTGCATCCCGGGAGAGAGTCAGATGGAGGCCCTCACGCGGGCCAGTCCGCCGGTGGTGCGCTGCTTCAGGTGAAGCCCAGCGACACTGTCGCGCGTGTAGTCTCCGTACGGAGCGCGAGACGGGTAAGCTTGCGCACCATGGAGCGGACCTGTTGCCGCCCGACGACAGGTGGCTCCCGGAGACTCTTTGACGGGGAACCCTGAGGTCCCGGCACGCTCTGAGTGGTTGAGCACATCCCGCCTTCGTGCCATCATCGTTTCTAGACAGGAGTTTTACCCATGCTGGATTCATTTCTGAGGCTCATCAGGCGCCCCGACGCGGGCCCGGACCAGTCCATCGTCCGGGAAACGCCATATCGCGCCAATGGGGCAGCAAGGGTGATCCTGCGTCATGTTGAACCGCTGGACGCTGCTGCGATGGACGCTTCTGTCCTGACGGTCCAGCAACGGTCCGCAGAGCGCCGCGCCTCTGACATGCTCAGCAGTGAGCTGATGTCGACGCCTGTGAACGCCTGAGCTTCCACGTGCAGCTGGAGGGACGGTTCGCCGTCCCTTTTTTATTGGTGCCTGCCGGGGAGGCAGGCAGGACCGGAGACGAATCATCATGGAAACCAGGGCTGGACAGGGGGCGATCGTGCCCCTTGCCTTCAGTACGGTCCGGGAGCTCCTGGCACGACTGGGCGCCGGCATCGCGTCACAGGAGAGCTCCCAGTGCAGCTACCTCACCAAGTATCTCGGCGTGCTGGCCACCCGGTCCTATGTCGTCGAGGCTGACTACGAGGATGACGGATTCTTAGGTGACTATGCCGGCTACTACGTGAACAACCACAAGGCGCCCGCCCGGTTCACGCACCGCGTCCACTTCTTCAGTCAGTCGCCTGCGGCGTTGCGCACGCAATGGACGAGGGCGATGAACATGCCGCAAGGAAGTGACGCCAGTGAGCTGGCCCGGGGATATCTGGGCTTTATGGTGGTCAAGCCACTGCCGGCTGCAGTCATCGGCAGGACATGCCTGCGCACACCCCCCCGCAATCCAGCCAGCGATGCAGCCGTGCGTGCGTACCCGGTTCTGCGGCACTACAACGTCAACTTCCATGGTCTGCGGCTGCATGTGGAATCCGTTGCGTTCCAGGAGCAGGACCGGGAAATCGCAGTCTGTGCGACTGCGGCCGTCTGGACGATGATGCATGCCCTGCCGGCGTTGTTCACCACGCATCGGATTCCCTCTCCCTTTGAGATCACAGTATCCGGATGGGACGGGCGGATCCAGCCCATGGCGGGCGAGATTGCCCGGAAATTTCCTTCAAGCGGCATGGATCTAAAGCAGATCGTCGGCTGCCTGCGTGATCTCGGCGTCGAGGCATCGGTCATTGCCGTTCCGGCGCAGGGCCGCTGCGAGAAGCTCCTTGAACATGTTGCAGCCCTGCTGCCGGCCGGATACCCCGTCCTGATGGTCGGAAGCCTCTACACGCCCGACCGCGCAGGCACGGCCCTGAATGCGCGGGGCCTGCACGCGGCGGTGATCCTTGGGTACTCCCACACAAAGTCGTTCCGGGCGGGCGCCTGGTCGGAACGCATTGACCGGCTTTTCATTCACGACGACACCTTGGGCCCGTTCTGCAGCTTCAGGGTCAAGGAAATGGCGCAGACCGAATTTGGCCGCCTGCTGGAGGGTAGCCCGGCGCCCGCCGCCGCAGCGCTGGAAAAGCGCCTGAAAGATCTCGGGCCGGCAAAGGCCGGCACGGCGGCAGCAGCCACAACGGCTTATCTCACTAACGCGCCAGCAGACGACGCCGGTCTGGAGGGCGAGATCACGAGCGTGGTCGTCCCTGCCTATCTTGTGGTCCCGGTCCATGTGAAGCAGCACCTGCCCTACACGAGCGTGCGCGACCTAGCCGACCAGCTCACGCTATGGTACGAGAAGGGGGCCTACCAGGCCTACGGCAGCGGGAATGCGCCTGCCATCTCCTGGTCGGTCGTCCTGCGCGAATCGGGCGGCTTCAAGGCAGACATCCTTGCCACAACGTGGCTGCCTGCCGCAGAGAAGGAGGCCATCCTGTGCAAGTCCACGCCACGCCTTCTGTGGGTGTTGAAGTTCAGCGGACTGGAAAGCGGCCAGCAGGAGGTCGACTTCCTCCAGGTCGTGCTCGATGCAACGTCCCTGCAGCAAAGCTGCGACGTGGAGCGCGTGCTGATCAACAGCGAAGCCGAGGCAGCGGTAACCCTCGGAAGCATCCTGCAGTCCAACATTTCCTCTTACGTCAGCGCCGTCCAGAGGAATTCCGGCCGGGCGCGCATGCCGGGCCATCTGGAAGCAGCGATCTTCAAGCTCCAGTCGGCGTTTCTCGTCTTTGACAACCAGTCGCCAAATCCAGCCTAGTGCTGCTCGCCCGCCCTCCCTAGGCAGCCGGCTGGCGCAACGCAGGCGGCTGTTGGCGGACTATTCCGATGAATCTGCTTTGCCTAGCTGTGGAGACCACTTCCGGCGTGCGCCCATCGAACGCAGCTTGCAGCAGATTCCGGATTTCTTCTCGCTGCGCCGGACCGAAGGGTCGAGGGTTTCAGTACGGATTGCTGGTAGCGATCTCGGCGGCCTTGTCGAGATCCTCCTCCTTTATGCCGATCTCGCGCAAGCTGGTCGGAGCACCGTTGTCTTTGGCGAGATCGAATAGACCGACGGCCGCCAAGAAAGCGGAGCCCTTTCCGAGGGCACGGGCAATCCGCGCCATCGCATCTTCGGTAAATGGGGCGTTGTACGCCACGGCATGCGGCAGCACCACTGTATGCACCTCCGCATGAGGAAGGTTAAAGCTTCCTCCCAGCGTATGACAGAGCTTGTGATGAAGCGCCATCCCCACGTTGCCCAGTACCGTGCCACAAAGCCAAGCCCCGTAGAGCGCATCGGCCGCGCCCCGCCAGATCGTCCGGCCTTGCGCGGATGCGTGGAAGCGCTCGTGCTATAGCCCAAATCCCCTCCTCCGCCATCAGACTCATGACGGGATTGCGGTCCTGAGCGTAGAGGCCCTCTGCCAATCTTGCGTTGATGTCCCAGGAAGTGGTGTAAGTCTTCTTTCACTCGCTGGGCGGCAAGGCGCGTAGGGCGTAGCCCGAAGCGGCTTGCCGCCCAGCGGCGGCGCTCCTGTTCGGGGTGGCCATCGTGAGG
>JAFEEH010000199.1 GCA_018241185.1 Pseudomonadota bacterium | reverse complement strand
TGAAGTTCAAGGACGCGATGACCAAGATCGGCTTGGGCTCGGCGCGCTCGGGCATCGCGCACTCCATGGACGAGGCCTGGGCGGTCCAGAAGAACGTCGGCTTTCCCACCGTGATCCGCCCCAGCTTCACGCTCGGCGGCACGGGCGGCGGCATCGCCTACAACCCGGAAGAGTTCGAGACCATCTGCAAGCGCGGCCTGGAGGCCTCGCCTACCAACGAACTGCTGATCGAGGAGTCGCTGCTCGGCTGGAAGGAATACGAGATGGAAGTGGTCCGCGACAAGGCGGACAACTGCATCATCGTCTGCTCGATCGAGAACCTGGACCCGATGGGCGTGCACACCGGCGACTCGATCACCGTGGCACCGGCGCAGACGCTGACCGACAAGGAATACCAGATCATGCGCAACGCCAGCTTGGCGGTGCTGCGTGAGATCGGCGTCGACACGGGCGGTTCCAACGTGCAGTTCTCGGTCAACCCGAAAGACGGCCGCATGATCGTCATCGAGATGAACCCGCGCGTGTCGCGCTCCTCGGCGCTGGCCTCCAAGGCCACGGGCTTCCCGATCGCCAAGGTCGCGGCCAAGCTGGCCGTGGGCTACACGCTCGATGAGCTGCGCAACGAGATCACGGGCGGCGCCACGCCGGCGTCGTTCGAGCCCAGCATCGACTACGTCGTCACCAAGATTCCGCGCTTCGCCTTCGAGAAGTTCCCGCAGGCCGATTCGCGCCTAACGACGCAGATGAAGTCGGTGGGCGAGGTGATGGCCATGGGCCGCACTTTCCAGGAATCGTTCCAGAAGGCGCTGCGCGGGCTGGAAGTCGGCGTCGACGGCATGAACGAGAAGACGCAGGACCGCGAAGTGCTCGAAAAGGAGCTGGGCGAGCCCGGTCCCGAGCGCATCTGGTACGTAGGCGATGCCTTCGCCCAGGGCATGAGCGTCGACGAGGTGTTCGACCTCACCAAGATCGACCGCTGGTTCCTGGTGCAGATCGAGGAGATCGTGAAGATCGAGCTCGAGCTGGAAACGAAGAGCCTCGACGACATCGATGCCGACACCCTGCGCCTGCTCAAGCAGAAGGGCTTCTCCGACCGGCGGCTGGCCAAGCAGCTCAAGACCACCGACACGGCCATCCGCGAGAAGCGCCGCGCGCTGGGCGTGCGTCCGGTCTACAAGCGCGTGGACACCTGTGCCGCCGAGTTCGCGACCAACACCGCCTACATGTACTCCACCTACGACGAGGAGTGCGAGGCCGAGCCGACGGGCAACAAGAAGATCATGGTGCTCGGCGGCGGTCCCAACCGCATCGGCCAGGGCATCGAGTTCGACTACTGCTGCGTGCACGCGGCCCTCGCGATGCGCGAGGACGGGTACGAGACCATCATGGTCAACTGCAACCCCGAGACCGTGTCGACCGACTACGACACCTCCGACCGCCTGTACTTCGAGCCGCTGACGCTCGAGGACGTGCTGGAGATCGTCGACAAGGAAAAGCCCACGGGCGTGATCGTGCAGTACGGCGGCCAGACGCCGCTCAAGCTCGCGCTCGACCTGGAGGCCAACGGCGTGCCGATCATCGGCACCAGCCCCGACATGATCGACGCTGCGGAAGACCGCGAACGCTTCTCGGCTCTGCTGCGCGAACTGAACCTCAAGCAGCCGCCCAACGCCACCGCCCGCACCGAGGCCGAGGCGCTGGAAAAAGCCTCTTCGCTGGGCTATCCGCTGGTGGTACGCCCCAGCTACGTGCTGGGCGGCCGCGCCATGGAAATCGTGCACGAGCAGCGCGATCTGGAGCGCTACATGCGCGAGGCCGTCAAGGTGAGCAACGACTCGCCCGTGCTGCTCGACCGCTTCCTGAACGACGCCGTGGAATGCGACGTCGACTGCATCCGCGACGGCGAGGGCGCCACGCTCATCGGCGGCGTGATGGAGCACATCGAGCAGGCCGGCGTGCACTCGGGCGACTCGGCGTGCTCGCTGCCGCCCTACAGCCTGAAGGCCGAGACCATCGCCGAACTCAAGCGCCAGAGCGCCGCGATGGCGAAGGCGCTGAACGTGGTGGGCCTGATGAACGTGCAGTTCGCCATCCAGGAAAAGGATGGCCAGGACGTGATCTACGTGCTGGAAGTGAACCCGCGCGCCTCGCGGACGGTGCCCTACGTGAGCAAGGCGACGGGCATCCAGCTGGCCAAGGTGGCGGCGCGCTGCATGGCCGGCCAGTCGCTGGCCAGCCAGGGCGTCACCAAGGAAGTCACGCCGCCGTACTTCAGCGTCAAGGAAGCGGTGTTCCCCTTCGTCAAGTTCCCGGGCGTGGACCCGATCCTCGGGCCGGAGATGAAGTCCACCGGCGAGGTGATGGGCGTGGGCAAGACCTTCGGCGAAGCCTTCGTGAAGAGCCAGCTCGGCGCCGGCACCATCCTGCCGACCTCGGGCAAGGTCTTCATCTCGGTGAAGAACAACGACAAGGCCCGCGCGGTGGAATGCGCCCGCGGCCTGGTCGGCCTGGGCTTCGAGCTGATCGCCACCAAGGGCACCGCGGCCGCCATCCAGGCCGCTGGCCTGCCGTGCGCGGTGGTCAACAAGGTGACCGAGGGCCGTCCGCACATCGTGGACATGATCAAGAACAACGAGATCGCCCTGGTCATCAACACGGTGGAAGAGCGTCGCAACGCCATCACCGATTCGCGGCTCATCCGCACCTCGGCGCTGCTCGCCCGCGTGACGACCATCACCACCATCTTCGGCGCCGAAGCGGCGGTGGAGGGCATGCAGCACCTGGGCAAGCTCGACGTGATCTCGGTGCAGGAAATGCACGCGCAGCTCGCGGCCTGAGCCCAACCGGGCTCGTGGCGCCGGCCGCTTGATGTGGCCGGCTGCCACGGCATAATGGACCGCAATTCGACACCGCCAGGCGGCAACGCCCGGCGGTTTTGCTTTTGATGACGGCCTTCGGCACCCCGGCGTGCCACGGCCGCAGAGACAACGGAGATTTCGACATGGGCACCACCCTCCCCATCACCAAGCGCGGCGCCGAGAAGCTGCGCGAGGAGCTGCATCGCCTCAAGACCGTGGAGCGTCCCGCGGTGATCAACGCCATCGCCGAAGCGCGTGCCCAGGGCGACCTGAGCGAGAACGCCGACTACGACGCCGCCAAGGACCGCCAGGGCTTCATCGAGGGTCGCATCCAGGAGATCGAGGGCAAGCTGTCGGTGGCGCAGGTCATCGACCCCACCGCTATCGACGGGGGCGGCAAGGTGGTCTTCGGCGCCACGGTCGAGCTGGAAGAAGAAAGCTCCGGCGAGGCCGTGAAGTACCAGATCGTCGGCGAGGACGAGGCCGACCTGAAGCAGGGCCTGATCAATGTCTCGAGCCCGATCGCGCGCGCGCTGATCGGCAAGGAGGAGGGCGACACCGCCGTGGTGCAGGCGCCCGGCGGCGAGAAGCGCTACGAGATCGTGGCGGTCAGCTACCGCTGAACACGCGGGCACGCGATGCGGTTCAAGCAGGCCCTGGCGCTCTTCGCCATTGCGCTGTGGTGGGGCAGCCTCACGACGATCGGCTTCATCGTCGTGCCGATGCTGTTCGCGCACCTGGCCACGCCGGCCATCGCAGGCACCATGGCGGCGAAGCTGTTCACGGCGCAGAGCTGGGTCTCGATCGGCTGCGCGTTGGTACTGCTGCTTTCCACATCGAATCGGGCTGCAACGCCCGTCCCGCCTGCGCCGGCAGCTATCTTTTTCATAGTGACCGGGCTGCTGCTGGCGCTGCTGGGCGAGTACGCCGTCGCGCCGCGCATCGTGGCCAGGGAGAACCTCAAGCTCTGGCACGCCGTCGGAAGCGGGATGTACCTGCTGCAGTGGCTGTGCACCGCGGCGCTGCTGTGGCGCCAGGCCCGGCTGCGGGCCGCGAGACAGGAGGCAGCATGACATCCACACCGCCGGAATCGCAGATCGTCGAGATCGACGCCACCGCATGGGAAGGCGTGCCCAGTCGGCCGGAATGGACGGCGGCGCTGGAGGCGGGCAAGGTGCTGTTCTTCCCGCACCTGCGTTTCGACTTCCTGCCCGAGGAGCGCGCTTTCCTGCGGCCGGACATCCGCGACCCCAAGTCGCGCAACATCAGCCTGAACGTCGACGGCACGCTCAAGGGCGCAGCAGGCGACGCAGCCGCGCAGGCGGCCGTGGCCGCCATGATCGACCGCTTCCGCCAGCAGGCGCAGGCGCTGATCGCCGGGCTGCTGCCTGACTACGTTCCCTCGCTGCGCCTGGCGCCGACCAGCTACCGGCCCACACAGGTCGAGACGCGCAGCCAGTCCTGGCGCGCCGACGACCGGCGGCTGCACGTCGACTCGTTTCCCTCGCGACCCAACTACGGCGAGCGCATCCTGCGCGTCTTTACCAACGTCAACCCGGAAGGCGCGCCGCGCGTGTGGCGCGTGGGCGAGCCCTTCGAGACGGTGGCGCGCAATTTCCTGCCCAGGGCCAAGCCCTATGTGCGCTGGCAGGCCAAGGCGTTGCAGGCGCTGCACGTGACCAAGTCCTTCCGCAGCGAGTACGACCACCTCATGCTGCAGCTGCACGACGGCATGAAGGGCGACATGGACTACCAGCGCAGTTCGCCCCAGGAAGAGGTGCCGTTCCCGGCCGGGTCCACCTGGGTGTGCTTTTCCGACCAGACTTCGCACGCCGTCATGGCCGGCCAATACATGCTGGAGCAGACCCTCTACCTGCCCCCCGGCCGAGAGTACGACCCTTCGGCCAGCCCGCTGGCAATCCTGCAGCGGCTGACGGGGCGGGCGCTGGTGGACTGACTTCCAACGGACTTTCGGACGCAGAGGGCGCGGAAAGAATTCTTAGAAGGTTTCTTTTGCGTTCTCTGCGAAACCTTTGCGACTTCTGCGTCCGAAAGTCCGATCCCGCTTTATTCCCGCCAGTGCTCCGCAACCCACGTCGCCGGCTCGATGTGGGCGAAGCGCTTGTTGCGCTTGCCCTCGAGGGCGTCCGGCGGATTGACCTCGCCGTGGAAGATCACGATGCGCGCGCCCTTCGGCACGAAGGGCGGCTTCCAGTGGTTGGTGGGCCAGGCCGGGATGGCGTGGTACTTGAAGCTCGGGCACCAGGCGGCGGGCCAGTACGACAGCTTCCCCTGCGCGTGCAGGAAGTGCGAGAGGTAGTCCTGCTCGTTGCGGTACTTGGCGCGCATCGCGTCGGTGTGCGCACGGAAGTTCGCCAGCACGTCGGCATGGGCCCCGATCTCGAAGCGGTAGACCGAGGAGTTGCCCACGATCCGCTCGCCGAAGCGCCAGAAGCGCGGATAGTCGTGGATGATGAGGAACTGGCCGGGCTGGGTGAAGAAGGCGTCCAGCGAGCCGACCACCACGACGTCGAGGTCGAGGAAGAGGGCGGTGCCCTTCAGCCCGTGCAGGTCAGCCTCGAAGGTGGTGAGCTTCTTCCAGGCGCCGTCGCGCTGGCCCGGCGCGAGATCGATCGCCAGCGGCGGGATCGGCAGGCACCGCACCTCGGGCCGGACGCCCGTGGCATCGTCGGTCAGGCACACGAAATTGAAGTCGCCGGACAGGTGCCGGCGCACCATCGCGTAGAGGCGGTTGACGTAGTGGGGCCCGTACTTGGTGCCCCATTTCATGCACAGGATGTGGCGCTGGCCGCTCATCGCGTGCTCAATCGGCCTGGCGCTTCTTGACGGACTTTTGCTTCGGCTTGGCGCGCTTGACGGTGCCGCCCGGCGTCAGGCGCTGGTTGCCCAGCACACGCAGCATCTTCACTTCGGGGCGCTGGCCGGCACGCTTGCTGTACTTGATGACCTTCACGTCCTTGGGACCGGGCATGCGGTCCTCGTCGACGCTGCGCTCCTTTTCGGGCATGGGCCGCCAGAGGACCAGCAGCTTGCCGATGTGCTGGATCGGCGCGGCGTCGAGTTCGTCGGCCAGCTCGGCCAGCATGGCGTCGCGCGCGAGACGGTCGTCCGAGAAGACGCGGATCTTGATCAGGCCGTGCGCCTTCAGCGCCGCGTCGGCTTCCTTCTTGACGGCCGGGGTGAGCCCGTCGCCACCGACCATGACGATCGGATCGAGGTGATGCGCATCGGCACGGTGGGCCTTGCGCTGGGCGGGGGTGAGTTGGATGGCGGGCATCCCCGTATTATCGAACCAGCACCGCGGTCTTCCGGCGCGGCCGTCACCTGGCGACGATGTCTACGCTGCGGCCTTGCGCCCGATCAAATCCGCCCCAGGCATATCGCCACCCCACCTCCATGAGTACCCAGAGCAAGACCACCGGCAAGAAGGTCAACAAGGCGTGGCTGCACGACCATGTCAACGACCCCTACGTGAAGCAGGCCCAGAAGGATGGCTACCGGGCCAGGGCGGCCTACAAGCTCAAGGAGATCGACGAGGCGCTGGGGCTGATCAAGCCCGGGCAGGTGGTGGTCGACCTGGGCTCGACGCCGGGTGCCTGGAGCCAGTACGTGCGTCGCAGGCTGGCACCCGAAGGTGCCGCTGCAGGGACGCTTGACGGCGCGATCGTCTCGCTCGACATCCTGCCGATGGAGCCCATCGAGGGCGTGACCTTTCTCCACGGCGATTTCCGGGAGGCGGAGGTACTGGTTCGGCTGGAGGCCGCCGTGGGCGGACGGCCGGTCGATGTGGTCGTCTCGGACATGGCGCCCAACCTGTCCGGCATCGGGTCGTCCGATGCGGCGCGGATCTCGCATCTGGTGGAACTCGCCGTCGATTTCGCGGTTCAACATCTGCACACGGAGGGCGCGCTCGTGGCCAAGGTGTTCCACGGCGCGGGGTACGACGAGCTGGTACGCCTCTTCCGCGCCAACTTCCGTGTCGTGAAACCGTTCAAGCCCAAGGCCTCGCGCGACAGGTCGTCCGAGACCTTCCTGGTCGGCATTGGCCTGAAGGCGCAGGTGAGAGCCTGAAACAGTCGGATACGACTGGCGCACCCCTCATGTCGGCGCCCGTGCCGAGCTCGCGTGCGAAAGCCCCGCTGCCAGGGTCGCCATAGGGAATTCACGGCTTTTCGCAGCTTGAAAAGCCTAAAATGGCACGCAACTGACTGCCTATCGGGCGTGTCGCGTCACACGCCCGTCATCGACTGGAGCTTCGTTTGAACAATCAGTGGTTTTCCAAAGTGGCCGTCTGGCTCGTCATCGCGATGGTGTTGTTCACTGTGTTCAAGCAGTTCGACACCCGCGGCGGCGTCGGTTCGGGGACCGTGAGCTACTCCGAATTCCTGGAGCAGGTCCGCAACAACCAGATCAAGAGCGCCGTCATCCCCGAAGGCCTCTCTGGTGGCGAGATCACCGCCATCACCAACGACGACCGCAAGATCCGCACGAACGCCACCGTGCTCGACCGCGGCATGGTCGGCGACCTGATCGACCACAACGTCAAGTTCGACGTCAAGCCACGCGAAGAGGGCTCGCTGCTCATGACGTTGCTGGTCAGTTGGGGCCCGATGCTGCTCCTGATCGGCGTGTGGGTGTACTTCATGCGCCAGATGCAGGGCGGCGGCAAGGGCGGCGCGTTCAGCTTCGGCAAGTCCAAGGCCCGGATGCTCGACGAGAACAACAACACCGTCACCTTTGCCGACGTCGCAGGCTGCGACGAAGCCAAGGAAGAGGTGAAGGAGGTCGTCGACTTCCTGAAGGACCCACAGAAGTTCCAGAAGCTGGGTGGCCGCATTCCTCGCGGCCTGCTGCTGGTGGGACCCCCCGGCACCGGCAAGACGCTGCTGGCCAAGTCCATTGCCGGCGAGGCCAAGGTGCCGTTCTTCAGCATCTCGGGCTCCGATTTCGTCGAAATGTTCGTCGGCGTGGGTGCGGCCCGCGTCCGTGACATGTTCGAGAACGCCAAGAAGAATGCGCCCTGCATCATCTTCATCGACGAAATCGACGCCGTGGGCCGCCAGCGTGGTGCAGGCCTGGGCGGCGGCAATGACGAGCGGGAACAGACCCTTAACCAGATGCTGGTCGAGATGGACGGCTTCGAGACCAACCTCGGCGTGATTGTGGTTGCGGCGACCAACCGCCCTGACATCCTTGACGCCGCGCTTCTGCGCCCCGGCCGCTTCGACCGCCAGGTCTACGTCACGCTGCCCGACATCCGCGGCCGCGAGCAGATCCTTTCCGTGCACATGCGCAAGATCCCGGTCGGCCAGGACGTGAACCCGAGCATCATTGCCCGTGGCACGCCCGGCATGTCCGGCGCCGACCTGGCCAATCTGTGCAACGAAGCCGCGCTGATGGCCGCCCGCCGCAACGCGCGGGTGGTCGAGATGCAGGACTTCGAGAAGGCCAAGGACAAGATCTTCATGGGCCCCGAGCGCAAGAGCATGGTCATGCCCGAGGAAGAGCGCCGCAACACGGCCTACCACGAGTCGGGCCATGCGCTCATCGGCAAGCTGCTGCCCAAGTGCGACCCGGTGCACAAGGTCACCATCATCCCGCGCGGCCGCGCGCTCGGCGTGACGATGAGCCTGCCCGAACAGGACCGCTACAGCTACGACCGCGAGTACATGCTGAACCAGATCAGCATGCTCTTCGGCGGCCGCATCGCCGAAGAGGTGTTCATGAACCAGATGACCACCGGCGCCAGCAACGACTTCGAGCGGGCCACCAACCTGGCGCGCGACATGGTCATGAAATACGGCATGAGCGAGGCGCTCGGCCCGATGGTCTACGCCGAGAACGAAGGCGAGGTGTTCCTGGGCCGCTCGGTGACCAAGACCACCAACATGAGCGAGACGACCATGCAGAAGGTCGACGCCGAAGTGCGCCGCATCATCGACGACCAGTACAACCTGGCGCGTCGCCTGATCGAGGAGAACAGCGACAAGATGCACGCCATGGCCAAGGCCCTGCTCGAGTGGGAAACCATCGACACCGAGCAACTGGACGACATCATGGCCGGCCGTGAGCCCCGTCCGCCCAAGGACTGGACGCCGCGCGTGCCGCCGACCGGCAGCGGCGGCAGTGGCGGTACGCCGGCCGTCAAGCCGGACCCCGCGCCCACGGCCGCATGAGCGTGGCGTTGCGCCACAAAAACGGGGCTTCGGCCCCGTTTTTCTTTCTCTTGCCGGGGTTCGATGCATGAATGCCCGCCAGCAGGTCGCGGTGTGGCAAACCGCGCGCCATCGCATCGATCTGCGTCGACCGCAGGTGATGGGTATCGTCAATGTCACGCCGGATTCCTTTTCCGACGGCGGCGCGCACGGGTCCACGTCGTCGGCGCTGCGGCACTGCGAGGCGCTGCTGTGCGAGGGCGCCGACATCCTCGACATCGGCGGCGAATCGACGCGGCCGGGCAGCCCGGCGGTGCCGCTGGAAGAGGAGCTGGCGCGCGTGCTGCCGGTGGTACGCGAGGCGGTGCGGCTCGATGTACCGATTTCCGTCGACACCTACAAGCCCGAGGTGATGCGCGCGGTGCTCGACCTGGGCGCCGACATCGTGAACGACATCTGGGCGCTGCGCCGTCCTGGCGCGGCAGAGGCGGTCGCCGCCCAGCCATCCTGCGGGGTGTGCCTGATGCACATGCACCGCGATCCGCAGACGATGCAGGCGGCGCCGATGCAAGGCGACGTGGTGTCTCAGGTGCTATTGTTTTTGCAGCGCTCTGCGCAAGCTGCATGCGCCCTGGGGATCGATTCGGCTCGCATCGTGTTGGATCCCGGCATCGGCTTCGGCAAGACGGTGGCGCAGAATTTCGCCTTGCTCGCGCGGCAGGGCGAGTTGATGGCTGCAGGCTTCCCCTTGCTGGCCGGCTGGTCGCGAAAGTCCTCGCTCGGTGCCGTCACCGGCGTCGAGTCGCCGGCAGAGCGCGTCGTGCCCAGCGTGGCCGCCGCACTGATGGCGGTGGAGCGGGGCGCGCGCATCGTGCGCGTGCATGATGTGCGGCAAACCGTCCAAGCCCTGGCGGTCTGGCGGGCCGCAGAGGATGCGCGGGCCGATCGCACACCAGAACAAGACGAGGAAAAACAACGACCATGACAAGACAGTACTTCGGCACAGACGGCATCCGCGGCACCGTGGGCAAGGCCCCCATCACCCCGGATTTCGTGCTGCGCCTGGCGCATGCGGTGGGCCGGGTGCTCAAGCGCAGCGAAGCACGCCCGACGGTGCTGATCGGCAAGGACACGCGCATCTCGGGCTACATGCTCGAGTCGGCGCTGGAATCGGGGTTCAATTCCGCCGGTGTCAACGTCGTGCTGCTGGGCCCGTTGCCCACGCCCGGCGTCGCATACCTGACGCGTGCGCAGCGGGCCAGCCTGGGCGTGGTGATCAGCGCCAGCCACAACGCGTACCCGGACAACGGCATCAAGTTCTTCAGCGCCCAGGGCACAAAGCTCAGCGATGAATGGGAAGAGGCTGTGGAGGCCGCGTTGGAGGAACCGCCCTTGTGGGTCGACTCGGCCGCCCTCGGCCGCGCGCGACGGCTGGACGATGCGGCAGGGCGGTACATCGAGTTCTGCAAGAGCACCTTTCCCAACGACCTGAGCCTGCGTGGCCTCAAGCTCGTGGTCGACGCGGCCCACGGCGCGGCCTATCAGGTGGCTCCCAACGTCTTCCACGAACTCGGCGCCGACGTGACCAGCATCGGCGTGCAGCCCGATGGCCTCAACATCAACCAGGGCGTGGGCGCGACCCATCCCGAGGCCCTGATCGAGGCGGTGAAGGCGCAGGGCGCCGACTACGGCATCGCCCTGGACGGCGACGCGGACCGTCTGCAACTGGTCGATGCGAGCGGGCGCCTGTTCAACGGCGACGAGTTGCTGTACCTCATGGCGGCCGACCGCATCGCGCGCGGCGAGAAGCCTGTGGGCGTGGTGGGTACGCTGATGACCAACAAGGCGGTGGAGATGGCCTTCCGCCGCGCCGGGGTCGAGTTCGTGCGCGCCAAGGTGGGCGACCGCTACGTGCTCGAGGAACTTGACCGGCGCGGCTGGCTTCTCGGCGGCGAGGGGTCGGGGCATCTTCTGGCGCTCGACCGGCACACCACCGGCGACGGTCTCGTGAGTGCCTTGCAGGTGCTCCAGGCCGTCGTGCGCAGCGGCAAGGGCGTGGCCGACCTGCTGGGTGGCGTGCTGCTCTTTCCCCAGACCCTCATCAACGTGCGTCTGGCCGAGGGTCAGGATTGGAAGGGCAACCCTGCACTCGCCCAGGCGACAGCGCGGGCCGAGGCCGAACTCGGCGACGCCGGGCGTGTGTTGATCCGCGCCAGCGGCACGGAGCCGCTGTTGCGCGTCATGGTCGAGGCGCGCGATGCGGCGCAGGCCGAGGCGTGTGCGCGCCGTATTGCGGCCACCGTCGAGTCCGCTGCGGCGCCGGCGGCTTCTTGAACCCGTTGCCGATGCCGGTCGCACAGGTCGTCGCCGTCCACAGAAGCCCGACGCATGGCTTCTCGAAGCAGGTGCAGCCTGCGATACGGTTGCAGGTGGGTTTGGGCGTGGCTGGCGACGCGCATGCGGGCATGACGGTGCAGCATCGCTCGCGGGTGGCGCGCAACCCGTTGCAACCCAACCTGCGCCAGGTGCATCTTCTGCATGCCGAGTTGTTCGACAGGCTGGCAGAGCGTGGTTTCGCCGTGCGGCCGGGCGATCTGGGCGAGAACGTCACCACCCGCGGCGTCGACCTCCTGAGGCTGCCGACCGGCACACGCCTGCGTTTGGGGGCGGGCGCGGAGGTCGAACTCACCGGCCTGCGCAACCCCTGCGTCCAGATCGACCGCTTCCAGCGCGGTCTGATGGCGGCCGTGCTGGACCGCGATGCGGCCGGAGCGCTGATTCGCAAGGCTGGTGTCATGGCCGTGGTGACCCGCGACGGCGAGATCCGGCTCGGCGATGCCATCGCGGTCGCGCTGCCGCCCGCGCCGCATTGCTCCCTGGAGCCCGTGTGATCGACATCTGCATCGTCGACTATCGCAACCCCGTCCATGCCCGCTGGCTGGTCGAAGTGCTCGATCACTACGCCTGCGACCCGGCAGGTGGAGGCACACCCCTGGCTCCGGCCGTCAAGGCCGCGTTGCCCCGGGGCGCTTGCCGAGCGGCCGCAGGCTTTCAGCGTCCTGGCCTTCGACGGCGAGCAGGCGATCGGCCTCATCAATTGCATGGAGGGCTTTTCCACCTTTGCCTGCCGGCCGCTGGTCAACGTCCACGACGTGGTCGTGAAGACCGGCCATCGCGGACAGCGTGTGGCGCATCGCATGCTGGCGCGCGTGGAAGAAGAGGCGCGCCGACGCGGCGCCTGCAAGCTGACGCTCGAAGTGCTCTCGGGCAATCGATCTGCGCTGCAGGCCTACGAACGCGATGGATTCGCCGTCTACCAGCTCGACCCGGCCTTCGGATCGGCGCTGTTCCTGCAGAAGGCGCTTTGATGCAAAAACTGCCGCCAGGCCCCACCGGACGGGCGCCGAATGCTATCAAAAATAGAGTGACTGTCGACAACCTCGCTTGCGACAGCAGCCGATGGGGCTGCCATGAACAGGTGTTGCTGTTCGCGCGGAGACTGACCCGGTAAGCCAGCGCCGACGAGGGGATGCAGCGGTCGACCTGTAAGAAGAAGTGGCTATAGCACGTTTGCGTCCCTCGAAGGCACAAATCCTGCGTCCCCGCTCGGACGATCGGCTGTCGTCTGAACGAATGCTGAACAGTTCTTTACACTGCCGAGTAGAGGACTGCTAGCCATAACAACTGCAAGACCGGCGTGCTCGCTATGTTCAACGACAGGTCCAGGGGCGAAGGCAGTGAAGATTCTCATCTACAGTTCGGTTTTCTATCCGGCCATCGGCGGCATCGAAAACCATACGCGCATGCTGGCCGCCGAGTTCGTGCGCGCGGGCCACAACGTGAAGGTGGTGACCGAGCAGGCCCAGGGTGACGCGCCGCCCTTGAACGGCATCGAGATCGTCCATTCGAGCCGGCGCTGGAAGCAATTGCAGCTCTTTGCTTGGGCCGACGTGGTGTACATGCCGAACATCACCCTCAAGGGCGCCTGGCTGTTCGCGTTCAACCCGTTCAAGAAATGGGTCGTGTCGCACAACGACTTTCATCTCACGCAGGGGCACGGACTGAAGACTCGTCTCAAGCGCCGCATGGTGCGGCACGCCACGCGCAACGTCGCGGTCAGTGCCAGCGTGTCGCGCGTGGTCGGAGCCGAATCGGACGTCATCTACAACTGCTACGACGATTCCGTATTCCGGGTGTATCCGGAGGAGAGGCGTGATCGCGACTTCGTGTTCGTCGGCCGCCTCGTGCAGCAGAAGGGCTGCGACATGCTGATCGATGCCTGTCGGCTGATCCAGCGCCCGTTCACGCTCACGGTGGTGGGCGAGGGCACGGAGTACGACAGGTTGCGCGCCAGGGTGGAGGCCCTCAGGCTGCAGGATCGCATTCATTTCAGCGGCTACCTGCAGGGCGAGGCCCTGGCACGTTGCCTCAACCGGCATCGCACGATGGTCGTGCCTTCGATGGGACCCGAAGGCTTCGGCATCGTTGCCCTCGAAGGGCTGGCCTGCGGTTGCCGGATGATCGTCTCGGAGGCTGGCGGCCTTCCCGAAGCCGTGGCCGGCCACGCGGACACTTTCGCCATGGGCGATCTGGTGGCGCTGCACCGCCTGCTGGAGCGCGCCCTGGACGAAGGCGAGCCAAGCAACCCGGAACGCGGTCTTTTCCTGGACCGGCACATGCGCCCGTACGTGGCCAGCCAGTACCTGCGGGTGTTCGAACGCGTCGTCGGCGTACGTCAACCGGGGGGTGAACAGGCAGGTCTGCCTTGCTAGAACGCGGCAGCATCGCCGGTCTGCGCCTGCCCGAGCGCACGCTGTGCCTGACCTACGACGACGGTCCGGGCCCAGACAGCGCGGCCATCGGCGCGTTCCTCGCCGGGCGGGGTGTGCGCGCGACCTTTTTCGTGGTCGGCAAATACGCCGAGCAGCGTCCCGAGGTGCTGGCCGGTTTGCATGCGGCAGGCCACATCATCGGGAACCACACCTACGACCACCCCGACATGCCCTACTACGTGGCGGCGGGAGGCGACGTGCGTGAGCAGATCATCCGCACGGATGGACTCATCCGCCGCTACAGCCGCGACGGCCGTGTCTTCCTGCGCGCGACCTACGGCAAGTGGTCGCCCGAGGTGGCCAACGAACTGAACATCGACCTGCGCAGCTCGCTGGGGCATGTGGGGCCCGTGTACTGGGAGGTGCCCGGCATCGACTGCCATTGCTGGCGACTGGGCCAGTCGGTGGAAGAGGCCGAGCAGCAATACCTGGCGCAGATCGAGCGCCATGGCGGTGGCATCGTGGTCATGCACGACAGCGTCGCCGACATGGATGCGGTGGCCGAAGGAAGCCGCACGCTCGAACTCACCCGTTCCCTGGTTCCGCGGCTGCAAGGCATGGGCTACCGGTTCATCGGCCTCGACGAGATCGACGACCCCCGCCTGACCGCCGCGCTGGACGACAGCTTCGCGTTGAGCAGCCCGGGCGGCGCCTGGCTGGCCGGCGGGGACGCGGCCGGTGAAGCGCTTCGCTGGGTGCGCGGCCCCGAGACGGCGGCGCTGCAGTTGAGGCTGGAAGACCATGGCCTCTGCCGTATCGCGTTGCGCACCCCAGTGGGACACTACCTCAGCGTGGATGCGCGAAAGGATGACGTGGTGCGACTGGCCGATGCGCAGGGGCCCGCCGCGCTGTTCCACAGCATCCCGCTGCGCGACGGGCAACTCATGCTGCGCTCCTACGACGGCAACTACTTGGCCGGCGAGCGCGGCGACGGCACGCCGGTGCGGGCCAACGCGCCCTTCATGCGTCAGGCCTGGACATTGCGCTACAGGCCGCAGTTGGGTGCCTACGAGCGGCCCGTGGGCCTGGTCGACCGCCTGCGCCGGCTGCAGCGCAGCGCGCGCTTCATCCGGTCGAAACTGCTCCCGGCCTGAGGGGCAGCACTGCTTCCATAAGAAAAATGCCGCCAGCCCTTGCGGGGCGGGCGGCAGATGCTATTGGCAATGTGATTGGGGATGCACTGGCAGGGGCCATGGGGCAGAAAGCCGATCCGCTCGGGGAATTCATCGCGCAGAACCAGGGCGCTTGGGATCAGCGCTACGCGAACTACCAGCAGGCGGTG
>JAFEEH010000198.1 GCA_018241185.1 Pseudomonadota bacterium | reverse complement strand
TTGGGCATGGTGACCACGACTTCCATGGTCTCGGCGTCCACCAGCTTGTCGGGCAGGTGGTCGGAGATCTCGGTCTGCGTCAGGTAGCCGCGGGTCTTGCCGAGCGTGATCAGCGTCTTCAGGCGCTGGCGGCGCTTGGCCATGTCTTCCTCGGACAGGACGGTCTCGTCCAGGCCGAATTCCTTCATCAAGGCGCGTTCCTTCGCCTTGCTGATCTTCATGCGCAGCGGCTTGACCTTCTCGACCACGGCCTCGGCGGCCGGCGCCGGTTCTTCCTCGGCGAACTCGGCTTCGACGTCGGAGAAGTCTTCCTCGATCTCCTTCGGCTCGGCGCCCTTGGGCTTGCGGCCGCGCTTGGCGCCGGTGGCGGCGGGCGCACCCGCGGCGGCGGCCTTGGGCGGGCGGCCGGGCTTCTTCTTGGGCGCGTCTTCGGTGGCGGCTGCGGCGGCAGCGGGCTTCTTGCTTTCGGCGGGGGCGGTCGGTTTCTTGGTCACGGTCTTGGCGGATGCGCTGGGCTTGGTGGCCGCCGAAGCGGCGGCCTTCACGGGTTTGTCTGCCGCAGCGGCCTTGGCCGTCCCCTTGGCTGGTGCCTTGGGGGCGGACTTGGCGGGGGCCTTCACGGACGCTGTGGCTGCTGGCTTCTTAGAACTGGGCATAAGACCTCATGAAACAAGAACGACGGACGAGCGGAAACACAGGCGCCGATGGCGAAAGCCCGGCGCGGGGCAGACGGAAATCGATAGCCGGAAGGCTCCTGGCGGGCAAAAAACCGCAAGGCGTCTTCCGCGGCAAGATGTGCGGGCGAACATTTGGTGTGCGGTCCTTGCGGTGGTCCTTCCGCCCGGGGACGGAAGGGGCCCTGATCCTGCTGGTGGGATGCTGCATCCGATCTTGGATGCCGGGCCGGCCCGGAGGTGCCGCTGTCGCTCTTGCCTGATTCGCGTGATGCGAAGCCTTACATTATACCGCGATGCCGCTTTTTCAAGCACCTTGACGCCACGTGGCGTCCATCAGCCGGTGTAGCGGCTGCGCGCCAGTCGCTGGCGCAACTCCAGCCGGCGCCGCTCCAGCGCCTTGTAGCGCTCCAGGGCCTGCGGGTCGCTGCCCACCGTGGCGAGCACCGCGGTCTGCTGGGCCTTCAGGTGCTCGTCCAGCATGAAGTCCAGCACGTTGCGCAATTCCGCCGCCACGTCGGCGGGTGCGGCCGCCTCGGCCTCGGGGCTGGCGGCGGCCGACGGCGCCATCAGCCGGTCGACCAGCGCTTCGAAGTTGAGGCCGCGCAGGCCTTCGCGCAAGGCCGCCCAGGGCTGGATGCCGTGCTCGTGGACCTGGCTGTCGAACCAGGTGAAGAACTCGCCGTGTTCGCCCGGCAGCTCGCACAGCAGCGCGTGCAACTCGTGCGACAGGGCGTCCCATTCGGCCGGTTGCGACAGCAGCAGTCGCACCGCGACGTCGGCCCGCGAGAGCGGCTGGGTGCGGCCGCGCGCCGGCGGTGGCCCACGGCGCGATGAACGGCCGCTGCGGCGGCCTTCCTGGGGCGAAAAAGGCTCGAAAGGCGCGTCGTCCGGGCGCGACCAGCTCTCTTTTTGATAGCGCTCTTCACTCCGTGGCGCGGCGCGCGGTGCCGGTGCGGCGGCCCACAGGCCGCCCAGTTCGCGGCTGTCGAGCTGGATCAGTTCGGCCAGCTCACCCAGCATCTGCCGCTTGAGCGTGCCGTCGGGCAGCGCGCTCCACAGCGGCCGTGCGTTGGCCGCCATGTGAGCGCGGCCCTCGGCCGTGCCCAGGTCGCAGCCCTCGCGCGCGGCCTCGACCATGAAGCGCGACAGCGGCGTCGCCTCGGCCACGAAGCGCGCGAAGGCCTCGGCGCCGTGCTCGCGGATGAAGCTGTCGGGGTCGTGCTCGGCCGGGAGGAACAGGAACTTCACGCTGCGCACGTCGGTGGCGAAGGGCAGGGCGGCGTCCAGCGCCTTGCGTGCGGCCCGGCGGCCGGCGGCGTCGCCGTCGAAGCTGAACACCACCGCGTCGGTGAAGCGGAACAGCTTCTGCACGTGTTCCGGCGTGCAGGCGGTGCCCAGCGTGGCGACGGCGTTGGCGAAGCCCAGCTGGGCCAACGCGACCACGTCCATGTAGCCCTCGGTGACCAGCGCGTAGCCCTTGTCGCGCAGTGCGCTGCGGGCCTCGAACAGGCCGTAGAGCTCGCGCCCCTTGCTGAAGACCGGCGTCTCGGGCGAGTTGAGGTACTTGGGCTTCTCGTCGCCCAGCACGCGGCCGCCGAAGCCGATGCATTCGCCCTTGACGTTGCGGATCGGGAACATCACGCGGTCGCGGAAACGGTCGTAGCGCTTGTCCTCGCCGTCCTCGCCGACGATGACCAGGCCGCTCTCGGCCAGCAGCGGGTCGGCGTAGTCCGGAAACACGCCCGCCAGCGTGCGCCAGCCCTCGGGCGCGTAGCCCAGCCCGAAGGCCTTGGCGACCTCGCCCGACACGCCGCGGCCCTTGAAATACTCGATCGCGCGCGGCGACTGGCGCAGCAGCTTGCGATAGGCCTCGCCCGCCTTCTCCAGCACGTCGCTCAGCGTGGCCTGCTTCTGTCGCTGCGCCGCGGCACGTTCGCGCTCGGCGGGCGAGGCGTCGTCCTCCGGCACCTCCAGGCCGTACTGGCCGGCCAGGTCCTGCACGGCTTCCCGAAAGCCCATGCCGCCGTGCTCCATCAGGAAGCCGATGGCGTTGCCGTGCGCCCCGCAGCCGAAGCAGTGATAGAACTGCTTGGTCGGGCTGACCGAGAAGGACGGCGACTTCTCGCCATGGAAGGGGCACAGCCCCATGAAATTGGCGCCGCCCTTCTTGAGCTGCACGTAGCGGCCGACGATCTCGACGATGTCGGCGCGAGCGATGAGCTCTTGGATGAAGGTCTGGGGGATCGCCATGGCGGCGCGTCAGAGGCAGGCGGGGCAGGGGAGCGGCCGATGATACGCAAGCCTCTCCTACGCCGTCGTGTGCCCGGGCGACGTCATACTGCCGCCACACCATGCCCGAGCCCTTGCTGCCCACCGACGCGCCCCCGCCCGCCGCCGCGGACGGGGCCACCCTCTGGCGCAACCCGCCGGGCTTCATGTGGCAGGCGCTCAAGGAGTTCCGAGCCAACCAGGGGCTGCTGCTGGCCGGGGCCGTCGCCTACTACGCGCTGCTGTCCATCGTGCCGCTGCTGATCCTGTCGGTGATCGTCCTGTCGCACGTGCTGCCGCAGGACCTGCTGCTGTCCACCATCGGCCGCTACCTGGGCTGGCTGCTGCCGGGGCAGTCCGGCGCGGTCGTGCACGAGCTCGCGAACTTCCTCGATCACCGCGACTTGATGGGCCCGGTGCTCTTCGTCACGATGGTGTTCTTCAGCTCGCTCGCCTTCACGGTGCTGGAAAGCGCCATGGCAGTGATCTTCCACCATCGCAAGGCCACGCACGGCCGGCACATGCTGGTGTCGGTGGTGATGCCCTACCTTTACATCCTGTGCCTGTGCTTCGGACTGCTGCTGGTCACGCTGGTGTCTGGGGCGCTGCAGCTGATCGGGCAGGAGCAGGTCGACCTGTTCGGCCGCAGCTGGTCGCTCAGCGGCGTGTCGGGCGTGCTGCTGTACCTGGTGGGACTGGGCGGCGAGGTCTTCATGCTGACCTCGCTGTACCTCGTGATGCCGGTCGGGCGCCTGTCGTTCCGGCATGCGCTGATCGGCGGCGTGACGGCGGCGCTGCTGTGGGAGCTCACGCGTCGGGTGCTGGTGTGGTACTTCTCGACGCTGTCGCAGGTCAACGTGGTCTACGGCTCGCTGACGACCGCCATCGTGGTGCTGCTGAGCCTGGAGATCGCCGCCACGCTGGTGCTCTTCGGCGCCCAGGTGATCGCGCGGCACGAGCGGCTGGAGCGTCGCAGTTTCTTGAGCAAAAAAGCCTTGTAGCGCCCGCGGGACGGGCGCGGGCAGCTATCAAAAACGTAGCAGCTGGCTGGCCCAGACTCAGCGCGGTGCAAGCCGGATCGCGCCGTCCAGGCGGATCACCTCGCCGTTGAGCATGTCGTTCTCGATGATGTGCCTGGCCAGCTTCGCGTAGTCCTGCGGCGTGCCCAGGCGCGAGGGGAAGGGCACGCTGGCGGCCAGGGCGTCCTGCACCTCCTGCGGCATGCCGAACAGCATGGGCGTGCCGAAGATGCCGGGCGCGATGGTCATGTTGCGGATGCCGCTGCGCGCCAGGTCGCGGGCGATCGGCAAGGTCATGCCCACCACGCCGCCCTTGCTGGCGCTGTACGCGGCCTGGCCGATCTGGCCGTCGTACGCCGCGACCGAGGCGGTGCTGATGAGCACGCCGCGCTCGCCGGTGGGCTCGGGCTCGTTCTTCGCCATGGCGTCCGCGGCCAGGCGGATCATGTTGAAGCTGCCGATGAGGTTGACGGTGACGGTCTTGCTGAACACGGCCAGCGCGTGCGGGCCGTTCTTGCCCACGGTCTTCTCGGCCGGCGCGATGCCGGCGCAATTGACGAGGCCGACCAGCTTGCCCAGCTTCAGCGCCGCAGCCACCGCGGCCTGGCCGTCGACCTCCTGGCTGACGTCGCACTTGACGAAGACGCCGTCGATCTCCTGGGCGACCGCCTGGCCCTTGTCGGCCTGCATGTCGGCGATGACGACCTTGCCGCCAAGCTCGGCCAGCATGCGGGCCGTGCCCTCACCCAGGCCCGAAGCGCCGCCCGTGACGATGAAAACCTTGCCCTCGATCTGCATGGTGAGTGTCTCGCTGTGAATGGGGAAGCCGCCAATGATAGGCGGGGCCCGTTCGGGCGAAAAAAAGGCCCCGTCGCGATGACGGGGCCTGAATTGGGTCCCGAGGAACCCAAGGAGACAACTTGTGGGTGCGCAGCGGGCGCACCCCGATCGATTCGATTCGCGGCCGGGCGCCAGGCCCGGCTGCCGATCAGCGCTTGGCCTTGGCGGTGGCGGTCTTGGCGGCGTTGACGGCCTGGGCCGACACGGCGTTGAAGTTGGCTTCGGCGACGTCGGACGCTTGCTTCACGGCCTTTTGCACCGATTCGAAGGCGTTGTTGGCGGCAGCCACGGCGCTCTTCATCATGGCGACGGCGGTTTCCGAGCCGGCGGGGGCGTTCTTGGCCGCGCTGTCGACCAGGCCGACGAAGGTTTGCTGGGCTTCGGCTGCCTTGGCTTCGAAGGCCTTGGTGAACTCGGCGCTGGTGCCCTGGGCGATTTCGTACAGGTGACGGCTGTAGGCAGCGGTCTTCTCGGCGATGGGCTGCATCAGGCTGGCTTGCAGCGTCAGCAGCTCCTGTGCGTCCTTGGCGCTCAGCAGCGCTTGCGTGGTGCCGGCGGCTTCGCTCAGGGCGGCCTTGGAGGCTTGCACGTTCAGTTCGACGATCTTTTCGACGCCTTCGAAAGCCTTGGTGGTGAGGCCGAAGAGGGCTTCGACGTTGGCCTTGTGGGCAGCGATCATTTGGTCAGCGGTGAGTGCCATGGGGATCTCCAGAAATTGAGTGAATGGGCGGTGTCGGGTTGCTGCTCTTTTTGTTGCGGTGCAGCATGAGGTGAAGTATGGCAGCGGCCATCCCGCACTTCAAGCTCTTTTTGTTGCAATGCAGCAAATTAGGCGCGGACCCCTAACTCGAGGCTGGAACCGGCGTTTTGGCGGCACCGGGAAGGCGTGGCCGACGCGACAGGCCGTGGCCGACGTCGCTGGCAGAATGCCGCCCCACCATGAGCAGCCGCCCCTCGCCCCAGCCCCGCAGCAGCTACCGCGCCTTCCGCGCGATCCCCACCCGCTGGATGGACAACGACCTCTACGGTCACGTCAACAACGTCGTGTACTACAGCTGGTTCGACACGGCGGTCAATGCCCTGCTGATCGAGCAGGGGGCGCTCGACATCCACCACGGCAGCACCGTCGGTTTCGTGGTCGAGACGCAGTGCAACTACTTCGCGCCGCTGGCCTTTCCGCAGATGGTGGAGGCGGGCATCCGCGTGGCGCACGTGGGCAGTTCGAGCGTGCGCTACGAGATCGGCCTGTTCGCGCAAGGGGCGCCCACTGCCGCCGCACAGGGTCACTTCGTCCACGTCTACGTCGATCGGGCCAGCCAGCGGCCGGTACCTTTGCCGCAGGAATTGCTGCGCGTGATCGGCCCGCTCAAGGTCGACGCGAAGGCCTGAGCAAAGAAAAACGGCGCCCGAGGGCGCCGTTTCCGCTGAAGGCCGCAGGCCTGATTACATCTTCATGGCCTTGATGTCGGCCTTGCCCTTGGCTTCCATCGCCTTGGCTTCCTTCACGCAGGCGTCCTTGGCGTCGCCCTTCATGTCGTCGCACTTTTCCTTGGCGACTTCATAGTCGGCCTTCACCTTTTCCTCGGCGACCTTGCGCTGGTGAGAGGCGCTGGGCTTGTATTGCTGCTCCAGCTCGGCCTTGGCAACATTCTCCTTACCCTTGGCTTCCTTCTCGCACACGTCCTTGGCGTTGTCCTTGAGCGTGCCGCACTGGGCCTTCGCGGCCTTGTAGTCGGCTTCGATCTTGTCCTTGCCGGCCTTGTACTCGTCGCTGGTCATGGCGCTGGCGTGAACGCCGATGAAGCAGGTCGAGGCAATGGCCATCATCAACAGGTGCTTTTTCATGGATGGAATCTCCTGAGGTCTTTGTGGTGTTGGGGGATTGGAGTGGGGTGATCGGTACGGGAGGCGTGCTCAGTACTTCTCGAACCAGAGCGCGGCGGGCGTGCGGCCTTCGGCGCTTTCCCATTCCTTGACCTGCTTTTCGGCCTCGTCCTTGGTGATGCCGTGGCGTTCCTGGATGCGTCCGAGCAGCTGGTCGCGCTTGCCGGCGATGACGTCGAAATCGTCGTCCGTCAGCTTGCCCCACTGTTCCTTGACCTTGCCCTTGAGCTGCTTCCAGTTGCCTTCGATGGTGTCTTTGTTCATGTCGAACTCCTTTGCTTGAACAGGTGTCCGGCGGTCTGTGGCGCCGCCGTGCACGCACTGTCCGGCACCCCTCTCATCCGGCCGGTAGGACGCTCCGGGGACGCCCCGTAGGCAGAGGCCGACGGGCCCCGTGATAATCGGTCGCACGCCCCTGTCGCCCCCTCCTGAACCCCCTGTGCCGCCGAGACAAGCGGCCCTCGCGCGCACCATGATCATCCAGAGCCTCCTCGACACCGATCTGTACAAGTTCACGATGATGCAGGTGGTGCTCCACCACTTCCCCGGTGCGCGTGTCGAGTACCGCTTCAAGTGCCGCAACCCGGGCGTCAACCTGGCGCAGTTCGCCAACGAGATCCGCGAGGAGGTGCGCGCACTGTGCTCGCTGAAGTTCAAGGAGCCAGAGCTCGCGTACTTGCGCTCGATGCGCTTCATCAAGAGCGATTTCGTCGATTTCCTCGGCATCTTCCAGCTCAACGAGAAGTACATCGACATCACGCCCAGGGACACGGGCGAGCTTGACATCAGCATCCGCGGCCCCTGGCTGCACACGATCCTGTTCGAGATCCCGGTGCTGGCCATCGTCAACGAGGTCTACTTTCGCAACACGCAGCGCCGGCCTGACTTCGCCGAAGGCCGCCGCCGGCTCGACGAGAAGATCGCGCTGCTGCAGGCCGACGGCCTGTCCGACCTGAAGATCGCCGACTACGGCACGCGCCGCCGCTTCTCCACGCAATGGCACGAGGAGGTGCTGCGCACGCTCACCAGCCAGCTCGGCGCCGTGCAGCCGCGCCCGGTGCCCGGCGCCGCAGCGCAACCGCAGCTCGCCGGCACCAGCAACGTGCTGTACGCGATGAAGCTGGGCCTGCTTCCGCTGGGGACCATGGCGCACGAGTACCTGCAGGCCTGCCAGGCGCTCGGGCCGCGACTGCGCGACAGCCAGATCTTCGGCTTCGAGATGTGGGCCCGTGAGTACCGCGGCGACCTGGGCATCGCGCTGTCCGACGTGTACGGCATGAGCGCCTTCCTGCGCGACTTCGACCTGTACTTCTGCAAGCTCTTCGACGGCTCGCGCCACGACAGCGGCGACCCCTTCAACTGGGGCGAGCGCATGATCGCGCACTACATCGCCAACCGCGTCGACCCCAAGACCAAGACGCTGATCTTCAGCGACGGTCTCACGGTGCCGCGCACCATCGAGCTCTACCAGCAGTTCCGCGGCCGCTGCCAGCTGGCATTCGGCATCGGCACCAACCTCACGAACGACCTGGGCTACGAGCCGCTGCAGATCGTCATCAAGATGGTCCGCTGCAACGACCAGCCCGTGGCCAAGCTGTCGGACACGCCCGGCAAGGGCATGTGTGACGACGAGAGATACCTCGCCTACCTGCGCCAGGTGTTCGAGATCGAGCAGCCCGCCGAGTGACGATGCGGCTGCCGACCTTGCCCCCGACCGCATCGACCGTCCCGATGAAACCCGCCCTTCGCCTCCTGGCGGGCCTGTTGCTGCCCGCGCTGTTGCCTGCCGTCGCCCATGCCGCCGAGTTCGACGGCGCCCGGCTCTCGCCCTGGTGGGGCGTGCCCTTCGCCGGCATCCTGCTGTCGATCGCGCTCATGCCGCTGCTCGCGCCTTCCTTCTGGCATCACCACTTCGGCAAAGTCGCGGCCGGCTGGGCCTTGGCTTTCCTGATCCCGTTCGCGGCGGTGTACGGCCTGCCCGCGGCCGGCACGCAGTTCGTGCATGCGCTGGTGGCCGAGTACGTTCCTTTCATCATCCTGCTCACGGCCCTCTTCACCGTCGCGGGCGGCATCCACATCCGGGGCAACCTGCATGGGGCACCGGGCCTGAACACCGCGATCCTTGCCATCGGCGCCGCGCTGGCCAGCGTCATGGGCACCACCGGCGCCTCGATGCTGCTGATCCGCCCGCTGATCCGCGCCAACGACAACCGCGTGCACAGGGCGCACGTCGTGGTGTTCTTCATCTTCATCGTGTCGAACGTCGGAGGGTCCCTCACGCCGCTGGGCGACCCGCCCTTGTTCCTCGGCTTCCTCAAGGGCGTGGAATTTTTCTGGACGCTGCTGAACATCCTGCCCGACACGCTGTTCTGCCTGGCGGTGCTGCTGGGGCTGTTCTACCTCGTCGACCGCCACTACTACCGCAAGGAGGGCGTGCTGCCCGTCGACCCGACGCCCGACACGCGCGGAATCCGCTTCGAGGGTGCGGCCAACTTCGCGCTGTTGGCGGCCATCGTGGTGCTGGTGCTGCTGAGCGGCGTGTGGAAGTCCGACCTGAGCTTCGACGTGTTCGGCACGCCGGTCGGGCTGCCGGGCCTGGTGCGCGACGTCGGCCTCATCGGCGTGACGCTGCTCTCCCTGAAGCTCACCGCGCCGCAGGTGCACGCCGACAACCAGTTCGGCTGGGGCCCGATGGCCGAGGTGGCCAAGCTCTTCGCCGGCATCTTCCTCACGATCGTCCCGGTCATCGCCATGCTCAAGGCGGGCGTGAACGGGCCCTTCGGCGCGATCGTCGCGGCCGTCACGCGGCCCGATGGCCAGCCCGACCCGGCGATGTATTTCTGGGCGACCGGCATCCTGAGTTCCTTCCTGGACAACGCGCCGACCTACCTCGTGTTCTTCAACACCGCCGGCGGCGACCCCGCGGCGCTCATGACCACCTACGCCAGCACCCTGGCCGCCATCTCGGCCGGCGCGGTGTTCATGGGCGCCAACAGCTACATCGGCAACGCGCCCAACCTGATGGTCAAGGCCATCGCCGAAGACCGCGGCGTCAAGATGCCGAGTTTCTTCGGCTACATGGCCTGGTCAGGTGCCATCCTGCTGCCGCTTTTCGTGCTGGTCACGTTCATCTTCTTCCGTTGAGGTCACGCCCATGAGCAAGCCCAAGGTCCTGGTCGCCCGTGCGATCTTTCCCGAAACCATCGAGCGCCTCGCGCAGCACTTCGAGGTCGAGTCCAACCAGGCCGACGAGGCCTGGAGCAAGGCGCAGCTGATCGAGAAGCTGCAGGGCAAGGTGGGCGTATTCACCACCGGCAGCGAGCGCATCGACGCCGAACTGCTCGCCGCCTGCCCCGACCTGAAGATCTGCGCCAACATGGCCGTGGGCTACAACAATTTCGACACCGAGGCCATGACGGCCCATGGCGTGCTGGGCACCAACGCGCCCGACGTGCTGACCGAGACCACCGCCGACTTCGGCTTCGCACTGCTCATGGCCACGGCCCGCCGCATCGCCGAGAGCGAGCATTTCCTGCGCGCCGGCAAGTGGCAGAAGTGGGCCTACGACATGTTCTCGGGCAGCGACATCCACGGCAGCACGCTGGGCATCATCGGCATGGGGCGCATCGGGCAGGGCATCGCCAGGCGCGGCGCGCACGGCTTCGGCATGAAGGTGGTCTACCACAACCGCTCGCGGCTCGATGCGGCGCTCGAGGCTGAATGCAAGGCGAGCTACGTCGGCAAGGAAGAGCTGCTGAAGACGGCCGACCACGTCGTGCTCGTCGTGCCCTACACGCCGGCCTCTCACCACACCATCGGCGCCGCCGAGATCGCGCTGATGAAGCCCACCGCCACGCTGGTCAACATCGCGCGCGGCGGCATCGTCGACGATGCGGCGCTGGCCGTCGCCCTGAAGGAGAAGCGGATCGCCGCCGCGGGCCTGGACGTGTTCGAGGGCGAGCCGAAAGTGCACCCCGACCTGCTCACCGTGCCCAACGTCGTGCTTACGCCGCACATCGCCAGCGCCACGGTGCCCACGCGCAAGGCCATGGCCGACCTGGCCGTCGACAACCTGATCGGCTACCTCGTCAACGGCAAGCCTCTGACCCCCGTGAACCCGGCCGTGCTGGCCAAGAACTGAGCGACGTAGCCACCGGATGCCTGCTTTGCCCCTCGAGACCTGGCTGCTGCTCGCGCTGGCGGCCCTCAACCTCATCCTCGTGCTGGTGCTCCTGCTGCGCCGCCCCGCGCCGCCAGACGCCACGGTGCTGGCAACGGTGGTCGACGGTGCCGTCGACAAGGCCGAGCGCTCGCTGCGGCAGGAGCTGTCGGACTCGGCCCGCGCCACCCGGCAGGAAAGCGCCCAGCAGCTCGCCACCTTCCAGCAGGCGCTGCTGGCGCAGGGGGCGGAGACGGCGCGCACGCAGAACGCGCAGATCGATGCCTTCGCCCAGCAGCTCGCCCGCATGCAGGGCACCCTGGGCGAAACGCTCAACACCCAATTGCACGGACTGACCGAGTCCAACGCCCGCCGGCTGGCCGAGGTCCGCACCACCACCGAGCAACTGCTCGGCCAGCTGCAGCAGACCCATGCCGGCAAGCTGGAGGAGGTCACGCTCTCGACCCAGGCCGCGCGGCGCGAGCAGGGCGAGGGCCTGGCGGCCTTCCAGGCGGCGCTGGTGCAGCAGGGCACGCACGCGATGCAGGCGCAGGCCGAGCGGCTGGACGCCTTCGCGCGCCAGATCGATACGCTGCGCCAGTCGCTGGCCGAGGCGCTCAACACGCAGCTGCAGTCGCTCAGCGAAACCAATGCCCGCCGCATCGCCGAAGTGCGCGCGACGATGGAACAGCAGCTCACCCAGCTGCAGGCCAGCAACGCCACCAAGCTCGACGAGATGCGCCAGGTGGTCGACGAGAAGCTGCAGAGCACGCTCGAAGCGCGCCTGGGCGAAAGCTTCAAGCAGGTGGCCGAGCGGCTGGAGCAGGTGCACAAGGGCCTGGGCGAGATGCAGACGCTGGCGGTGGGCGTGGGCAACCTGCAGCGCGTGCTGACCAACGTGAAGACCCGCGGCGTGTTCGGCGAGGTGCAGCTCGAGGCGCTGCTCGAGCAGGTGCTCACGGCCGAGCAGTACGCGCGCCAGATCGAGACCAAGCCCCGCAGCGGCCAGCGCGTGGACTTCGCGGTGCGCTTCCCCGGCCGCGGCGACGACGGCGCGCCGGTGTGGCTGCCCATCGACGCCAAGTTCCCGCGCGACGACTACGAGCGGCTGCTCGACGCGCACGAGCGCGTGGATGCCGCAGCGGTCGAGCTCGCCGGCAAGGCGCTCGAGGCGCGGGTGCGTGCCGAGGCGAAGTCCATCGCCGAAAACTACCTCGCCGCGCCGCACACGACCGACTTCGCGATCCTCTTCCTGCCGGTCGAAAGCCTGTATGCCGAGGTGCTGCGCCGGCCTGGCCTGATGGACGCCGTTCAACGCCAGCACCGCGTGACGCTCGCCGGCCCGACCACGCTGCTGGCCATGCTCAATTCGCTGCAGATGGGCTTTCGGACGCTCGCGCTGGAGAAGCAGGCCTCGGAGGTGTGGAAGGTGCTGGGCGCCGTCAAGACCGAGTTCGGCCGGTTCGGCGACTGGGTCGAGAAGCTCAAGGAACAGGTGGCCAAGGCCTCCGACACCCTGGACAAGGCCGACACCCGCGCCAAGCAGATGCGGCTGGCGCTGCGCAAGGTCGAGGCAGTGCCCGAGGCGCAGGCCCAGACGCTGCTGCCGGGGCTGGATGCCGAGCCCGCGCCGCTCGACGACGACGGGGCGCCGTGACGGTGCCCGCGCCAGCCGGTTGCTATCGAATCCATAGCTGCTCTCGCAGGCAGGACGGGCGCTGCAGCCCGATTTGGCTTGAAAAGCCGAGGCGCCCATGAACGGCGCCGAACTGCTGCGCCTGATCCTCGCCCAGGTCTGCCTGCATGCCACCATGGCCGGCATGCGCCTGGCCACGCCGCTGCTGGCGCTGCAGCAGGGCTACAGCCCGGCGGCGGTCGGGGTGCTGATCGCGCTGTTCGCGCTCACGCAGGTGTTCCTCGCGCTGCCTGCCGGCCGCTTCGCCGACCGGCACGGGCTCAAGCGGCCGCTGGCGCTGTCGGTGATCGCGGCCGTGGCCGGCGCGGCGCTGGTGCTGGCCTTTCCGGTGTTCCCTGCCATGTGCGTGGCGGCGCTGCTCACCGGTGGGTCGACCGGCGCCACGGTCATCGCGCTGCAGCGCCATGTGGGACGGGCTGCGAGCAACCCGACGCAGCTCAAGCGCATGTTCAGCTGGCTGGCGATCGCGCCGGCCGGCGCCAACTTCCTTGGCCCGTTCGTCGCGGGTCTGCTCATCGACCATGGCAGCCGGCTGTGGGGCGGCGCGCCGGCCGACCTGCCATCCTTTCGCGTCTGCTTCGCCGTGATGGCGCTGCTGCCGATCGCCTGCTGGCTGCTGGTGCGCAGCGTGGACGAACCCGCGCGCACGCCGCCCGCCGTGGGCGCCGTGCCCACGCGCGCCTGGGACCTGCTGCGCGAACCGATGTTCCGCCGCCTGCTGTTCGTCAACTGGCTGCAGTCCTCGAGCTGGGACGTGCACGCCTTCGTGCTGCCGGTGCTGGGGCACGAGCGCGGCCTGAGCGCCTCGGTCATCGGCTCGATCCTGGGCGCCTTCGCCATCGCCGCTGCCCTCGTGCGGGTGCTGCTGCCGGTGCTGGCGGCGCGCGCGTCGGAGCGCAGCGTGATCCTCACGTCGACGATCGTCACGGCCCTCGTGTTTTCGGTCTACCCGCTGCTGGAGTCGCCCTGGCTTATGGGCCTGTGCTCCGTGGTGCTGGGCTTCGCGCTGGGCGCGGTGCAGCCGATGGTCATGAGCATGCTGCACCAGATCACGCCGCACACCCGCCACGGCGAGGCGCTGGGGCTGCGGCTCATGACGATCAATGCGTCGAGCGTTGCCATGCCCATGCTCTTCGGCTCGCTCGGCGCGCTGATCGGCATCGGCGGCGTGTTCTGGGTCGTGGGCGCCGTCGTCGCCTCCGGTGCGCGGGCGGTGTGGGGGCTGCGCGCGCCGCCGTCCTGAACGCGGCCGGGCGGCGCGCCGACGCGGACCCCCATCGCCGCTGCGTGACACTTGCAGCCATGCGCAACGCCTTCGACTTCTCCTCCTGGTCCGCGGCTGTGACCACCCTGTTCGGGCTGGTGCTCGTGTCGCTGGTGGCAGTCGGCATCCGCCTTGTGTTCATGCAGACGCTGCAGCGGCGGCGCGAGCGCCAGAACCGGCAGATCAACGAGCGCCTGCGCACGCTGATCGCCGCCTACAAGGTGCTGGGCGGCTCGTTCACCGGCAACCTCGAGGTCGATCCCTCGCACGGCGGCGGGCGCGTCCGAGCACAGGCCACGCCAGCCGGCGACGTCGAGGCCGTGCTGCCGGTGGAACGCGAACTGCCGGCGAGCGTCGCCGAGCGGCGGCGCCGCATCCGCGACGCGGTGGAGGCGGCGCTGTCCGACGTGATCCTGCTCGGCACCGAAGAGCAAGTGCGCCTGGCCGTGCAGGCGGCGCAGGACATGGTGGCGGGGCGGGTCGTGCTTGTCGGGCCGCTGGTCGCCTCGCTGCGCGGCTTCATCCGCGAGGCGCTGGACCTGGCACCCGTGCCGGCCGACCTGGTGGTGCCGCCGCAGGGGCCGGCGCGTCCCGGGGCCGCTGGCGGTGCTGGATCGCGCGGCGGCGGCGCCGGGCAGGGAACGGGTGGCGCGGGTGGCCGTGGGGGTGCGGGTGGCGGCGGTGCCGGGGGCGCGATGGCCGGTGGCGCGGGCATGGGCATGGGGCTGGGCGCATCGCACCGGCCTGCAGACGACGCGCCCGACGCCGCGCTGCCCGACGCGCCGGGTGCCGAGCGCAGCCCCTGACAAGAGCACGCCGGGTCAACCTCGATCGCTATCGAAAAGATAGCTGCTCGCGCCCGCTGGACGGGCGCTGCGGCCCGATTCGGTCAATGAAACCCGCTCAGAGCTTGTAGAAGCGCTTGATCGCCGCCCACGCATCCTCGGGCGTGTCGACGTACTCGAAGAGGTCGATGTCCTCGGGCGAGATCACGCCTTCCTCGACCAGGAAGTCGAAGTCGATCAGCCGCTTCCAATACTCGGAGCCGAACAGCACGATCGGCACCTGCTTGGACTTGCGGGTCTGCACGAGCGTGACGACCTCGAAGAGTTCGTCCAGCGTGCCGAAGCCGCCCGGGAAGGCCACCAGCGCCTTCGCCCGCATCATGAAGTGCATCTTGCGGATGGCGAAGTAGTGGAACTTGAACGACAGCGCCGGCGTGACGTAGGGGTTGGCGGCCTCTTCCATCGGCAGCGCGATGGCCAGGCCGACCGACAGACCGCCGCCCTCGTAGGCGCCGCGGTTGGCCGCCTGCATGATGCCGGGGCCGCCGCCCGTGCACACGAAGAGCTGGTCGGCCGGGTCCTTGTCGTTGCTGTAGTGCGCGACCAGCTTGCCGAAGGCGCGCGCCTGCTCGTAGTAGTGGCTGCCACGCGCCAGCTTGCGCCAGCGGGCGGCGGCCTTGGCGTCGCCGGCGGCGTCGGCCTGGGCGATGAGCGCGCCCATTTCTTCCTCGCTGCGAAAGCGCGCGCTGCCGAAGACGACGATCGTGTTCTCGATGCCGTGGGCGCGCATCTCCAGGTCGGGCTTCATCAGCTCCAGTTGCATGCGCAGGCCGCGGGTTTCGCGGCGCAGCAGGAACTCGGGGTCGGCAAAAGCCAGGCGGGAGGGATCGTGGTCGAGCGGCAGCCCCTGGTCGGCGTGGGCCTGGAGCGTGGCCCAGGCGTCGGCGAGGCGTTTGTCGTGGAGGTCGTGCGTGTCGTTGGGGCTCATTCTTGGGCGGGGGGTCGCGGGTGCTTCGGGTGACAGTGATTGTGCGCCCAGCAAGCATCGGGCCAGGCGGGCCACAAGCCCGGTCAGAAGCGCCCGTGCCGCCCTTCGCCCTGGACGAAGCGCGCCGCCCCGGCCGCACCTTCGGCCGCCACGATGGGCGCGCCCCGGCGGCCTTCGGCACGCAGGGCCTCGGCCAGCGGCAGGTCCCACTGGCCGTAGGCGGAGGCGCGGTCCGTCAGCATGCATTGCTGCGGGAAGGCGGCGATCTCGCGCGCCAGCTGCTCGGCCGCGGCGCGCGACTGGCCGGCCGGCACCACGCGGTTGACCAGGCCCATGCCCAGCGCCTCGTCCGCCGCCACGGGCCGGCCGGTGAGGATCAGGTCCAGCGCGCGGCCCATGCCGACGATGCGCGGCAGGCGCACGGTGCCGCCGTCGATCAGCGGCACGCCCCAGCGGCGGCAGAACACACCGAGCACGGCGTTCTCTTCCGCCACCCGCAGGTCGGCCAGCAACGCCAGTTCCAGCCCGCCCGCCACCGCATGGCCCGCGATGGCCGCGATCAGCGGCTTCTTCAACGCCATGCGGCTCGGGCCCATCGGTCCGGTGCCGCCGCCCTCCGGGTCGAGCTCATGGCGCCGGGCGGGGTCGTTCACCGCACCCAGGTCGGCGCCGGCGCAGAAGCTGCCGTGCTCGCCCCACAGCACGGCCACGCGCTGGCCGTCGTCGGCCTCGAAGCGCTCGAAGGCTTCGCGCAGGAGGGCGGCAGTGGGGCCGTCGACCGCGTTGCGGCAGTGCGGGCGGCTCAGGACGATGGTGCTGACGGGGCCGTTGGTTTCGGTGCGGACGGCGGGTGGGGCGGTGTCGGCGTGCATCGCGCCAGCTTACGCCGGTGCTGCCTTCGGATCACTTCTTGGCGGGCTTGCTCTGGAACAGGCCGATGTAGGGCAGGCCGTTGTACAGCCTGGCCCTGTCCGTCACCGCTTCGGTCGGGTCGGCGTAGACGAACATGGCATTCGCGCTCCGGATGCCCCGCTCGGCGCAAGCGGCCACGATGGCCTGCACGGACGCGTCCGATTCGATCGTGCTCATCTCGGCCAGCTCGCGCACGGGCACCGGCGTTTCCAGGCGGATCACCAGCAGCAGGTCCTCGTCATAGAGGAAGCGCATGCCCAGGTCGACGCAGAAGCCGCAGCCCGTGAGGTCCGTGTCGGCCGCCTCGATCTCCTCGACTTCGTGCGACCAGTAGTCGTCGGCCGCGTCGAAGTAGGCCCCGAATTCGGCGTCGGACAGGGGGGTGGTGCCGACCCAGAAGTGCAGCGACGAGAAGGGGGCCGGTGGGGGCGGCGGGCCCAGCGTTTCCACCCAGTCGAACAGCGTGCCGGGCTTCAGGCCGTGGCGCTTCTCCAGTTCGGGAAAGCCGCCGCGTGGCGTGCGGTTCAGCGCTTCGTCGACCAGCTGGCGCTTGAATTCGTCGGAATGGGAGGTCTTGGCCATGGGATGCGGCGGCACAGTGAAGGCGGCGAGTCTATCGGTGCCGGTGGCTGCGCCTGTCGCGGCCGCCCAAAGAAAAAGGCTCCCGAAGGAGCCTCTGGCCGGGTGCGCCGCCGCGCGCTCAGACGCGCTTGCGGTATTCGCCCGTGCGGGTGTCGATTTCGATCTTGTCGCCTTGCGACACGAAGAGCGGCACGGGCACTTCGAAGCCGGTGGCGATCTTGGCGGGCTTGAGCACCTTGCCCGAGGTGTCGCCCTTGACGGCCGGTTCGGTCCAGGTGATCTCGCGCTCGACACTGGTCGGCACTTCGACCGAGATGGCCTTGCCGTCGTAGAACACCACTTCGAGCGGCATGCCGTCTTCGAGGTAGTTCAGGGCGTCGCCCATGTTCTCGGCTTCGACTTCGTACTGGTTGTATTCGCTGTCCATGCAGACATACATCGGGTCGGCGAAGTAGGAGTAGGTGCACTCCTTCTTGTCCAGCACGATCTGGTCGATCTTGTCGTCGGCCTTGAAGACCACTTCGGTGTTGAAGTTGGCGATCAGGCTTTTCATCTTCATGCGCACGGTGGCGCTGTTGCGGCCGCCGCGGCTGTATTCGGTCTTGAGCACGACCATCGGGTCCTTGCCGTGCATGATGACGTTGCCGGCGCGGATTTCTTGAGCGATTTTCATGAGTGTGTGTCCTTGGGGGGACGTTGGCCGCTCGGTGCAGGTCGCCGGCTCACGGGCTGTGGCTGGCGCGCTGCGGACCCGCGGCGGGTTGTGCGAAAGGCCCCTGAAAAGGCCGCCGAGGTCGCAACCCCGATTTCCGCAAAGCCCGCTATTTTAGCTTTTTTGGGTGACGAAGCCGCGCAGCTGGGTGGCCAGGTCGTCCTGGGCCTGCAGCCGCGCGCGGCCTGCCTGCGCGGCAGCGCACCAACCGGCCAGCGTGGCCGCGTCGGGCGCCAGCGCCGGTGCGTCCGAAAAGCCGTTCCAGGCGTGGTGGAAAGCGCGTAGCGAGGCCGGCGCATCGAGCCAGTCCAGCCAGGCGTTCAACTTGACATGGTGGGCGTCGTCGTCCTGCGGGTAGGTCTGCCAGACGAAGGGGGCGCCTGCCCAGTGGGCGCGGACGAAGGAATCCTCGCCCCGCACGAGGTTCAGGTCGCAGGACCACAGGAGCGCGTCGAACGCGGGCTGGGGCAGATGCGGCAGATATGAAATCGATAGCGCGCCGCGCCCGTCCGGCGGGGCTTCCAGCATCTTCAGGGCCTGCTCGACGGCGTTGTTTGCGCGGCCGGCGGTGACCAGCAGGCGTGTCGGTTCCAGGTCGTCCATCCACTGCCGAAGCAGCGGCGCCAGCGCAGGCGGCTCGTAGCAGAAGAGGGACACGAGCGACTCGCCCCGCCAGGCGATGCCCTGTCCGGCGAGCCAGGCGCGCCTGTCGAAGGCGTCTCGTTGCGCGACCAGGCCCGGCTCGCACAGCAGCCCGCCCGTCGCCGGCGTGAAGCCCGGGTAGAAGAACCACTTGGTCATGCCCTCGCCCGGGCCGCGGAAGACGGGGGAGGGCAGGCCGTGCAACCGTTCCACGTACGGTTCGGCCGAGAGGTATTCGAGGTTGATCCAGGCGTGGCGGCGCGCCGTGCCGGCGTGGCGGGCGAAGTGCGCGACGAGTTCGGGCGCCGGGTCGCAGCCGAAGGCCTCGACCAGCACATCGGGCGCCGGCGCCTCAGCCACGGCCCGCTGCACGGCGCCCGCGTCGCCCCAGTCGATCACCGTGACGCCCGCGTGGCCCGCGGGCGCCATCCAGGCGAGCGCACGACCGTCGTCGATCCACAGGCGCACCGCGTCGCCGCCGTCGGCGAGCTGGCGGGCCAGACGCCAGCACACGCCCAGGTCGCCGTGGTTGTCGATGACGCGGCAGAACAGGTCCCAGCGCAGGCGGTCGGTGTCGGGCGTCGGCATGGGGCGATTGTCCGTGGCACCCCGGCGCATGGCGGTTGCTATGGAATTGATAGCTGCCTGCGCCCACCCCGCGGGCGCTGCGGGCACTTTTGGCTTGAAAGTAAATGGCCGCGTGGCGCGGCCACAATAGCCGCCATGTCAGACGTGCATTCCGAACAACTGCTGGCCGAGGTGGCCGCGCTGCCCTCGATGCCCGGCGTCTATCGCTACTTCGATGCGGCCGGCGGCGTGCTCTACGTCGGCAAGGCGCGCAACCTCAAGAAGCGGGTGTCGAGCTACTTCCAGAAGAACCACGGCGGCACGCGCATCGGCCACATGATCGGCAAGATCGCACGCATGGAGACCACCGTCGTGCGCTCCGAGGCCGAGGCGCTGCTGCTCGAGAACAACCTCATCAAGACGCTCAAGCCGCGCTACAACATCCTGTTCCGCGACGACAAGAGCTACCCCTACCTGAAGATCACCGGCACCCGCGAACGCGACGGCGCCGACGGGCTGGCGGCCGGCAGCGTGCCGCGCCTGGCCTACTACCGCGGCGCGACCGACCGGCGGCACCGCTACTTCGGCCCTTATCCCAGCGCGTGGGCGGTGAAGGAGACCATCCAGCAGCTGCAGAAGGTGTTCCGCCTGCGCACCTGCGAGGACACGGTGTACGTCAACCGCACCCGGCCCTGCCTGCTCTACCAGATCAAGCGCTGCACCGGGCCCTGCGTGGGCCACATCGAGCCGCAGGCCTACGCCGACGACGTGGCCGATGCCGAGGCCTTCCTGCGCGGCGACACCCAGCAGGTGCTGGCCGAGCTGGAGGGGCGGATGATGCAGCACGCCGAGAAGCTGGAGTTCGAGCAGGCGGCCGAGTTGCGCAACCGCATGTCGGCGCTGTCGAAAGTGCTGCACCAGCAGTCGGTGGAGATCGCGTCGGACAAGGACGTCGACATCCTGGCGGTGAAGGTGCAGGGGGGCAAGGCGTGCGTGAACCTCGCCATGGTGCGCGGCGGGCGGCACCTGGGCGACCGGGCCTACTTCCCCGCTCACGTGGAAGACGCCGCCCTGGTGGCGCAGGCCGAGGCACAGGAAGACGGTGGCCCGGACGTCGCCGCCGAGGTCGAAACGGTCGAGCAGCAGGTGCTCGAGGCCTTCATCGCCCAGCACTACATCGACTCGCCCGCGCCGGCGACGCTGGTGCTGGGCGAAGCGGTGGGGCGCGAGCTGATCGAGGCCATCGCGCAGCAGGCGGGCCAGCGCACCACCGCCGTCTTCCAGCCGCGCGCCCAGCGGCGCCTGTGGCTGGAGATGGCCCAGAAGAACGCCGACATCCAGCTCGCGCGGCTGCTGGCCGAGGAGGGCTCGCAGCAGGCACGCACGCGGGCGCTGGTCGACGCGCTCGAGCTGGCGCCGGACGACCTGGACAGCTTCCGCATCGAATGCTTCGACATCTCGCACACGGCGGGCGAGGCGACGCAGGCCTCGTGCGTGGTGTTCGAGCACCACGCGATGCAGAACCGCGAGTACCGGCGCTACAACATCGAGGGCATCACGCCGGGCGACGACTACGCCGCCATGCGCCAGGTGCTGCAGCGCCGCTACGGCAAGATCGCCGAGGCCATCGCCGCCGAGGCCGAGGCTCCGCCGCCGGGCGACGCGGCAGGGGGCGATGCGCCACCCGGCACCGTCGGTGCACGCATGCCCGATCTGGTGCTGGTCGACGGCGGGAAGGGGCAGGTCTCGATGGCGCGCGAGGTGTTCAGCGAACTGGGGCTGCCGCTGTCGCTGATCGTCGGCGTCGAGAAGGGCGAGGGCCGCAAGGTCGGGCTGGAGGAATTGGTCTTTGCCGACGGGCGCGAGAAGGTGTACCTCGGCCGCGATTCGGCGGCGCTGATGCTGGTGGCGCAGATCCGCGACGAGGCGCACCGCTTCGCCATCACCGGCATGCGGGCCAAGCGGGCCAAGGTGCGGGTGGGCGGCAGCCAGTTGGAGGAGATTCCCGGCATCGGCCCCAAGCGGCGCGCCCGGCTGCTGCAGCGCTTCGGTGGCATCCGCGGTGTGGCGGCGGCCAGCGTGGAGGACATCGCCTCGGTCGACGGCATCGCCTTCGACCTGGCCGAGGAGATCTACCGCGCCCTGCACTGATCGGCCCGCGCGCCAAGGCCCGTGCCGGTCATGGCTTCACGGGCGCATGACACAATGAGCCGCATGTTCTGGACGCTCCCCACCATCATGACCTGGACGCGCATCGTCGCGATTCCGCTCATCGTGGGGGTGTTCTACCTGCCCATCGCCGAGCCGATGCGCAACCTGATCGCGACGGTGATGTTCATCGTCTTCGCCGCCACCGACTGGCTCGACGGCTATCTGGCCCGCAAGCTGAACCAGACCTCGGCCTTCGGCGCCTTCCTCGATCCGGTGGCCGACAAGTTCCTGGTCTGCGCGTCGCTGCTGGTGCTGGTGCACCTGAACCGCTGTGACGTCTTCGTGGCCCTGATCATCATCGGCCGCGAGATCGCGATCTCGGCCCTGCGCGAATGGATGGCGCAGATCGGCGCCAGCAAGAGCGTCGCCGTGCACATGATCGGCAAGGTCAAGACGGTCGTGCAGATGGTGGCCATCCCCTTCCTGCTTTACAACGGGCGCCTGTTCGGCGTCATCGACACCGGCGCCTGGGGCCAGTGGCTGATCTGGATCTCGGCGGTGCTCACCATCTGGTCGATGGTGTACTACCTGCAGAAGGCGATTCCCGAAATCCGGGCCCGGGCGCGATGAGCGCCATGGCGCGCAGCGACGGCTGGCTGCGCGCCATGCCCGCGGTCTTCGTGCTGATCTGGAGCACCGGCTTCATCGTGGCGCGCTATGCCATGCCGCACGCGCCGCCGCTCAAGTTTCTTGCCGTGCGCTATGCGCTGTCTTCCGCCTGTTTCCTGGCCTGGGTGATGGCGGCCGGTGTGGCTTGGCCGCGCTCGCGCACGCAGGCTCTGCACCTGGCCGTGACCGGCGTGCTGATGCAGGCCGGCTATCTCGGCGGCGTGTGGGCGGCCGTCAAGGCCGGCATGGGTTCGGGTCTCGTGGCCTTGCTGGTGGGCATCCAGCCGGTGCTCACGGCCGTGTGGATGTCCTTCCATGGCGGGCGCATCGCGCCGCGGCAGTGGCTCGGCCTGGTGCTGGGTTTCGCGGGGCTGGCGCTGGTGGTGGCCCGCAAGCTGGGGCAGGGCGGCGAGGTCAGCGCGCTCACTCTTTCTCTGGCCCTGCTGGCGCTGCTGTCCATCACGGCCGGCACGCTGTATCAGAAGCGTTTCGTGGCGCCCTGCGACGTGCGTTCGGCCAGCGCGGTGCAGCAGCTGGCGGCGCTGGCGGTGACGCTGCCGCTCGCGCTGCTGCTGGAGCGGTCGTCCATCGAATGGACCGCGGGATCGATCGGCGCCATGGCCTGGTCGGTGGTAGCGCTGACCCTGGGCGGCAGCTCGCTGCTGTACATGCTCATCCAGCGCGGCACGGCCACGGCCGTGACCAGCCTGCTATACCTCGTGCCGCCCTGCACGGCCGTCATGGCGTGGCTGCTGTTCGACGAGCCCATCACCGTGCTCACGGTGGCCGGCATCGCGCTGACGGCGCTCGGCGTGAGCCTGGTGGTGCGCGAGCCGCGCCCGGCCTGAGCGTCACCCTTTTCGGCGAGCCGTCGTCGGTGGCTTCCACGGCTCGCCGCGGAAATGCTCCGCCAGCGCGTCGACCAGCAGGCGCACCCGGCGCGGCGTCTTCGGCTGCCAGGGGGCGATCCAGTGGATGTCGGCATCGGTCATCGCGTACTGCGGCAGTACCCGCACCAGCCTGCCGGCGGCGAGGTGCGGTGCCACGTCCCACAGGCTGCGCAGCATGAGGCCGTGGCCGGCCAGGCACCAGTCGCGCACCAGCTCGCCCGAGTTGCTCGACAGCGGGCCTTCGACGCGTACACGGTGCACGGTGCCGTCGCGCTGGTGCCGCAGCGTCCACACCGACCGGGCGTTGGCCGTGCGGCCGCTGTCCTCGTTCTCCTGCACCGACAGGCAGGCATGATGGGCGAGTTCGTCGGGCGACGCCGGCACGCCGTGCGCTTCGAGGTAGTCCGGCGCCGCAACCACGACGCGCTGGTTGCGGGCCAGGCGCCGCATGGTCCAGTCGGCGGCGTGCCGCGCCTGCACGGACCACAGCCAGACGGCACCGTCATAGCCCTCGGCCCCGAGCTCGGGCAGCTGCTCGCTCAGGCGCAGGTCGATCCGCACGCCGGGATTCTTCTGCTGGAATGTGGCGAGCGCCGGGCCGACCCAGCGACGGCCGAAGCCCAGTGTGGCGGCCAGCCGGATGGTGCCGCTGAGCGCCTGCTGCCGTTCACGCAGGTCCGATTCGAGTGCCGCGAAGCCTTCGAGCAGCTTCTGCGCATGGCCGCACACCGCCTCGCCCTCGCGCGTGAGCACGAGGCGGCGCGTGGTGCGTTCGAACAGGCGCTGGCCCAGCCGCGCCTCCAGCGCGGCGAGGCGCTTGGTGACGACCGAGGGCACCACGCCGAGCGCCGCTGCCGCACCCGCCAGGCTGCCGCGGTCGCGCACGTTCAACACCAGCTCGAGGTCCGCGCGTTCCATTCATTCAAAATAGGAAAGAGTCGATTGGCGGATTGTTGCTTGATCCGTTGGCGTCGCGCAACGCACAATTGCCGCGTGCTGGACGACTTCACCCCCTTCGACATCGAACGCGACGGCGTGTGTATCCATGGCCGCGTCGGCGGGCAGGGCGCCCCCCTGCTGCTGCTGCACGGCCATCCCCAGACGCATGCGATCTGGCACCGGGTCGCGCCGACGCTGGCGCGGCAGTTCACGCTTGTGATGGTCGACCTGCGCGGCTACGGCGATTCGGGCCGGCCGCCCACCGATACGGAACATCGGCCCTACAGCAAGCGCGAGATGGCGCAGGATGCGCTGGCCGCCATGGGGCACCATGGCTTCGAGCGCTTCGGCGTGCTGGCGCACGACCGCGGCGCCCGCGTCGCGCATCGTCTCGCGGCGGACCATCCGTCGTCGGTCGAACGCATGATGCTGCTGGACATCGCGCCCACGCTGGCCATGTACGAGCGCACCGACCTGGCCTTCGCACGTGCCTACTGGCACTGGTTCTTCCTGATCCAGCCGTCACCGCTGCCAGAAGCGTTGATCGAGTCCGACCCCGTGCGCTATGTGCGCAGCACCATGGGCGGACGCTACGCCGGCCTGGGCCCCTTCGCGCCCGAGGCGATGGCCGAGTACGAGCGCTGCATCGCGCTGCCCGGCAGTGCACGGGGCATCTGCGAGGACTACCGCGCCTCGGCCGGCATCGACCTGGCGCACGACCGCGAGGACATCGCGGCGGGCCGACGGCTCGAACAGCCGCTGCACGTGCTGTGGGGTGCCCACGGCGTCGTCGGCCGCTGCTTCGACGTGCTCGCGCTGTGGCGCGAGCGGGCCACGCAGGTGAGCGGCGCGCCGCTGCCTTGCGGCCACTACATCCCTGAGGAGGCACCCGAGGCCCTGGCGGCCGAGGCCCTCCGGTTTTTCACCGAGTCCAAGGAAGACACACCATGAGCAGCAGCAAGAAGCGCATCGCCGTCATCGCCGGCGACGGGATCGGCAAGGAGACCATGCCCGAAGGGCTTCGGGTCGTCGACGCGGCGGCGCGCAAGTTCGGCATCGACCTCGCTTTCGACCACTTCGACTTCTCCAGCTGGGACTATTTCGAGAAGCACGGGAAGATGTTGCCCGACGACTGGAAGGACCAGATCGGCGGGCACGACGCGATCTTCTTCGGCGCCGTCGGGTGGCCCGAGAAGATCGCCGACCACGTGTCGCTGTGGGGCTCGCTGCTGCTGTTTCGCCGCGAGTTCGACCAGTACATCAACCTGCGCCCCGCGCGCCTGATGCCCGGCATCACCGCGCCGGTGGTGCGCCGCGACGGCAGCCCGCGCGAGCCTGGCGAGATCGACATGTACATCGTGCGGGAGAACACCGAAGGCGAGTACTCCAGCATTGGCGGCCGCATGTATGCCGGCACGCCGCGCGAGATCGTGGTGCAGGAGACCGTGATGTCTCGCCACGGCGTCGACCGCGTGCTCAAGTTCGCGTTCGAGCTCGCGCAGTCGCGGCCCAAGAAGCACCTGACCAGCGCCACCAAGAGCAATGGCATCTCGATCACCATGCCCTACTGGGACGAGCGTGTGGCAGAGATGGCCAAGCAGTACCCGGGCATCACGCTCGACAAGTTCCACATCGACATCCTCACGGCGCATTTCGTGCAGCGTCCCGATTTCTTCGACGTGGTGGTGGCAAGCAACCTGTTCGGCGACATCCTTTCGGACCTGGGCCCGGCGTGCACCGGCACGATCGGCATCGCGCCAAGTGCCAACCTCAACCCCGACCGCACGACCCCGTCACTTTTCGAGCCGGTGCACGGCTCGGCGCCGGACATCGCGGGGCAGGGCATCGCGAACCCGATCGGTCAGATCTGGTGCGGCGCGATGATGCTGGAATTCCTCGGCCACAAGGAGGCGCACGACGCCATCCTGCGCAGCATCGAGGCCGTGCTCGCGCCTGGCAGTGGCGCGCCGCGCACGCGTGACATCGGTGGCAGCGCAGGCACTGTCGACCTGGGCAAGGCGATCGCACAGGCGCTTTGAACGAGGACTGCACAAAACGCCCCTAAAATCCTCGGACCCACTGCGCCGGGGAGGCCTTTGTCTTATTGACACCCTCTGGCTGCATGGCTTTAATCGCCTTCGGCAGCGCGCTGCCGAAGCGTCAGGACTGCCTCCCACCCTCGCCCGAAATGCCCGGCATTGCCGCAGGGCCGGTCGCGCACTTGACGTCACCCGATCAACTCTTCCGAACAAGGGGCCCTTGTGAACAAGACCGAACTGATTGAGCACATCGCAAAGAACGCCGACATTTCCAAAGCAGCCGCCACGCGCGCGCTCGAGTCGACCATCGGTGCCATCCGCACCACGTTGAAGAAAGGCGGTTCCGTGTCGCTCGTCGGTTTCGGCACCTTCGCCGTGGGCAAGCGGGCGGCTCGCACCGGCCGAAATCCCCGCACCGGCACCGCGATTAAAATCAAGGCTGCCAAGATCCCGAAGTTCCGCCCCGGCAAGGCGCTCAAGGACGCGCTGAACTGATGGGGAACTGACGGTGGGGTGCTTAGCTCAGTTGGTAGAGCGGCGCCCTTACAAGGCGTAGGTCGGCGGTTCGAGCCCGTCAGCACCCACCACCCGAAGCAAAGGCGAACATCGGTTCGCCTTTTTTGTTGGTCTCGTCGAATGCGCTCCGGCGCGCAGCCAGAGAAAGTGTCCAGGCATGTTTGATTTCTTCCGCAAGTACAACAAGTTCGCCATGTTCTTCTTGTTCTTGCTGATCATCCCGTCGTTCGTGCTGTTCGGCGTCGAGCGCTACACGGAACTCAACCGCGGCGGCGACAGCGTGGCCACGGTGGACGGGCAAGCCATCACGCGGCCGGAGTGGGATGCGCAGCATCGCAACGAAGCCGACCGGCTGCGGCAGCAGATGCCGGGGGTCGATCCCGCGATGCTCGATTCGGATGCCGCCCGCTATGCGACGCTCGAGCGGATGGTGCGCGACCGTGTGCTGGTTGCCGCTGCGTCCAAAGCCAACCTGACGGTGTCGGACATGGCGGTGCGTCTGGCGGCCGAGGACCGCGGTGTGAAGAATTTCCGCAATGCCAAAGGCGAGCTCGACGAGGGCGCGTTTCGGCTGGGCGTGGGCATGACACCCGACCAGTTCGCGCGTGCAGTACGCGCCGAACTCACGACCCAGCAGGTGCTGGCCGGCGTGACCGTCACCGCCCAGGCGAGCCGAGCGCAGGCAGATGTGGCGCTGAATGCCATCTACGACCAGCGCGAGGTCCAGGTGGCGCGTTTTTCGCCCAAGGAGTTCGCGAGCAAGGTCAGCGTGAGCGACGCGGACCTCGAGGCTTACTACAAGGCCCACACGGCGCAGTTCCAGGCGCCGGAGCAGGCCAGCATCGAGTACATCGTGCTCGACCTCGATGCCGCCAAGAAGGCCGTGACCGTGAGCGACGCCGATCTGAAGGCCTACTACGAACAGAACAAGGAACGCTTCGGCACCAAGGAGGAGCGGCGCGCGAGCCACATCCTCATCACGGCGGCCAAGGATGCTCCGGCCGCCGAGCGAGAAAAGGCGAAGGCCAAGGCCGAGCAGCTGCTGGCCGAGGTGCGCAAGGCGCCCGGAAGCTTCGGCGACCTCGCACGCAAGAACTCGCAGGATCCCGGCTCTGCCGAGAAGGGCGGTGAACTCGACTTCGTGACGCGCGGAGCGATGGTCAAGCCGTTCGAGGATGCCGTGTTCGCCATGAAGAAGGGCGAGATCAGCAACGTGGTCGAGTCCGAGTTCGGCTACCACATCATCCGTCTCGACGACGTGAAGCCCGCCGTGGTACCGCCCTTCGAGCAGGTGCGCGCCCAGATCGAAAACGAGGTGCGCACCCAGCAGGCGACGCAGGAGTTCGCCAAGGCGGCCGAAACGATGAGCGATCTCGTCTACCAGCAGGGCGACAGCCTGCAGCCTGCGGCCGACAAGCTCAAGCTGACGATCCAGAAGGCGTCGGGCGTCACGCGAACGCCGGCACCGGACGCCAAGGGCGCGCTGGCGAGCCGCAATTTCCTGGCGGCGCTGTTCGCACCGGAGTCGCTGGACCGCAAGCACAACACCGAGGCGATCGAGATCGGCTCGAACCAACTCGCTTCCGGCCGCGTGACCCAGTACTCCCCAGCGCGCGCCTTGCCCTTCGCCGAGGTCAAGGACAAGGTACGCGAGTTGCTCGTGGCCCAACGCGCCGCAGCGCTTGCCAAGGCAGAAGGCGAGGCCAAGCTCGCGGCCTGGCAGGCGAATGCGGCCGGTGCCTCATTGGGCACGTCGATCGTGCTTTCGCGTGCGCAGTCGCAGTCGCAGCCCCCTGCACTGGTCGAGGCCGCCCTGCGCGCGGACGGGGCCAAGCTGCCGGCCTGGGTGGGTGTGGATCTGGGCAGCGATGGCTACGCCGTGATGCGTGTGAACAAGGATGTGCCTCGCGCCGCGTCGCCTGCGGGCGTCCAGCAGCAGGAGCGCGCACAGCTTGCCCAGGCCACCGGCGGGGCTGAGGCAGCTGCCTATTACGAGGTGCTCAAGGATCGACTCAAGGTCAAAATCCTGGTGCCGCGCCCGGCGGAAAGTGTGGCCGGCGGCGCGCGAAGCTGAGCATTTTCACAGTACAATTCGAAGTTCTCCGGTGGCTGTAGCTCAGTTGGTAGAGTCCCAGGTTGTGATCCTGGTTGTCGTGGGTTCGAGTCCCATCAGCCACCCCATCTTTTGATCTTGTCCGTCCAGGCAGAAGGTCGCGTAGAAAGCAAAACCCCGCATTCGCAAGGATGCGGGGTTTTTTCTTGCCGGCGTTGTGGCGATCGCAATTTCCAGCCGCCTTGTTGCCGGCCATGAAACATTCGGTTTCGACTATTCAATGAACAAGCCGGACGAATTGGGTCTTCCATCCATTTCGACATGAATTAGAATTCGCGGCGTTTCAATTGGAAGGACCCTTCGAATGGCCATCACCCTTGCCGAGATCAATTCCCAGATTCAGCAGCACGACGAGCTCATTGCGCAATTGCGCAAGCAGGCCGAGGAGTTGCGCACCCACGAGCGTGCCGGCGTGATCGAGGACATTCGCAAGAAGATTGCCGATTACGGCATCACTGCCGCCGATCTGAAGCTGTCGGTCCGCGGCGCCGGCAAGCGGGCCCTATCGGCACCGGCGGCGAAGCCGGCAGTGAAATACCGCAGCCCGACGGGCGAAACCTGGTCGGGCGGCCGCGGCCGCAAGCCGCGCTGGGTGACCGAGGCGCTGGCTGCCGGCAAATCGCTCAGCGAATTCGAAGTCAACTGAGCAGCTGTCGGCGCATCGCGCAGGTTCAAAAACAAAGGCCCGCATTCGCGGGCCTTTGTTTTTTGGCGCCTGCCACGCGTCAGTTGACGAGCACGAGCTTGCCCATCACACCGCGAGATCCCATGTGCGCATAGGCCGCCTTCAATTCGGTCATCGGCATGGTGCGGTCGATGACCGGCTTGACCTTGCCTTGTGCATACCATTGGGCGAGTTCGGCCATCATCTGCGCATTGGCCTTGGGCTCGCGCTTGGCGAAATCGCCCCAGAACACGCCCACCAGCGATGCGCCCTTGAGCAGCATCAAATTGAGCGGGAGCGAGGGAATAGGGCCCGAGGCGAATCCCACCACCAAATAGCGGCCGCGCCATGCGATGGACCGGAATGCAGGCTCGGCGAAATCGCCGCCCACCGGGTCGTAGATCACGTCCGGGCCCTTGCCATCGGTGGCTGCTTTCACCGCCTCGCGGAATGCGCCCGGCAGGCCATGGGTGCTGTAGTTGATCGTCGCGTCGGCGCCGATGGACTTGCACAACGCGCACTTCTCGTCGGTGGAGGCCGCAGCGATCACGCGGGCGCCCGCCGCCTTTGCGATCTGGATCGCGGCGGTGCCGACACCGCCTGCGGCGCCCAGCACCAGCACCGTCTCGCCGGCCTTGAGTTGCGCACGATCGATCAGCGCGTGCCAGGACGTGGCGTAGATCATGATGAAGGCCGCCGCGTCCACATGCGAGAAGCCGTCGGGCAGCGGCATGCACAGCGCGGCCGGTGCGAGGGTGTGCGTGCCGAAGCCGCCGGTGCCCGACAGGCAGGCCACGTTCTGGCCCGGCTTCAGGTGCGTGACGCCTTCGCCCACCGCGCGCACGATGCCGGCGTATTCGGAGCCTGGCACGAAGGGCAGGGGCGGCTTGATCTGGTACTTGTTCTGGACGATGAGCAGATCGGGGAAGTTCAGGCTCGCGGCCTGGATCTCCACCAGCACCTGGCCCGGTCCGGGCTCCGGCGTGGGCAACTCCTTCCAGGTGAGCGCGTCGACGCCCACCGGATCCTCGCAAAGCCATGCATGCATCCGAAAGTCTCCGTCTGTGAAGCGGCGCATGATACGGGCCGCTGCAGCGGGCGCGATGTCCCTGGCGAGACCGGAATCCCGCGCCGGTCCAGGCGGCGAGGACGCCCATAGGGGCGGCCTAGAATCGGCCGCTCTGCCATGAAGATCCTCATTTCCAACGACGACGGCTACCAGGCGCCCGGCATCGTCGCACTGCAGCAGGCGCTGGCCGAGATCGCCGACGTCGAGGTGATCGCGCCGGAGCACAACAACAGCGCCAAGTCCAACGCACTGACCCTGTCCGCACCGCTGTACGTTCATCAGGCGCACAACGGCTTCCGCTATGTAACGGGCACGCCCGCCGACTGCGTGCACATCGCGCTCAAGGGCCTGCTGGACTACCGGCCGGACCTCGTGGTCTCGGGCATCAACAACGGCGCCAACATGGGCGACGACACCATCTATTCGGGCACTGTCGGCGCGGCGATGGAAGCCTATCTTTTCGGCATTCCGGCCATCGCCATCTCGCAGATGGAGAAGGGCTGGGCGCACGTGGACGCCGCGGCGCAGGTCGCGCAGCGGCTGGTGCAGCGCATCGAGCGCGAGCGCATGCTCGGCGGCGCTGCCTGGCTGCTCAACGTCAACGTGCCCAACCGGCCGGTGGAAGAGCTCAAGCCGATCAAGGTCTGCCGCCTCGGTCGCCGGCACGCGGCCGAGAAGGTCATCACGCAGGACAGTCCGCGCGGCGACACCATGTACTGGATCGCCGGCGCCGGCGGCGCGAAGGACAGCGGTGAGGGCACGGATTTTCACGCGACGGCAGCCGGCCACGTGGCCCTCACGCCCTTGCAGATCGACCTGACCGACCACGCGCGCCTGGGCGAGTGGGGCGAGGCCGTGGCCCGCCTCGACGCGGCCGACTGAGCGCATGGCCCAGCAGCGCCCCTCGTTCCCGGTCAAGCTCACGCCCACCGCGTCGGCCGTCACGCGCGGCCGCCAGCCGGCCGTGCCGGCCAGCCCGGTGGTCAGCAGCACGCCGTCGATGGCGTCCGAAGCCATCCGTGCGCGCATGGTCCAGAAGCTGGCCCAGCAGGGCATCGCTGACGGGCGGGTGCTGCGCGCCATGGGCACCGTGGAGCGGCATCGCTTCGTCGACAGCGCCCTCGTCAACCAGGCCTACGAGGACACCAGCCTGCCGATCGGCCTGGGCCAGACCATTTCCAAGCCGAACGTTGTCGCCCGCATGATCGAACTGCTGCTCGGCGCGCCGGCCCTGGCCGGCAAGCCGCAGGAGCGCCTCGGTCGCGTGCTGGAGATCGGCACCGGCTGCGGCTACCAGGCCGCGGTGCTGAGCCACGTCGCAAGCGAGGTCTACAGCATCGAACGCCTGCGCGGGCTGCACGAGCGCGCCCGTTCCAACCTGCGGCCCTTCCGCCTGGCCAACGTGCACCTGATGCTGGCCGACGGTCGCATCGGCTATGCGCGCGGCGCGCCCTATGCCGGCATCATCGCGGCCGCGGGCGGCGAGGAGGTGCCGGCGGAGTGGGTGGAGCAACTGGCGGTAGGCGGGCGCATCGTAGCTCCGACGGTTTCTGCAAATGGCGGCCAAACGCTTGTCATCATTGATAAAAATGCCCGTGGGATCGAGCGGCGTGTTCTTGAGGCCGTGCACTTTGTCCCTCTAAAATCCGGGATTGCTTGAAGGAAAGACACATGCAGGGTTTTGGTAACCGGCGTTGGCTGGTGTGGTCGTCGTTGGCGCTCGTGCTGGCAGTCGCGGGCTGCAGCACCGCCAAGCGCGGGCCCGCGCCCGTCGAGGACCGCGGCACCATGAGCCAGGCGCCGGCCGCCGCCGCAGGGCCGGTCATCGGCCCCAACGGCCTGCCCATCACCGATGCCAACGGAAAGCCCTTGCCGGGCGTCGAGAACCTCGGCAAGCCCGGCTACTACGCCGTGCGGCCCGGCGACACCATCCGACGCATCGCATCGGAAACCAGCCAGAACTGGCGCGACCTCGCCCGCTGGAACAACCTCGACAACCCCGACCTGATCGAGGTCGGCCAAGTGCTCCGCGTGATTCCGCCGGCTGCGGGTGCGGTTGCCGCGGCGCCGGCATCCACCGCGCCGTCGACGGCGAGCGGCACGCCTGCCGCCACCAGCGCCGCGGCTGCAGTTGCGGCGGCCACGCCACCGGCCGCAGCTGCCAGCGCACCGGCCGTGAAGCCGACCCCACCGGTCACCACCTCGTCGGTGGCGCCCGCCGCTGCCGCGTCGGGCGACGAGGACGTGGGCTGGATCTGGCCCGCCCACGGCAGCCTCATCGCCGGCTTCGACGAGGTGAAGAACAAGGGCCTGGACATCGGCGGCAAGGCCGGCGATGCCGTGCTCGCCGCGGCGGACGGTCGCGTGGTCTACGCCGGCGCGGGCCTGCGCGGCTATGGCAACCTCATCATCCTCAAGCACAACAACACCTACCTCACGGCCTACGCCCACAACCAGACCCTGCTGGTGAAGGAAGACCAGTCGGTGCAGAAGGGCCAGAAGATCGCCGAGATGGGCAGCAGCGACGCCGACCGCGTCAAGCTGCACTTCGAGATCCGCCGCCAGGGCAAGCCCGTCGATCCGTCGCGCTACCTGCCGGCGCGCTGACCGGCAGCGGCCGCAGGCGCGGCATTCATCCTGCCGAGCCAGGCGCATGTTGCCGGCTCGGCATTGTTTTTCATGAGCCAAATGGGCCTCCAGCGCCCGTCCCGCTTGCGCAGGCAGCTATGGATTTCGTAGCGTTTCCGGCATGCCGGGCGGCGTGGGTGACCCGGCGCCGTCGGCCTCGGGCGGACCACCGGCCAACGACAATCACCCGATGACGGATTCGACCCAGAACGACACAGCGGCGCCCGAGACGCCACCCTCCGACGATGGTTGGCTGACCGTCGAATCGATCGACCTCGACGCGCAGGGCGTTGCCCACCGGCCCGACGGGAAGGTGGTGTTCATCGACGGCGCACTGCCCTTCGAGCAGGTGCGCGTGAACGTACATCGCAAGAAGAACAACTGGGAGCAGGGCACGCTGTCGGCGCTGCGCCGCGAGTCTTCGCAGCGAGTGAGGCCGGGTTGCCCGCATTTCGGCCTGCATGCCGGTGCCTGCGGCGGTTGCAAGATGCAGCACCTGGACGCGGCGGCGCAGGTCGCCGTGAAGCAGCGTGCGCTGGAAGACAACCTGTGGCACCTGGGCAAGGTCAAGCCCGAGACGCTGCTGCGCCCGCTCGAGGGCCCGAGCTGGCACTACCGCTACCGTGCGCGGCTGTCGGTGCGCTACGTGGAGAAAAAGGGCACGACGCTGATCGGCTTCCACGAGCGCAAGAGCCGCTACGTGGCCGACATGACCGTGTGCCCCGTGCTGCCGCGCACCGTGAGCGACATGCTGGTGCCGCTGCGCCGGTTGATCGACTCGCTCGACGCGCGCCAGACCTGCCCGCAGATCGAGGTGGCCTGCGGCGACGCGCCGGGCACCACGCAGCTCGGCGTGATCGCCCTCGTGCTGCGTCACCTGGAGCCGCTGAGCGGTGCCGACGCGCAGCGCCTGAAGGACTTCGCGGCCGCGCATGCCGGCGTCCAATGGTGGCTGCAGCCGAAGGGGCCCGACACCGTGCATCGGCTGGAAGAGGGTGGCCCGCAGCTCGCCTACGAACTGCCGGACTTCGGCGTCACGATGCCCTTCAAGCCGACCGACTTCACGCAGGTCAACCCGCACATCAACCGCGTGCTGGTCTCGCGCGCGCTGCGGCTGCTGGACGTGCAGGCTGGCGAGCGCGTGATCGACTGGTTCTGCGGCCTCGGCAACTTCACGCTGCCGCTGGCGACACAGGCGGCTGAGGTGCTGGGCATCGAGGGCAGCGAGGTGCTCGTGGCGCGTGCCCAGCAGAACTTCGAACGAAATCGGGCCGAAACGCCCGCGGGACGGGCGCTGGCAGCTACGAATTTTGTAGCGCGCAACCTCTTCGAGATGACGCCCGGGATGCTTGTGGCCGACGGCCGCGCCGACCGCTGGCTGGTCGACCCGCCGCGCGAGGGCGCCTTTGCGCTGGCCAAGGCGCTGGCCGAGCTGGAGCAGCAACCCGAGTTGCGCACGGGAGGCTGGACCGCGCCGCGCCGTATCGTCTACGTGAGCTGCAACCCCTCGACCCTGGCGCGCGACGCGGGGCTGCTGGTGCATCAGGCGGGCTATCGCTGCACGCTGGCAGGGGCGATCAACATGTTCCCGCACACGGCGCACGTGGAGTCGATTGCCGTGTTCGAGCGCGGCACCTGAGCAGCCTGCCGTCCATGCGCGGCGAAGCCAGAAACGACAAGGGGGCCAGCGGCCCCCTTGTCGTTTCGGCAAAGTGTCTTTCAGTCCCGTTCGCCGCCGAAGATCCCCAGCAGGGCCAGCAGGCTCTGGAACACGTTGAACAGATCCAGGTAAAGCGCCAGCGTGGCGCTGATGTAGTTGGTCTCGCCGCCGTCGATGATCTGCTTCAGGTCGTACAGCATGTAGGCCGAGAAGATGCCGATGGCCGCCACCGAGATCGCGAGCATCCCGGCCGTCGAGCCGACGAAGACATTGATGATCGATCCGATGAAGAGCACGAGCACGCCGACGAACAGGAACTTGCCCATGCCCGACAGGTCGCGCTTGATGACGGTGGCCAGCGAGGCCATCACGAAGAACACGCCGGCCGTGCCCCCGAAGGCGGTCATCACCAGCTCGGGGCCGTTCTTGAAACCCAGCACCATCGCGATCAGGCGCGACAGCATCAGGCCCATGAAGAAGGTGAAGCCCAGCAGCACCGGCACGCCGGCGGCCGAGTTCTTGGTCTTCTCGATCGCGAACATGAAGCCGAAGGCGCCCAGCATGAACACCACCAGGCCGAGCCCGCCAGTCAGCGACCGCGTGATGCCGGTGGCCACGCCCAGCCAGGCACCCAGCACGGTGGGGAGCAGGCTCAGGGCCAGCAGCCAGTAGGTGTTGCGAAGCACGCGCTGCCGTTCGGCCTGCGGCAGCGTCTGGCCATAGGCGACGGGAGATTCGAAGGTGTCGGCGCGATCGGTCATGGCAGGAACTCCTGGAAAAGGGCGGGCTGCGCAACGCGGGTGCGGAGGCACTGGGGACAGATGGGGCGGATTCTAGAAGGCTGCAAGAGGGCCCCCGGAGAAACCGCGCGCGCAGCAAGCCCACCCTGGGCCCTGCATGGCACCGACGCAAAGGCGCGCGACGGGCGCTATGCTCGACATTTTGCGCTCGCAGCACCGACACCATGAAGACCAAGCACTACCTCGAACTCGACGACGTCAAGCGCATCGCCGCCGCTGCGGAAGCCGAAGCGCTGAAGAACAATTGGGCCGTGACCATCGCCATCAGCGACGACGCCGGGCACCTGCTGTGGCTGCAGCGCCTGGATGGCGCCGCCGCGCTGTCCTCGCACATCGCGCCCGCCAAGGCGCACACCGCGGCCCTGGGCCGTCGTGAGAGCAAGGGCTACGAAGACGTCATCAACGGCGGCCGCACGGCCTTCCTCACGGCGCCGGCCGTCAAGGGCATGCTCGAGGGCGGGGTGCCGATCGTGAAGGACGGCCAGGTCATCGGTGCCGTGGGCGTAAGCGGCGTGAAGTCCAACGAGGACGCACAGATCGCCAAGGCGGGCATCGCCGCGCTCGGGCTCTGAACGCGCGGATGCTTCGTCCATGAAAAAGCCGGCCTCGAGGGCCGGCTTTGTTCTTTCTGGAAGCGTTGCAGCGTGGAAAAAAAGGGCTTGGCTGGGAGAACCGTGGCTAGCCAAAAACGACCCTCGGAGAGTGATCTCCTCGAGTCGCCCCACGATGAAACTTGCGAGGGGCGCCGATCCTTTACTTGGTGAGGATCAGCTTGCCGAGTTTGGTGGCCTGCAGACGGTAGAGCGAGCCGTTGTGCATGATGCCGATGGTCTTCTGGCCCTTGAGCAACTCGTTGCTCTGGACCAAATGGGCGGGATGCACGCTGGAGGCCGTGGCGGTGGCCGTGCCGCCGCCGGCTTGGTCCAGCGAAGGATGGCTCAGAACTTTGAAGGCGGTCGGGGTGGCTTGCATGGGAGAGTCCTTCTGGAAGGCGATGATCAAATGATAATGATTCGCAATAAGAAGTCAATCGCCGCGATGCATTTTTTTGTGTGCCGCCGTCAGTTCTTCGTCGGGTCGTTGATGAAGCCGATCTTGTGCACCCCCGCACGTGTCGCGGCGGCCATGGCGCCTGCCACGCGTTCGTAGCGCACGGCCTTGTCGGCTCGGATGTGCAATTCCGGCGGCTGCTGCTGGGCGCCCGCCGCGGCCAGGCGCGACTCCAGCGTGGCGTCGTCGATCTTTTCCTGGTTCCAGTAGTAGCTGCCGTCGGCGTCGACGCTCAGCGAGATCGTCTCGGGCTTGGTCTCTTCCCGCTGCGTGGTTTCGCGCGGCAGGTCGATGTTCACGGCGTGCTTCATCACCGGCACGGTGATGATGAAGATGATGAGGAGCACCAGCATCACGTCGACCAGCGGCGTCATGTTGATCTCGTTCATCACGTCATCGGGTTCGTCCTGGGTACCGAAGGCCATGGGTCATGCCTCCCGACGAGCCGCCTCTGGGAAGGCATGTGCCCCCTCGGGAGGCAGCGAATGGATGTGAGCTTGGGGGCGCATGTCTTTAGCCCTTCTTCAGCGCGACCACCGTCGACTCGCCGCCGGCCTGGACGCGGGCGCCCGTCACGAAGTACGCGTGCAGGTCGTGCGCGAAGCTGTTGAGCTTGGTCAGCACGAACTTGTTGCCGCGCACGAGCGCGTTGTAGCCCAGCACCGCAGGAATGGCGACGGCCAGGCCGAGTGCCGTCATGATCAGCGCCTCGCCGATGGGGCCGGCCACCTTGTCGATGGTCGCCTGGCCGGCCGAGCCGATGCTCATCAGTGCGTGATAGATGCCCCACACGGTGCCGAAGAGGCCGATGAACGGGGCGGTGGAGCCCACCGATGCCAGGATGGCGAGCCCGGTCTGCAGCCGTGCCGTGAACTCGTCGATGGTGTTGCGCAGCGCGCGGGTGATCCAGTCGCTCACGTCGAGCGCGTCGTGCAGGTGCGCCTTGGTGTTGCGGTGGTGCGCGGCAGCCTCGCGGCCTTCCAGCGCCAGCACGCGGAAGGGGTTGGTGTCGTCCTTGCCCAGCTTGTCGAGCGCGGTGGCGAAGTCCTCGCTGTGCCAGAAGTCGCCGGAGCGTCGGGCCATGCGCTTGTAGCGCACGATGTCGAAAGCCTTCACGAGGATGACGATCCACGAGGCGAGCGACATGCCCACCAGGAGGATGGCCACCGCCTTGGTGACGAAGTCGCCCTGCTGCCAGACGTGCATCAAGCCGAATTGGGAATCCATAAGTGCTCCAAGAAAAAAATCAGTTCAGGACGAAGGCCAGCGGCGCGGTGTAGGCATATTCCGGCGAACGTGGCGTGCCCGCGGGCAGGTTGATCGCGATGCGCGAGCGCAAGGCCGCTTCGCGGCCCGCGACATCGAGCCGCTCGTAACCGCTCGAGGTGACGACGGTGGCACGCTTGGCGTTGCCTTCGGAATCGAAAATGATGCGCACGACCACCGTGCCCGATTCGCCGAGCCGCTTGCTCATGGCCGGGAATACGAGGGGCGGCTTCACCAGCCACTGCGCCTGCGCGCCGGTCAGTTCCTTCTGCGCGGGGGCGGCAGGCGGGGCCGGCGGAGGAGCCGGAGGCGCGGGTGGTGCGGGCGGCGTCGCGGGCGCGGGCGGGGCTGGCGGTGGCGGCTCCACCACGCCCGTCGGCGCATTCGGCGGCGGTGGCGTCGGCCGCGTCTCGCGCACGGCCTGCGGCCGGGGCGGCGGCTTGACGACCTCCTTCTTCGGCGGCGCGGGCGGCGGCGGCGGAGGGGGCGGCGGCGGTGCGGGCCGAGGCGGCTCGATGATCTGCGCCAGCAGTTCCACCGGCACGACCACTTCGGCCGCCTTGCGCAGCAGGCCGCTCTGCAGGGCCCACAGCGCCGCGGCGTGGAACAGGATGACACCGCCCGCGATCACCGCGGTACGCGACAGGCCCAGGGGCGAGGAGGGGGGGGAAGACGAAAAACGACTGGACACGATCCACCAAGGTCAGGCCGCCGCATGCATGCGCACGCGGGGCGCGGCGCAGGCCGCAGCGCGCTACTTACGAAATATCCACCAGGCAGAGCCTGCCACGAAGATCAGGCTGCCGGCGATGGCCGAGACGAATTCCATGCGTTGCTCTCCGTGATGGCGGTGGCAAGCTGGATCGCTCGTGGCTCGAAATCGCAGTTGAGGGCCGCGACCGGGTGCGATGCGCTGCATTGCGCCACCACGTCGCGCGCACAACCTTCGCAGCGGCCACACTGGGTGGCGACGCCGAGTTCGAACTGAACTTCGTCGAAGGTCATGCCCGCGCGCGCGTGCCGTGCGATTTCGCGATCGGAGACTCGACGACACACGCAGACGATCATGGTGGGCAGCAGTTGGCTGGCTATTGGACGATGCAGTGATTATAAATACGAATCTATCGCATTTGCAATCGCTATCGCCCAGGCCTTCGGAACGCCTCACACCTCGGACCACATGCGCAGCAGGTTGTGGTAGTGGCCGGTCAGCGCGACGGTCTCGTCGGTCTCGCCCAGCCGGTTGCGCAGGTGCTGCAGGGTCTGGTCGAGTTCGTACAGCATGGAGCGCCGCGCGTCGTCGCGCACCATGCTCTGGACCCAGAAGAAGGAACAGACCCGCGCCCCGCGCGTCACCGGATGCACGCGGTGCAGGCTGCTGGAGGGGTAGAGGATCAGGTCGCCGGCGGGCAGCTTGACCTCGTGCGAGCCGTAGGTGTCGACCACCTCCAGTTCGCCGCCGTCGTAGTCCTCCGGGTCGCACAGGAAGAGCGTGCACGACAGGTCGGTACGCAGCTGGTAGTGGGTGCCGGGCACGTTGCGGATGCTGCCGTCCACATGCAGGCCGTAGTGCTCGCCGCCCTCGTAGCGGTTGAACAGCGGCGGCACGAAGCGGAAGGGCAGCGCGGCCGAGAAGAACTGCGGATGCTGCAGCAGCACTTTCAGGATCCGGTCACCCCACTGGCGGCCGAGCGGCGACAACTCGGCGATCTGCCGGTTCTGCTTGACCCGCGCACCCTGTTCGCCGACGGTGGCCTTGCCGTCCACCCAGTCGGCCTGGTCGAGGGCGGTGCGCAGCGCGCGCACTTCGTCGCGGGTCAGCACTTCGGGCACGTGCAGCATCATGGGAAGGCTCCTTGCAGGTCAACGGGGCGGCCGGTGGCGCGCCGGGGGGAAGAGTGTCGTGCGCTTCGACGTCGATGGGTTCGACCGGCGTCAATAGACGTCGCGCCGGTAGCGGCCCTCGGCCGTCAGTGTGGCCAGGCGATCGGGGCCCAGGACCTGTCGCAGTGCACCGTCCACACCCGCGGCCATGCCCTGCAGGCTGCCGCACACGTAGAGGGCCGCGCCGCGCTCGACCCAGGCGACCACCTCGTCGGCCTGCTGGAGGAGGCGGTGCTGCACGTACAGGCGTTCGCCTTGCGCCGCTTCGGCGTCGCGCGAGAAGACCATGTCCAGCCGTGTCAGGGTGCCGTCCGCGCGCCAGGCCTCGAGTTCGGCGCGGCACAGGAAATCGTGCGCCGCGCGGCGTTCGCCGAAGACCAGCCAGTTCGGCCCCGCACCGGCGGCCCCGCGCGCGCGCAGGTGGGCACGCAGCCCCGCCAGGCCCGTGCCGTTGCCGATCAGGATGAGAGGTCGTTCCTCGTTGCCCGCAAGCCGGAAGCCAGGATGCGGCTTCAGCCGCATCGCCACCGTGTCGCCCAGGGCGAGGGTGGAAGTGAGCAGGCCCGATGCCGCACCCAGGCTCCCATCCGGGTGGCGCTCCTGGCGGACGATGAGCTGAAGCTCACCATCGTCCACCGTGGACGCGATCGAGTAGTCGCGCGGTCGGCCGGGGTCCGCGGCCACGGCCACCTGCACCAGGTCGCCGGCCTCCCACACCGGATCGGGGCCGGGCGGCGGCATGAAGCCCAGCAGAAACACCGGTCCGCCGTCGCTGCCGGGGTTGAGGTGCTCGCGCGCCACGAGGCGCCAGGGCGCGAAGTCCGCGGTCAGCATGGCGTCGGCCAAGTCCTGCTCGCTGGCCTCCGGCCGCAGCCGGCGGCGCCATTCCGCCAGCGCGCCGGGGGCGCCGTTGTCGACGTCGATGCGCGGGAAGGCCGGCTGCGCGCCCTGGGCCTGGAGCCAGTCGTCGAGGCGCCGGCCGAAGCCGCAGAAGTGGGCGTACTCGCGGTCGCCCAGCGCCAGCACGGCGTACGAGAGTTGTTGCAGCGACGGTGGCGCGGGCCCTTCCATCAGCCGCTCGACGAACACGCTCGCGCCGTCGGGCGCATCGCCTTCGCCGTAGGTGCTGGCGATGAAGCAGGCCCGCCGCGCCTGGCCCAGCGTCGTCGCGTCGAGCGCGTTGAGCGCCACCACGCGCACGGGGGTGCCGCCGGCGTGCAGCCAGCGGGCGCTGTCCCACGCGAGCGATTCGGCCTGGCCGGTCTGGCTGGCGTGGACCATCAGCACCGCATCGCCTTCGCCAGCCAGTGCGGCGGCATCGGCGGCCGCTGCGGCGGCGCGTGCGCGCGCGCGCCACCAGATGCCGGCGCACAGCGCGCTGTACGCCGCCACGGAAGCGCCGGCGGCGGCCCACCGAAGCGATTCACTCAGCACGCGACCCTCCGCAGAATGCTATCGATTTCGTAGCTGCTCGCGCCCGCCCCACGGGCGCTGGAGGCCAATTTGGCTTGAAATTGCAGGGGCTGCATCACGCCGCCGCCTGTGCCACCCAGGCGGCGCTGGGATGCAGGACCGGCGTTCTTTCGGGCTCGCGTTGCGCGAACAGGGCCGCCACCCCGTGCCGGTCGGCGAAGGCCAGTCCGTCCTCGACGCCCAGCACCGTGAGTACCGTCGCCAGCGCATCCGCGTCCATGCACTGTTCGTGCAGCACGGTGACGGAGGACAGCGCGTGGGCGACCGGCTCGCCGGTGCGCGGATCGATCGTGTGCGACCAGCGCCGCCCGGCCTGCTCGCGCACGTGCCAGCGGTCGCCCGAGGTGGCGACTGCCCGGTCGGCCAGCGCGATGCGCAGGCCGGGACCGGCACCGGGATCGACCTGCACCTGCCACGGCAGGCCGCCCGGACGCCGCCCGACGCCACGCAGCTCGCCGCCCACTTCGAGCAGGAAGTCGCTCAGGCCCAGGCGCTGCAATGCGGCCACGCCGGCGTCGACGCCGTAACCCTTGGCGATGCCCGACAGGTCCAGCGACAGGCCGCCGGGCTGCACCAGCGTGCGACCGGCCGCGTCGTGCGCAATGCGTGGCCAGCCGCAGCGTACGCGGGCAGCGGCCAGCGCAGCAGTGCCGGGCGGCAGGGCGCTGTCGGCCGCCGCGTCGGGGCCGAAGCCCCACAGCGCCACCAGCGCGCCCATGCCCGGATCGAGCGCGCCGCCGCTGGCGTCGGCCCAATGCAGGGCGCGGGCCAGCACCGTGTTGAACGCCTCGGGCAAGGTGTGCGTGCTGCCAGCCGGCGCGCGGTTGAAGCGGCCCAGCGTCGAATCCACATCCCAGTGGCTCATCTGCGCCACCACCTCGTCCAGCGCCGACTGCACGGCCTGCCGCAGCGCATCGAGCGGCAGCATGCGCCGGTTGTCGACGCGCAGCGACCAGGTGGTGCCCATCGTCTCGCCCGCGAGCTGCTGCAGGCGGGCCGGATCGGCGGCGCGCGGCGCGTCGGGCAGGCGGTAGCCCGAGACGCGCGCCGCGAAGGAGGGAACGCCGGAGCAGCTTATGGTGCAACTTCCAGCGTCGCCGAATAGCTCACGCGCCGCTCCTTGGCCTGCGGCAGCGTGGTCTTCTTGTCGCGCGTGCTCGCCTCCAGCCAGTACATGCCGGCGGCGGGCCAGGTCACGCTGAACTGGCCTTTGTCGTCGGTCTTGAGCTTGAGTTCCTCGAGCTTGTCGCGGTACACGGTGCCGCCGGCCGTGATGCCGACCTCCATGTCCTTCGCGGGCTGGCCGTCGAGCAGCAGCGTGAAGGTCGACTTCTCGCCCTTCACGTTGTCGGTCGGGCTGCCGGCCGCCACCAGTTCCAGGCCCACGCCGACCGGCTTGAGCGCGGAGGGCTTGCCGACGGTGACGAAGGTCTCGTTGCGGCCGACCGACTGGGTGACGTTGACGTCGGTCGCATCGGCGGGAATCTGGGCGGCGATGCTCTCCGCCGTGCCGCGCGCGCGCTTGGGCTGGCCGGTGGCCTTGTCCTTCCAGCTCGCGAACACACCGGCGTTGACCACGGCGATGCGGTAGGTGCCCGGCTGCGGCAGCTCGACGTCGAACACGCTGCGCTGCTTGAGCTTGGCCTGCGATTCGGCCTTCAACGCTGCACCGTCGGGCGCGGTGATCTGCAGGTTGTCGAGGTTCATCGCCGCGTGGTTGGCCACGAACAGGTCGTTGGAAATGGCAGCGTCGACGGTCACGCGGTCGGGCTTGGACAGCACGGTGGTCGAGGGCAGCAGCCAGGCGTTGTGCGCCTGGGCGGCGAGGGTGGCCAGCAGGGCGGTCGTGGCGACGGCGGCGGTGCGCAGGATCGGCTTCATGGCAAAGGCTCCGGAAGTGAAAAGGGGGAGGTCGGGATGGGGGGTCAGGGCTTGAAGTCGACCTTGACTTCGCCGAGCTCTTCCTTGCCGGTGGCCGTGGCGCTGTCGGCCTTGGCGGGCGGCCATTGGAAGGGCACCGAGACGACCTCGCGGCCGCCCACTTCGCGTGCGGCCTCGACCACCAGCTTGTAGCTGCCGGGAGCCAGCTGTGCGAGCGGCTTGCTGCCTTCGGTGAAGCTCAGCGCGTGTTTGCCGGCGGGCTTGGTCGCGCCGGTCACGCCATCGATCGGCACCGCCAGTTCACGGCCGCCGCGGCGCCACCATTGGCGCAGGTCCTTCAGCCACTTGGTGCCTTCGCCCTCGGGGTTGTTGGTCTTGGTGCGCACGTCGTACCAGACCGCGAGCGTGGTCGCCATCGAGTTGTCGGCGCGCTCGATCCAGGCCGCCACGTAGGGCCGGTGGTACTCCGAGACGTTCAGGCGGGGAATCTCGATGTTGACGCCCAGGCCGGCGGCGACGGCCGGGCCGGCAAACAGTGCCGACAGCGCGATGGGGGCGAGGGGATAGCGGAACTGCACGGAAGGTCCTTTGCTGGAAGCGATGGAAAAGACGAAAAGCGGGGAGGTCAGTGGATGAGGAGCAGCGCCAGCAGCAGCGGCACCAGCAGGCCCATGCCGACCATCGGCCAAGTGAAGGGCCGGTTGCTGGCGTGCATCTTCAGGATCAGCAGGCCGGTGGCCGAGAAGACGAGCGCGGCGGCCGCGAAGATGTCGATGAACCAGCGCCAGGCCGCGCCGGTGTTGCGGCCCTTGTGCAGGTCGTTGAGGTAGGAGATCCAGCCGCGGTCGGTCAACTCGTACTCGGCGGCGCCGTCGCCGAGGTTGACGCGCATCCAGGCATCGCCGCCGGGCCGCGGGAGCGAGAGATACACCTCGTCCTCGGACCACTCCGCGTCACGGTCGGCCGTGTCGATCTGCCACTGCCGGCTGGCCCAGTGCTGCAACTCCACCGGCAGCGGCGCCTTGCCCTTGTGGGCTTGCTGCACCTCGGGCTGCATCTTCTCGAGCTGCGCGCGCAGGGCGGGCTCCAGTGTGGCGGTGCGCTGGGTGACGGCGGGTTTGGCTTCGATCTGGCCGGCATGGTTGAGCGTGATGCCCGTGATGCTGAACAGCAGCATGCCGACCAGGCACAGGGCGGAACTGACCCAATGCCACTCGTGCAGGGTCTTGAGCCAGTAGGCGCGGCGGGGAGCGGTGGAAGGGGCAGACATCAGCGCGGCGCATTCTAACGATACAAATGAGAATCGATGTCATTTGTCGCCATGCCGATGTGCAGTCAAAAGTGGCGCCGGCGCCCGGCCAGCGGGCGCGCGCAGCTATGGTTTTGGGAGCGGTGAAGTTTCGGTAAAGCCAATTGAACGCGCCCAAAAGCAAACGAGGCCCCGCAGGGCCTCGTCGTCAAGGAGCGCCGCACGACTGCGACGCAGGGACGCTCGCTCTCAGCTCACTTCGCCCATCTGCGACTGCAGGTAGTTCTGCAGGCCGACCTTGTCGACCAGGTCGATCTGCGTCTCGAGGAAGTCGATGTGCTCCTCGGTGTCGTCGAGGATCTTCTGCAGCAGGTCGCGCGAGACGTAGTCGCGCACCGATTCGCAATGCGCGATGCCGGCCTTGATGGTGGCCTGCGCGCCGTATTCGGCCTTCAGGTCGCACTGCAGGATCTCGGGCACGTCTTCGCCGACGTTGAGCTTGGCCAGGTCCTGCAGGTTGGGCAGGCCGTCGAGCATGAAGATGCGGTCCATGAGCCAGTCGGCATGCTTCATCTCGCCGATCGACTCCTCGTATTCCTTCTTCGCCAGCTTGTCCAGGCCCCAGTGCTTGAGCATGCGGTAGTGCAGGAAGTACTGGTTGATGGCGGTGAGCTCGTTCTTCAGCTGCGCCTGCAGGTGGTCGATGACTTGGGGGTCGCCCTTCATGGATTTTTCCTTGGTATTGATCCGGATCAGGGCGCGATTCTGCGAGCGCGACGCGGCGGCGCCAAGCCAAGGCCCCGCGCTTCCGGTCTGCATGCGTTTGATCGTGATAGGCGTTCGTATTGCCCTGCGCCGCGCGCGGCCACGCGCAGGGGGCAACAAGGCTCGCATGCATGACGGCACGATGACTCTCTCCCGCTCCTCATAGCCGGCACGCCCGCCATCAATAGTCTATTTCTATTGAAAACGAGTGATTCATGCATATACTCATGGTTCGCCCATTTTTCTGACCAACCGACAGAGGAAATCAAATGTCCGTGATCAACACCGAAATCAAACCCTTCAAGGCCACCGCATACAAGGACGGCAAGTTCGTCGACGTGTCCGATGCCGACGTGAAGGGCAAGTGGGCCGTCTTCTTCTTCTACCCGGCCGACTTCACCTTCGTGTGCCCGACCGAGTTGGGCGACGTGGCCGACCACTACGCCGAGTTCCAGAAGATGGGCGTGGAGATCTACTCCGTGTCGACCGACACCCACTTCACCCACAAGGCCTGGCACGACTCGTCCGAGACCATCGGCAAGATCAAGTACACGATGATCGGCGACCCCACGCTGGCCATCAGCCGCAACTTCGAAGTGCTGCGTGAAGACCAGGGCCTGGCCAACCGCGGCACCTTCATCGTCGACCCGCAGGGCGTGATCCAGGCGCTGGAAATCACCGCCGAAGGCATCGGCCGCGACGCCAAGGACCTGCTGCGCAAGGTCAAGGCGGCCCAGTACGTTGCCGCCCACCCCGGCGAAGTCTGTCCTGCCAAGTGGGAAGAAGGCGCCGCCACGCTCAAGCCCTCGTTCGACCTGGTCGGCAAGATCTAAGCACCCCCATGACCGGCCACCGGCTGGCTTTCGGGCCCGGTGCCCCCACCTTCGATGGAAGGTGGATGGCGCTCGCCTGAACGCACCAGCCCGGCGGCTTTCACCAGCCGCCCCGAGTCGAGCCCGGGGGCGCCATGCACCCGGGCTTTTCGTTTTTCAGGACATCGAAAGAGAGAGATCACCATGCTCGACGCCGCCACCAAGTCCCAACTCGCCAGTTACCTCGAACGCATTTCGCAGCCCATCGAGGTCGTCGCGTCGCTCGACGACTCGCAGGCATCGCAGGAGACCCAGGCACTGCTCAAGGACATCGCCGAGACGTCGAAGCTGATCACCGTGATCGAGAGCCGCGACGACACGCAGCGCAAGCCGTCGTTCTCCATCAACCGCCCCGGCGAGAGCCACGGGCCGCGTTTCGCCGGCCTGCCGATGGGCCACGAATTCACCTCGCTAATCCTCGCGCTGCTGCAGGTCGGCGGCTACCCGCCCAAGGTGGAGCAGGCGATCCTCGAGCAGATCAAGTCGCTCGACGGCGACTTCGAGTTCGAGGTGTATGTCTCGCTCACCTGCCACAACTGCCCGGACGTCGTGCAGGCGCTGAACCTCATGGCCGTGCAGAACCCGCGCATCAAGACCACGATGGTCGAGGGCGGCACCTTCCAGGACGAAGTGAAGGAACGCCAGATCATGGGCGTGCCCACCGTCTTCCTCAACGGCACGCAGTTCGGCTCGGGCCGCATGACGCTGGAAGAGATCCTCGCCAAGATCGACACCAGCGGTGTCGAGCGCGAAGCGAAGAAGATTTCCGCCAAGGCGCCTTTCGACGTGCTGATCGTCGGCGGTGGCCCGGCCGGTGCAGCTGCGGCCGTGTACGCGGCGCGCAAGGGCATCCGCACGGGCATCGCGTCCGAGCGCTTCGGCGGCCAGGTGCTGGACACGCTGGGCATCGAGAACTTCATCTCGGTCAAGGAAACCGAGGGGCCGAAATTCGCGCTGGCCCTGGAAGAGCACGTGCGCCACTACGACGTGGACATCATGAACCTGCAGCGCGCCAAGGCGCTGGTCCCCGGCGACGGCTTCGTCGAGCTGCAGACCGAGAGCGGTGCGACGCTGAAGGCCCGCACCGTGATCCTCGCCACCGGCGCGCGCTGGCGCAACATCAACGTGCCCGGCGAGCACGAGTTCAAGAACAAGGGCGTGGCCTACTGCCCGCACTGCGACGGCCCGCTCTTCAAGGGCAAGCGCGTGGCGGTGATCGGCGGCGGCAATTCGGGCGTCGAAGCGGCCATCGACCTGGCCAGCATCGTGGGCCATGTGACGCTGATCGAGTTCGACACCAAGCTGCGCGCCGACGAGGTGCTGCAGCGCAAGCTGCGCAGCCTGGCCAACGTGACGGTGTTCACCAACGCGCAGACGACCGAGATCACCGGCACCGACAAGGTGAATGGCCTGAACTACAAGGACCGCAGCAGTGGCGAGACGCACCGCGTCGAGCTCGAAGGCGTGTTCGTGCAGATCGGCCTGGTGCCCAACACCGACTGGCTCAAGGGCACGCTCGAGTTGAGCCGGCATGGCGAGATCGTGGTCGACGACCGCGGCCAGACCTCGGTGCCGGGCGTGTTCGCAGCCGGCGATGCGACGACGGTGCCCTTCAAGCAGATCATCATCGCGGCCGGCGACGGCGCGAAGGCGGCGCTGGGTGCGTTCGATCACCTGATCCGCACCACCGCCCCGGTGGAAGAGAAGGAGGCCGTCGCGGCTTGAGTGGAAGGTTCGGCGCTTCTGCGCGCCGAGCCCTCTGACGACGACGGTTCATCCCTCCTCAACCGTTCGGGCCGAGCCCGTCGAAGCGCCGCGCAGGGCTTCGGCAGGCTCAGCCCGAACGCTTGTGGTCTATCGGGCTGTTTCGCAATCGCAAGCGCCCGGTGTGCGATCGGGTGACGCAGTGTTGGCCAGCTTCGTCAGTGCGGCCAAGTCCTGCATCAACAGCCGCATCGACGGCTGCACCCACGCGGCGCCTTGCGCACTCGATGCGATCGCACGCCCATGCACGCGCCGTGCGGTCTCGTCGAAGGCCGGCCCGCCGTCGAGCTGCGCCGCCGCTGCTTCGAGCGTGGCCGCGACCGCCGCAGCGATCGCCGCACTGTCCTCGTGAGGTTCGTCGGGCCGGCGCAGGGCCTCGTGGCGCGCGAAGGCGCTGGCGTCGTACAGGGTGCGCGCGGCGATGCGCGCCATGCGCACCGGGTCGCCCTGAATCGGATGGCGGCGCAGCCAGGCGGCGATGCGTGCCTCGCGTTGCACGCCGATGGCCAGCACGGCCAGGGCGCGCAGTTCCGTACGCAGCGTCTCCATGCGGCGCTCGCGTTCCTTCGCGTCGAGTGGCGGCGCCGCGAAGTCCCGGCGCACCTGGTCGGCGATCCGGCGCAGCGCCCGCGCGCAGGCCGAGTCGAAGCGCCGCGCGGTGGCCTGCCACAGGCTGGCGAAGGACAGCAGCAGACCGACGCCGACCCCGATGCCGATCTCGACCGCGCGCAGCGCCGCGACCTGCAGCGCCGAGTGCTGTGCCAGGCCGCCGCTGCCGAGCACGATCAGCGCCGTGATCGGTGCGCTGCGCAGCCAGGGCAGCAGCGCGCTGGCCGCCGCGAGCAGGCCGACCAGGGCCAGGGTGGTGGCCGTGCCGTCGAAGCCGTGCAGAAGATGGCGCAGCGCCACGCCGGTCAGGCCGAGGAGCGTGCCGGCCAGCGTGCCGCGGATGCGGTCCCAGCCCGCGCCCAGCGTGGCGCCCGCGGTGGGGCGCAGCACGATCAGCGCGCTCATCACCGCCCAGAAGCCTTCGGGCAGCCGCAGCAGCGCGGACACGCCCCAGGCCAACCCCACGGCGGCGCCGAGCTGGGCGGCGTGCGTCCAGTCCGCGGCATTTTGGGCGCTCTCGGCGCGGGCCCGCATGGCGAGGCTGCGGTCAGTCGGCGGTGGTCACCGGCGCCTCGGCCAGCGCCTGCGCCAGCCGGTCGAGCAGGCCGCACGCAGCGCGCAGGCGGGCGCGCTCGGCGGACGTGAGGCGGGTGGCGATGGCGTCGGCCAGCGAGGCCTCGCGGCGGTGCGCCTCGTCGGTCAGGGCGCGGGCGCCGGTCGGCGTCAGGGCGAGCAGGATGCGGCGCGCGTCGGCCGGGTCGGGTCCGCGGGTGACGAGTGCTGCGGCCTCCATGTCGGCGATCAGCCGCGTGAGGCTCTGCGGCTTGACGCGCTCGTGCCGCGCGACCTGCGAGGGCGGCAACGGCCCCAGGCGGTAGAGCAAGGCGAGCACGCCAAGCTGGGCGGTCGACGGGCCGTCGCCCGGGGCCTGGCTGCGCAGTTCGCGCTGCAGGCCGGAGAGGGCGGCACGCAGCTGGATGGCTGTGGGCAGGGTGTCGGCGGGATGCGTCATGCCTGAATCATAAGACTAGGCTTACTAAATTTGAAAGAAAAATTGGCTTTCAGCGCTCGTTGGATGTGCGCGAGCCGCTATGAAAACTGTAGTAAACCGAACTGTCCGGCGGCGTTCGCAAAACGTCTCAGTAACTCAGCCGCTCGGGCCGCAGCTCCTGCAGGATCGTCGTGGCGATCTCTTCGATGCTCTTGGTCGTGGTCGACAGCCAGCGGATGCCGGCGCGGCGCATCATGGCCTCGGCCTCGCTCACCTCGTGGCGGCAGTTCTCGATGCTGGCGTACCGCGAGTTGGGCCGGCGCTCGTTGCGGATCTCGGCCAGCCGGTCGGGCGCGATGGTCAGACCGAAGATCTTCTTGCGGTGCGGCACCAGCGCGGGTGGCAGCTGGCGGCGGTCGAAGTCCTCGGGGATGAGCGGGTAGTTGGCCGCCTTCAGGCCGTGCTGCATCGCGAGGTAGAGCGAGGTGGGCGTCTTGCCGCTGCGGCTCACGCCCACCAGGATGACGTCGGCGCCCTCCAGGTCGCGGTTGCTCTGGCCGTCGTCGTGCTGCAGGCTGAAGTCGATGGCGGCGATGCGGTCGTTGTACTCCTTGCTCTTGCTGACGTCGGAGAAGCGGCCGATGCGGTGGTTGGACTTCATCGCCAGCTCGATTTCCAGCGGCCGCACGAAGGTGCCGAACATGTCCAGCAGCATGCCCTTGCAGCCGGTCTCGATCACCTCCAGCACCTCCATGTCGGCCAGGGTGGTGAAGACGATCGGGCGCAGGCCCTCGACCTCGCCCGTGTGGTTGATCTGCCGCACCGCCTGGTGGGCCTTGTCGACCGTGTCGGTGAAGGGCAGGCGCACGTGCCGCGGCTTGATCTCGAACTGGTTGAGGACGGCGTTGCCGAAGGTCTCGGCCGTGATGCCGGTACCGTCGGAGACATAGAAAACGGTGCGGGTGCGCATGGTGCGGGGGTGCCTTCGCTGTAGTTCCTGTCCTGCGGCGCCGGCCCGGGGCGACGCCTACAATCCGCGCCATTATCGGGATCGCGCACCGCTCGCGACCCGACCCACCTCACACCTCCATGCAGCCCGGCCGCGCACCCAGAGCAAGAAGAACGACCGTGCCCCACGCCCGCCTGCATGCGACCGCGCCGATTTCAACTTCCGGAGCTTTCCCATGTCTCAACTCTTCGAAGCGACCGCCCTGGTCGTACCGTTTGAAAACCTGAGGATGACCGACGTCGAGGCGGTCGGCGGCAAGAACGCCAGCCTCGGCGAAATGATCTCGCAGCTGCCGCAGGGCGTGCGGGTGCCCACGGGCTTCGCCACCACCGCCCATGCCTTCCGCCAGTTCCTGGCCCACGAGGGGCTCACGGAGCGCATCAGCCAGCGCCTGGCCACGCTCGACATCGAGGACGTGCGCGCGCTGGCCGCCGCCGGTGCCGAGATCCGCGGCTGGATCGAGGCCCAACCCTTCCCGGCCGACCTGGAGAAGGGTGTGCGTGATGCCTTCGCCACGCTCTCGGCCGGCAACGAACAGGCCAGCTTCGCGGTTCGCTCGTCGGCCACGGCGGAAGACCTGCCCGACGCATCTTTCGCCGGCCAGCAGGAGACCTTCCTGAACGTCGTCGGCATCGAGGATGTGCTGCACAAGATGAAGGAGGTCTTCGCCTCCCTCTACAACGACCGCGCCATCAGCTACCGCGTGCACAAAGGCTTCGCGCACGACGTGGTCGCGCTGTCGGCCGGCGTGCAGCGCATGGTGCGCTCCGACCTCGGCGCTGCGGGCGTGATGTTCACCATCGACACCGAATCGGGCTTCGACCAGGTGGTCTTCATCACCTCCAGCTACGGCCTGGGCGAGACGGTGGTGCAGGGCGCGGTGAACCCGGACGAGTTCTACGTCCACAAGCCGATGCTGGAGGCGGGCAACAAGGCCGTGATCCGCCGCAACCTCGGCTCCAAGCTGATCCAGATGGAATTCGCCACGCCCGAGGAGAAGAAGGCCACGGGCAAGCTGGTCAAGACCACCGACGTCAAGGCCGAGCTGCGCAACCGCTACTCGCTGACCGACGACGAGGTCGAGCAGCTCGCGAAGTACGCCATCGTCATCGAGAAGCACTACGGCCGTCCCATGGACATCGAGTGGGGCAAGGACGGCACCGACGGCCAGCTCTACATCCTGCAGGCCCGCCCCGAGACGGTGAAGAGCCAGCAGGCCGGCAAGGCCGAGCAGCGCTTCAAGCTGCTGAGCAAGGGCGCCGTGCTGGCCGAAGGCCGTGCCATCGGCCAGAAGATCGGCACCGGCCCCGTGCGCCTGGTCAACGACATCAGCCAGATGGACCTGGTGCAGCCCGGCGACATCCTCGTGACGGACATGACCGATCCCAACTGGGAGCCGGTGATGAAGCGCGCCTCCGCCATCGTGACCAACCGGGGTGGACGCACCTGCCACGCGGCGATCATTGCGCGCGAGCTGGGCATCCCGGCCGTGGTCGGCTGCGGCGACGCCACCGAGCGCCTGAAAGACGGCACGCTGGTCACCGTGAGCTGCGCCGAGGGCGACACCGGCCACATCTACGACGGCCTGCTCGAGACCGAGGTCACCGAAGTTCAGCGCGGCGAGATGCCGAAGATCAAGACCAAGATCATGATGAACGTGGGCAACCCGCAGCTCGCCTTCGACTTCGCGCAACTGCCGAACGAGGGCGTGGGCCTGGCGCGGCTGGAGTTCATCATCAACAACAACATCGGCGTGCACCCGAAGGCCATCCTCGACTACCCGCAGGTCGATGCCGACCTGAAGAAGGCGGTCGAGTCGGTGGCGCGCGGCCATGCCTCGCCCAAGGCCTTCTACGTCGACAAGGTGGCCGAGGGCGTGGCGACCATCGCCGCCGCCTTCTGGCCCAAGCCGGTGATCGTGCGGCTGTCGGACTTCAAGTCCAACGAATACCGCAAGCTGATCGGCGGCAGCCGCTACGAGCCCGAGGAAGAAAACCCGATGCTGGGCTTCCGCGGTGCGGCACGCTACATCAGCGCCGAGTTCGGCGAGGCCTTCGCGATGGAGTGCGAGGCGCTCAAGCGCGTGCGCAACGACATGGGCCTGACCAACGTGCAGATCATGGTGCCTTTCGTGCGCACCCTGAAGCAGGCCGAGCGGGTCACGCAGTTGCTGGGCCAGCACGGCCTCAAGCGCGGCGAGAACAGCCTGAAGCTGATCATGATGTGCGAAGTGCCAAGCAACGCCATCCTGGCCGACGAGTTCCTGCAGTTCTTCGACGGCTTCTCGATCGGGTCGAACGACCTCACGCAGCTCACGCTGGGCCTGGACCGCGATTCGGGTCTGGAACTGCTCGCGGCCGACTTCGACGAGCGCGATCCGGCGGTGCAGGCGCTGCTCGCACGGGTCATCAAGGCCTGCAAGGCCGAGGGCAAGTACGTCGGCATTTGTGGCCAGGGGCCCAGCGACCACCCGGACTTCGCACAGTGGCTGGCGGGCGAGGGCATCGAGTCGATCTCGCTCAACCCCGACAGCGTGATCGATACCTGGCAGCGGCTCGCTCAGGGCTGAGGCCCCCTGGGGCGAGGGCGCAAGCCGCCGCGTGTTCCACCGCTGTCGCCTGAGGGCGACGGAAAGGCCGGGGAAATCCCGGCCTTTTTTCCGTCATAACCCTGTCAGCCCGGTGTAATTGAAATAATTTGTGTATTTGGTGTCAAACTTCGTTTCATCGCGGAGCGGGGAACCACTCACTTCGCCCTGACAAGAGGACGACACCATGATTCTCGTGAAGACCGAGATGGGCCAGCAGGTCATGAAGGACCGGTCGGTGCGGCTCACGCCGCGCCAGCGCTCCGCGTTCATCCTGTTCGACGGCAAGCGCTCGGTGGCCGACGTGCTGGCCGCCGGCATGGGCGTCGCCCAGGAGGATGTGGACCAGTTGGTGGACCTGGGCCTGCTCGGGCGTCTGGCAGGGACAGTGGCCGATTCGGCCACTGGCATCTCGGCGTCCGAGCCGGCGGCGCCAGCGAACGAAACTGCGTCGACGTCACCCGCGCCTGCCGCTGCCGCTGCGGACGGCCGCAGCGCCCAGCAGCGCTACCAGGACGCCTATCCCGTGGCGACGCGGCTCACGGCGGGGCTGGGGCTGCGTGGCTTTCGTCTCAACCTCGCGGTCGAGGCGGCGACCACCTACGAGGAACTCGCCGCCCTGGCGCCGAAGATCAAGGCGGCGGTCGGCCCGGAGAAGGCGGCACCCCTGGAGCAGGCGCTCGGCACCTGACAGCGCCGCGACGGGCTGCTACAATCGTGGGCTTTGCCTTGCCACACTGCCTGGACGCGGCGGGTGGCTTTCCAGGTCCGGGGTCGATCGATGTCTGCATCGGATGACCACGGGCTTCAATCCACAAGGAGTGCCATGCGTCACTACGAAATCATTCTGCTCATCCATCCGGACCAGAGCGAACAAGTTCCGGCCATGCTGGAACGCTACAAGGGCATGATCGCCGCCGGCAACGGCAAGGTGCATCGTGTCGAAGACTGGGGCCGCCGCCAGCTGGCCTACCAGATCAACAAGCTGAACAAGGCGCACTACCTGTGCGTGAACATCGAGGCCGACCAGGCCGTGATGTCCGAACTCGAACACGCCTTCAAGTTCAACGACGCCGTGCTGCGCCACCTGACGGTGGTGAAGAAGAAGGCCGACACCGGCCCGTCGTCGATGATGAAGACGGTCGAGCGCGAAGAGGCCCGCAAGGCCCAGCAGGCCGAGTACGCTGCCAACAACAGCAGCAACTGATTCGCTCATTGGTGTGACGTCTGCCGCCGGTGCGGTCAACCAGCTGCTGCTGAGTGCCTGCATCGCCGAACTCGCCGCCTTGCGTTTCACCCCGGCCGGCCTGCCCGCCATCGATCTGCGGCTCGAACACGAGTCCACCCTCGACGAAGCAGGACAGCCCCGGCAGGTGAAGGCGGCACTGAAGGCCGTGGCCTTCGGTTCGGTGGCCGAGCGGCTGGCCCGGCAGGCGCTGGGCAGCGGATGGCGGTTCCAGGGCTTCCTGGCCAACCCCCGCAACGGCAAGCACCCGGTGCTTCACATCACGGATTTCCAGCAAGATTAATTTTCGATAGAGGGTCCCGAAATGGCCACGTTCAAGAAATTCAACAAGGACAAGCGTCCGAAGCGCAACACCCAGTCGCTGCTGTTCAAGCGCAAGCGCTTCTGCCGCTTCACCGTCGCCGGCGTCGAAGAGATCGACTACAAGGACATCGACACCCTGCGCGACTTCATCAGCGAGAACGGCAAGATCATCCCCGCGCGCCTGACCGGCACGCGCGCGATCTACCAGCGCCAGCTCAACACCGCCATCAAGCGCGCGCGCTTCCTGGCCCTGGTCCCGTACAGCGACCAGCACCGCATCTAAGGAGCGACCCACCATGCAAGTCATTCTTCTGGACAAGGTCGTCAACCTCGGTGCGCTGGGCGAGATCGTCAAGGTCAAGGACGGCTACGCACGCAACTTCCTGATCCCTTCGGGCCGCGCACGCCGCGCCACCGAAGCGGCCAAGGCCGAGTTCGAAGCCAAGCGCGCCGAGCTCGAGAAGGCTGCCGCCGCCAAGCTGGCCGAAGCGCAGAAGCAGGGCGAGAAGCTCGGCGGCACGACCGTCAAGCTGACGCAGAAGGCCGGCGTCGACGGCCGCCTGTTCGGTTCCGTCACCAACCACGACGTGGCCGACGAGCTGAAGAAGCAGGGCTACGAGGTCGCCAAGTCGCAAGTGCGCCTGCCCAACGGCCCGATCAAGACCGTGGGCGACACCACCGTGTCCGTGCAACTGCACACCGACGTGGTGGTCGAGATCACCGTGACGGTGTACGGCGAGACGGCGTAACAGCCGTTGCGATCAGTCCGCTCTGCGGCCTGAAAGCAACAGGGGCTGCCTTCGGGCAGCCCTTTGTTTTTTGGTTTTGTCTCATCCACAGCTTTTGACTGTGCATGCACCGCCAGCGCACCGGCAATCCCCAGCTTTGTCCACAGCATCAAGCTGCGCGTGCCACTACTGCACGCCAAAGCGCAGCCCTTGGCCCGGGTGATGCAAGAGGGGAGTTTTCCGAGCGCATTCGTTCGCATGCAGTTCTAGGATCAATCGCCCATGTCCGCCGTCTTCTCCTACGCCGACAACGATCCGCCGGATCGCCAGGTCGCACAGCTTCGCATCCCCCCGCACTCCCTCGAAGCCGAATCCAGCGTGCTGGGCGGCCTGCTGCTGGACAACGGCGCCTGGGACCGCGTGGGCGACCTGCTCGTCGACGGCGACTTCTACCGTCACGAGCACAAGCTGATCTACGCGGCCATCGGCGGTCTGATCAACGCCAACAAGCCGGCCGACGTCATCACCGTCTACGAGCAGTTGCAGAACCTCGGCAAGGCCGAGGAGGTGGGCGGGCTGCAATACCTGAATTCGCTGGCGCAGTACGTGCCGAGCGCGAGCAACATCCGCCGCTACGGCGAAATCGTTCGCGAGCGCTCGATCCTGCGCAAGCTGATCTCTGCCTCGGACGAGATCGCGACCAACGCCTTCAACACGCAGGGCAAGGCCGTCGACAAGATCCTCGACGAGGCCGAGCAGAAGATCTTCAACATCGGCGAGGAAGGCTCGCGGATGAAGCAGGGCTTCCAGAGCATGGATTCCCTGGTGGTCGAACTGCTGGACCGCGTGACCGAGATGGCGGACAACCCGAACGACATCACGGGCGTGCCGACCGGCTTCTACGATTTCGACAAGATGACCTCGGGCATGCAGGCCGGCGACATGATCGTGCTGGCGGCGCGGCCCTCGATGGGGAAGACCTCGCTGGCCATCAACATCGCCGAGCACGTGGCGCTCAACGAGGGCTTGCCCGTCGCCGTGTTCTCGATGGAAATGGGCGCCGCCCAGCTGGCGGTGCGTATCGTCGGCTCCATCGGCCGCATCGACCAGGGTCACCTGCGCACCGGCAAGCTCACCGACGAGGAATGGCCGCGCCTGACCGAAGCCATCGAGAAGCTGCGCACCATCTCCCTGCACATCGACGAGACGCCGGGCCTCACCTCCAGCGAGCTGCGTGCCAACGCGCGCCGCCTGGCACGGCAGTGCGGGCAGCTGGGGCTGATCGTGGTCGACTACCTGCAGCTGATGAGCGTGTCCGGCGGCATGGCCGACGAGAACCGCGCCACGGCCGTCGGCGAAATCTCGCGCGGCCTGAAGATGCTGGCCAAGGAGCTGAAATGTCCGGTGATCGCGCTGTCGCAGCTCTCGCGCGGCGTGGAGTCGCGCACCGACAAGCGTCCCATGATGAGCGACCTGCGCGAGTCCGGTGCCATCGAGCAGGACGCCGACGTGATCATGTTCATCTACCGCGACGACTACTACAACAAGGACTCCAAGGAGCCCGGCGTCGCCGAGGTCATCATCGCCAAGCAGCGGAACGGCCCGACCGGCACGGTGAAGCTGGCCTTCCTCAAGCCGCTCACCAAGTTCGAGAACCTGGCGCCCGGCATGGGCGGCGGCGACGACTTCTGAGCCATCAGCAAGCGGCTTGCCCCGCAGCCAGTTTCATTGAAGAAAAAGGCTCGTAGCGCCCGTCCTGCTTGCGTGAGCCGCTATCTTTTCTGTAGCGATCGTGCTGGGCGATCGGCGCATTCGGCGCGCACCTGCCGCAGCAGGTCGGCCAGGGTCTTTCCAGGCTCGTCGCGAAAGCGTTCGTCCAATACCTGCAGTGCATCGATGCGGTCGGCGCGGAAGCCGCGAAAGTCCTGCCGCAGTTCGCACCAGGCCGACAGCGTCCACACCTTGCCCCAGTAGAAGCAGCCCAGCGGCCGCACGGTGCGTTCGCTCGGCGCGCCGCCCTCGTCGCGGTAGGCCAGCCTGAGCTTGCGTCGCGCCTGCACCGCTTCGCGCAGAGCCTGCAAGTGCGTGCGCGTGGCCGTGTCCATGCCCAGCGCAGGCGCGTAGAGCGCAACGGCCTCGGCCGACACCCGCGCCGCAGCCGGCAGCACCGAGACGATCTTGCCCAGCGCGCTGTCGATGTCGGCGGCCAATGCCGGGTCGACCCAGCTCTGCGCGAGGCGCGCCGCCGCCGTCAGCGCTGCGGCTTCGTCCTGCGTGAACATCAGCGGCGGCAGATCGAAGCCCGCGCCCAGGCGATACCCCACGCCCGCTTCGCCCTCGATCGGCACACCCTGGTGCTGCAGGTCGGCCACGTCGCGGTACACCGTCCGCTCCGACACCTCCAGCCGCCGCGCGAGGAAGCCGGCCGTCGTCAGCCGCCGCCCACGGATGAGCTGGACGATCTGGAATAGGCGGTCGGCGCGGCGCATTGGGGCCGGGCTGCGTGTCAGACGAGCTTCTTCTCGAACTCTTCGACGAAGTAGCGCCGCCCGCGCTGCACCACGGTGTGGCCTTCCGCCTCGAGCCGCGCCATCTGGGCGTCGATGCCGCCCGGGTAATTCGGGTTGAGTTCGCCGCCGGCCTTGAGCGTGCGCCACCAAGGCACGCCGTGCGCACCGCGTGCCGCGACGTTCGACGGCTTTGCCTCTTCGCTCGCGTGCGCCACCAGCCGCGCGAAGATGGCCGTGGTCACCGTGCAACCGATCGTGGCGCGGTGCGCGGCCGCAATACGTTCTCCCAGGCCGAAGACCGTGGTCAGCCGGTGTTCGGGCACCGCGCGCATGGCCGCCTCGACGTCCTGCGGCGAGGGCGTGGCGATCGTGCCGTCGCCGCGCCGCGGTCGCAGGGATGCGGGAATGGGCTTCACCGTCGGCAGGTGCGGATAGGCCGTGAGCTTCTGCTGCCAGGTCTTCATCGCCGCCTCGCAGTCAGTGCGCGACGCCGATGTAGATGCGTGCATCGTTCGGGCCGGTGTAGGCCTCGAAGTCGCTGCGGTAGCGCCGCACGACCTCGGGATGGGCGTCGAAGTACTGCCAGATGCGCGACCACCCCTCCATCACCGCCTGCGGCATCTCGCCACGGGCGTCGAAGACGAGGTAGTCACCGCCTTCCACGCGCACAATGCCGTCCTCGCGCACGGCCACACCGGCGATGACGTCGAAGGCGCCATGCGCGTCGGACGCGTAGCGGGCATAGACGCCGAAGTTGCGGGCGTCGTCGGTGCGCCCCTCGGTGCGGGCAGGCACCGCCTCGGCGAAGAAGCGGCTCCACAGGCCGCCGATGCGGGCCGTCGCCGGGTTCGTCTCCTCGGCGTTGGTGGTGCGCACCTGGGGGCCTGCAACCTCGACGGCATTCACGTGTTCACGGGTTGGTTCGTTCATGGCCCAGTCTCCGTCGTCGCTTGTGGTGTCAAAAGCCCAGCGCGTCCAGTTCGGCGCCCATGGCCTGCGCGATGCATCGCATGTCGCCATCGCCGATCGACACCAGGCCGAAACGGAACTTCGAGCCCCAGTGCGACGGATCGTCGATGAAAGCCAGGCGAGGGACCAGCGGGCCGATCGGCGCATCGCGCGCAGACACGTAGCGTACATCGCGCCGCCAGGGCACGAAGCCGCCACCCATGTCGGCCATGTACGGTTCGCCCGGCAGCACCGTGCCCAGCGACACGAAGGACTGGAACCGGTCCTTGCCGCCCGGCACCGAGGACGGCGCGTAGTACGCGATGAGGTCGCCCGGCGCGATGCGCCGCAGCGGCGCTTCCTTTCCGTGGCCGACCTGCATGAAACCCGTCGGCGCGTGGTCGCGGCCCCGACGCGCGTGCTCGGCGCTGGCGACGGCGATCCAGTTGCGTGGCGCCCGGTCGGACGGGACGGCCCGCGGACCGGCCGCGGCGCCGTCGTGGGCCCGCGAGTACAGGCGCAGGGGCAGGCGTATCGGCATGCTCAGTCCGCCGCGTGCAGGCCGACCAGATTGCCGTCCAGGTCCTGCACCTGCGCGAAGTAGCCGATGCCGGGCGCGATCAAGGTCCTGTCGACGACGACCTTGCCGCCCGCAGCCTGTGCGCGGGCCAGCGCGGCTTCGACGCTGGGCGCGCAGTCGAGGTAGACGATGGTGCCGCCGCTGCCGCCTGCATGCGCGGGGCGATGCACGATGCAGCCGCCGGCGCCGGGCTTCTCGTGCGCGAAGACGGCCATGGTGTCGCCGCCGACGTCCTCGGTCCCGCGCATGGGGCGGTCGAGCAGGGCTTCGTAGAAGCGCTGCGATGTCGCGAGATCGGTGACGGGGATTTCGAACCAGGTGTTGGCGCTGTGCATGGAGCTTCTCCAGGGGTTGAGGAAGGCTGCATGCTGCGTGGGGGCTCCTGACAGCGTGTTGTCAGGAGGCTGGCAGGCGTCGTCGCCGCCACGGCCGTCGTTCGGGCAAAAAAGAGCCTGCGGCGCCCATGGGGCGTACGCAGGCTGCTATGAAAATCGTAGCAGACTCAGCTCAGAGCACGTCGCTCGCGAAGTCGGCCAGACGCGAGCGTTCGCCGCGCGCCAGCGTGATATGGCCACTGTGCGGCCAGCCCTTGAAGCGGTCCACCGCGAAGGTCAGGCCCGAGGAGCCTTCGGTGAGGTAGGGCGTGTCGATCTGCGCCAGGTTGCCCATGCAGATGATCTTGGTGCCCGGGCCCGCGCGCGTGACCAGCGTCTTCATCTGCTTGGGCGTGAGGTTCTGCGCCTCGTCGATGATCACGTACTTGTTCAGGAAGGTGCGCCCGCGCATGAAGTTCATGCTCTTGATCTTGATCTTCGAGCGGATGAGTTCGTTGGTCGCCGCACGGCCCCATTCACCGGCGCCCGAGCCGTCGCCCTTGGCGAGGAACTCGAGGTTGTCGTCCAGTGCGCCCATCCAGGGGCCCATCTTCTCCTCCTCGGTGCCGGGGAGGAAGCCGATGTCCTCGCCCACGCTCACGGTGGCGCGGGTCATGATGATCTCGGTGTAGCGGCGGTCGTCCAGCACCTGCGTGAGGCCCGAGGCCAGCGCCATCAGCGTCTTGCCGGTGCCGGCCGTGCCGGTGAGCGTGACGAAGTCGATCTCCGGGTCCATGAGCAGGTTCATGGCGAAGTTCTGTTCGCGGTTGCGCGTGGTCACGCCCCACACGGCGTTCTTGCCCGAGGCATAGTCCTTCAGCGTCTTGAGCACCGCGGTCTTGTCGCGGATCTCGGTCACGCGCGCGTACATGCTGGGCTCGCCCGGCGCCTCGAAGTAGACGAACTGGTTGATGTACAGGCTGGGCACGATCGGCCCGCTGATGCGGTAGAAGGTGCTGCTGCCCGATTGCCAGCTCTCGACGGTCTTGCTCTGGCGCGTCCAGAAGTCGGCCGGCAGCGCGAAGGAGCCGGAGTACAGCAGGTCGCCGTCTTCCAGGGCCTTGTCGTTCTGGTAGTCGTCGGCGGCCAGGCCCAGCGCACGCGCCTTGACGCGCATGTTGATGTCCTTGGACACCAGCACGACCTCGCGCCGGTCGGCCCCGGTCTTGCTCTTCTCGTGCACCTCGCGCAGCGCTTGCACCACGCCGAGGATCTGGTTGTCGGCCTTGCCCTGCGGCAGGCTGGTGGGCAGCGTGTAGTCCAGCGGCTCGGTCTGGAAGAACAGCTTGCCGCCGGCCTCCTTGTGGCCCGTCGCGTCGAGCTTCAGGCCTTTGGCGATGTCGGCGCCTTGGGTGGCCGCAAGCGCATCGAGCGTGCGGCTGGCCTGGCGGCCGTTGCGGGCGACCTCGGTCGTGCCCTTCTTGTGGCCGTCCAGTTCCTCCAGCACGATCATCGGCAGGTAGATGTCGTGTTCCTCGAAGCGGAACAGGCTCATCGGGTCGTGCAGCAGCACGTTGGTGTCGAGCACGAAGAGCTTGGCCGGGCCGGTGCTCTTGGCCCGCTTCGGGCGGGCGGGCGGCTCGGCAGCCGGGCGCGGCGCGGGCGCCACGGCGGATGATTCGACCGGCACATTTGCCGGAGCCGGGCGGTCTCGGGAGGAGGGCGCGCGCAGGTCCTCGCCGCCGCCGGCGTCGACCACGCGCCGGTCGTCGAACAGTTCGAGCGCCTGGCCTCCCCGGGTCCGTGCGTCGTCCGAATGCCGCTCAGCGGCGGGACGGCGCCCGTTTTTTGGCGCCGCGCGGGCCGGCGCATCGAGCGCTTCCGGCGAGAGCAAGGCGGCACGTCGGGTGGGGGCGGGAGGCAGGGGCATGGGCGGGGGTACTCGCGGGATGCTGCGCGGGGCGCGCGTGGGGCCTGAAAAACGAAAAAGCCGCCTGGAGACCAGAGCGGCTTTGTTCGGGGGATGCAGTCGTGAATCTCAACGGCATGGAGCCATTATGCACATCGCGCGTGGCAGGTCCTGCGGCCCGTTGCGCTGCGCCAACGTAGGCGCAGGACGTGTGAACAAGTGCGGAGCGGGAGCCTCAGGCAGCCTTCTTGAGCGCCTTGACTTCCTTGAGCACCTCGTCGACGTGACCCGGCACCTTCAGGCCGCGCCATTCGGCCTTCAGCACGCCGTCGGCACCGATCAGGAAGGTGCTGCGCTCGATGCCCTTGACCTTCTTGCCGTACATGATCTTGTTCTTGACCACGCCGAACATGTGGCACATCTTCTCTTCGGTGTCGGCGATGAGTTCGAAGGGCAGCTCGAGCTTGGCCTTGAACTCGTCGTGCGACTTCATGTTGTCGCGCGAGACGCCGAACACCGTGGCGCCCGCCTTCACGAAGTCCTTGTAGTGGTCGCGGAACTGCATCGCCTCGGTGGTGCAGCCGGGGGTGTTGTCCTTGGGGTAGAAGTACAGCACCAGCACGTGGCCCAGGTGCGAGGTGTTCGAGACCTTGATGCCGCCGGTGGCGTTGGCTTCGAATTCGGGAATGGGTTTGTTGACAACGATCGCCATGAAAATTGTTTTCTCCGCTGAGGGTTCCCGAGTAAAAACGCGGAGCCGCCAAGGTCGGCCGGCGCATGCCATACTGCATTGATGCCGAACAGGCCTTGGCAAGCCTGCAAGCGCCCATCCAGCGGGTCACGCACCGAGCCGACACCACCGGCGCGCAGCACCCGTCGAGGCGTTGCGCAGTCGGCGGGCAGTCCGGTCTGCAACCCGCTATTTTACCCCGAATCGATTGTTAACCGCTACGTGCGGGCTGTTCGATGAGCAACGCCGCAACCACGTGGCGCCCTTCGCCGGCCAGGATGTTGTAAGTGCGGCAGGCCGCAGCAGTGTCCATGGTCTCGACGCCGACGCCGCGCTCAACCAGCGGCGCAATCCACGCCGGTCGCGGAAAGCGGATGCGATCCCCGCTGCCGAAGATGACGACCTCGGCGTTCAATGCAGCCAGCTGCGCGAAGTGTTCCGCGCCCAGGTCCTCGAAGCGGCCGCACGGCCAGTCGAAGCGTTCTTCGCGTGCACCGACCACCACGCTGTGGTCGATGCGCTCGCCGTTCACGGCCACCCAGCCGGGACCGTGCGCCGTCACGGTCTGCACGTCGGGCCTGTCGGGTTGGAGCTTCATGAAAAAGGGGGGAGTGGAGCGTGCGTGCGGAGTGGCCTGCGAAGGGCATGCACGGGGGTGAACTGTGGTCCAATTATAGGTTTTCCCCTGGTACAGGCGCCCCTCGGAGGGACTTTGAAAACGCTCAAGAAATCGGACAAGCTGGCCAATGTGCTCTACGACGTGCGCGGTCCCATCGTGGACGCGGCGCGGCAGATGGAGGACGAGGGGCAGAAAATCATCAAGCTGAATATCGGCAACATGGCGCCGTTCGGCTTCGATGCCCCGGAAGAGATCCAGCAGGACATGATCCGCAACCTGCCGGACTCGGCGGGCTACTCCGACAGCAAAGGCATCTTCGCGGCGCGCAAGGCCGTCATGCACTACACGCAGCAGCTCGGCATCGAGGGCGTGACGCTGGACGACATCTACCTGGGCAACGGCGCCAGCGAGCTGATCGTGATGGCCACCAACGCGCTGCTCAACGACGGCGACGAGCTGCTGGTGCCCATGCCCGACTACCCGTTGTGGACCGCGGCGACGTCCCTGTCGGGCGGCTCGCCGGTGCACTACAAGTGCGACGAGGACAACGGCTGGCTTCCCGACCTCGAGGACATGCGTGCCAAGATCACGCCGCGCACGCGCGGCATCGTGGTCATCAACCCCAACAACCCGACCGGTGTGATCTACCCCGATGCGATGCTCAAGTGCATCGTGCAGATCGCGCGCGAGCATGGCCTCGTGCTGCTGGTCGACGAGGTCTACGACAAGGTGCTCTACGACGGTGTGAAGTTCACCGCCATGGGCAGCCTGTCGACCGACGTGCTCACGCTCACCTTCAATTCGCTGTCCAAGGCGTATCGCTCCTGCGGCTACCGCGCGGGCTGGATGGTGGTCTCGGGCCCCAAGCATGCGGCGGGCGACTACATCGAAGGCCTGAACATGCTGGCCAACCTCAAGCTCGGCTCGAACGTGCCGGGCCAGTGGGCGATCCAGACCGCGCTGGGCGGCTACCAGAGCATCCACGACCTGGTGAAGGAAGGCGGACGCCTGCGCCGCCAGCGCGACCTGGCCTACGAGTTGATCACCGCCATCCCCGGCGTGAGTTGCGTCAAGCCCTCGGCGGCGCTGTACATGTTCCCGAAGCTCGATCCCAAGGTCTACCCGATCGAGGACGACCGCCAGTTCTTCATGCAGGTGCTGCGCGAGACGCGCGTGATGCTGGTGCAGGGCTCGGGCTTCAACTACGCCGACAACCAGCACTTCCGCATCGTGTTCCTGCCGCACGAGGACGACCTGCGCGAGGCCATCGGCCGCATCGCCAAGTTCCTCGAGCGCTACCGCACCCGCTTCGCCTGATTTCTCCTGGCGGCCCGCGTGGGCGCGCCCTGTGTTTTCCCGTGACTGAAAAGACTGCATCCATGAAACCCATCCAGGTCGGCCTTCTGGGCATCGGCACCGTCGGCAGCGGCACCTTCAAGGTGCTGGCCCGCAACCAGGAAGAGATCAAGCGCCGCGCCGGCCGCGGCATCGAGATCACCATGGTCGCCGACCTGGACACTGCCCGCGCGAAGGCCGCGGTGGGTGAGGGCGTCAAGGTCGTGGGCGATGCGCGCGAGGTCATTGCCAACCCCGACATCGACATCGTCATCGAGCTCATCGGCGGCTATGGCATCGCCAAGGCGCTGGTGCTCGAGGCCATCGCGGCCGGCAAGCACGTGGTCACCGCCAACAAGGCGCTCCTGGCCGTGCACGGCACCGAAATCTTCGCGGCCGCCCATGCCAAGGGTGTGATGGTGGCCTTCGAGGCCGCCGTGGCCGGCGGCATCCCGATCATCAAGGCGCTGCGCGAAGGCCTCACGGCCAACAGCATCCAGTGGATCGCCGGCATCATCAACGGCACGACGAACTTCATCCTGTCCGAGATGCGCGACAAGGGCCTGGACTTCGACACCGTGCTCAAGGAAGCGCAGCGCCTGGGCTACGCCGAGGCCGACCCGACCTTCGACATCGAAGGCGTCGATGCCGCGCACAAGGCCACGCTGATGAGCGCCATCGCCTTCGGCATCCCGGTGCAGTTCGACAAGGCCCACGTCGAGGGCATCACCAAGCTGGCCTCGCAGGACATCAAGTACGCCGAGCAGCTGGGCTATCGCATCAAGCTGCTGGGCATCACCAGGCGCACCGCCAAGGGCATCGAGCTGCGCGTGCACCCGGCGCTGGTGCCGGCCAAGCGCCTGCTGGCCAATGTCGAGGGGGCGATGAACGCGGTGGTGGTGCACGGCGACGCCGTGGGCACCACGCTCTACTACGGCAAGGGCGCGGGCAGTGAGCCCACCGCCAGCGCCGTGATCGCCGACCTGGTCGACATCACGCGCCTGCACACCGCCGACGCGGCGCACCGCGTGCCGCACCTGGCCTTCCACCCCGACGCCATGAGCGACCTGCAGGTGGTGCCGATGAGCGAGGTCGTCACGAGCTACTACCTGCGCCTGCGCGTGGCCGACGAGGCCGGCGTGCTGGCCAAGGTCACGGGCCTGCTGGCCGGTGCCGGCATCAGCATCGACGCCGTGCTGCAGCGCGAGGCCGACGAAGTGGGCGGCGAAGGCTCGACCCAGACCGACCTCATCATCCTCACGCACGACACGCGCGAAGGCACGCTCGACGAGGTGCAGGCGCACCTGCAGGGCCTGCCCAGCGTGCTCGCGCCGATCGTGCGCATCCGCAAGGAGGAACTCTCCTGATGCGTTACGTATCCACGCGCGGCGACTCGACGCCGCGCAAGTTCTGCGAGATCCTGCTCGAAGGCCTGGCACCCGACGGCGGCCTCTACCTGCCCGAGCGCTATCCGCAGGTCGACGCCGCCACGCTGGCGAAGTGGCGCGGCCTGCCGTACCACGCGCTCGCCTTCGAAATCCTCTCGCTCTACATCGACGACATCCCGGCCGAGGACCTGCGCGCGCTGTGCGCGAAGACGTACACGGCCGAGGTCTTCGGCAGCGAGGACATCGTGCCGCTGCGCGAGCTGGAAGACGGCGTTTACCTCGAAGGCCTGTCCAACGGCCCCACGCTGGCCTTCAAGGACATGGCCATGCAACTGCTGGGCAACCTGTTCGAGTACGAACTGGCCCGACGCGGCGAAGAGCTCAACATCCTGGGTGCGACCAGCGGCGACACCGGCAGCGCGGCCGAGTACGCCATGCGCGGCAAGAAGGGCGTGCGCGTCTTCATGACCTCGCCCGACGGCCGCATGAGCCCCTTCCAGCAGGCGCAGATGTTCAGCCTGCAGGATGCCAACATCCACAACATCGCCATCGCCGGCGTGTTCGACGACTGCCAGGACATCGTCAAGGCCGTGAGCAACGACCTGGCCTTCAAGCGCCAGTACCGCATCGGCACCGTCAACTCGATCAACTGGGCGCGGCTGCTGGCACAGGTGGTCTACTACTTCGCGGGGTGGTTCCAGGCGACCGGCCAAGAAGGCGGGGAAGTGAGCTTCACCGTGCCTTCGGGCAACTTCGGCAACGTCTGCGCCGGCCATGTGGCGCGCATGATGGGCCTGCCGATCCGCAAGCTGGCGGTGGCGACGAACGAGAACGACGTGCTCGACGAGTTCTTCCGCACCGGTGTCTACCGCGTGCGCGGCGCGGCCGACACGCACGAGACCTCGAGCCCCTCGATGGACATCAGCAAGGCCAGCAACTTCGAGCGCTTCGTGTTCGACCTGCTGGGCCGCGATGGCGCCAAGACGCGTGCTCTGTTTCACGACCAGATCGCGCAGACCGGCCGCTTCGACCTCAGTGCCGACCCGGCCTTCGCCGACGCGGCGTCGAAGTTCGGTTTCGTGAGCGGGCGCAGCACGCATGCCGACCGCCTCGCGACCATCCGCGACACCGACAAGCGCTTCGCCGTGCTGGTCGACACCCACACGGCCGATGGCCTGAAGGTGGCGCGCGCGCGCGTCGAGCCAGGTGTGCCGATGGTGGTGCTGGAGACCGCGCTGCCCATCAAGTTCGCCGCCACCATCGTCGAGGCGCTGGGCCACGAGCCCGACCGGCCGAAGCAATTCGAAGGCATCGAGTCGCTGCCCAAGCGCGTGGTCAAGCTGCCGGCGGATGCCGACGCGGTGAAGCGCTACATCGCCGGTCACTGCGCCTGATTCTTTGAGCCAAATCGGCCTCCAGCGCCCGTCCCACCTGCGCGAGCAGCTATCGAATTCATAGCAACGAATGAAAGTCATCGCCTTCGCAGGCTACTCGGGCGCCGGCAAGACGACGCTGGTGGAGCGGCTCATCCCCGAACTAAAGCGCCACGGCCTGCGCGTGTCCGTGGTCAAGCATGCGCACCACAAGTTCGACATCGACCACCCCGGCAAGGACACGTACCGCCACCGCGAGGCCGGTGCCTTCGAGGTGGTCGTCGCGTCGGACAAGCGGCTGGCGCTGATGCGCGAGTTCGAGCGGCCCGCCGAACTGAAGGTGCACCACCTCATCGCGGAGTTGTATGACGGCGTGGACTGGGTGCTGGTCGAGGGCTTCAAGCACAGCGACCTGCACAAGATCGAGGTCATGCGCACGGTCGAACCCGGCCAGGCCGTGCGGCCGGCGCTCTACCCCGAGGACCCGTTCATCTGCGCCATCGCCACCGACAGCGCCGCCAACCTGCCCGAGCCCACCGCCCTGCCGGTCTTCGACCTCGACGACGCCGCCGGCGTCGCGCAGTGGTTGATGGCCATCGGCGACCGCTTCCACTACGACCCCGACATCCATGCGTGACCCTGCCGCCTCCGCCGCTCCCCGTGCCCGCGCGCCGCTGATGGCGCTGGACGACGCCGTCGCCCGGCTGCTGGCCGAGGCGGTGCCGCTTCAGGACGTGGAGCAGCTCTCCACCTTCGAGGCCGACGGCCGCGTGCTGGCGCAGGACCTCATTGCCGGCCTCACCGTGCCGCCGCGCGACAACAGCGCGATGGACGGCTACGCGGTGCGCCTCGCCGACTGCACCGGCGACGCCGTGCTGCCGGTCTCGCAGCGCATCCCGGCCGGCACCGTGGGCCAGCCGCTCGCAGCCGGCACCGTGGCGCGCATCTTCACCGGCGCCCAGGTGCCCGAGGGCGCCGACGCGGTCGTGATGCAGGAGGACACCGAGGCCATCGCCGGCGACGGACTGGGCCAGGTGCGCATTCGCCCGGTGCCGCGCCCGGGCCAGAACATCCGCCGCGCGGGCGAGGACGTGCAGGCCGGCACGACGGTGCTCGCGCGCGGCGAACGCCTCACGCCGCAGGCGTTGGGCCTGGCGGCCAGCATCGGCTTCGCGAAGCTGCCGGTCGTGCGGCGTCCGCGCGTGGCGCTGCTGTCCACCGGCGACGAGCTGGTCATGCCCGGCGAGGTGCCGCCCGAGGCGATGCGGCCCGGCGCCATCTACAACTCCAACCGCTTCTTCATGCGCGGGCTGCTGCAGCGGCTGGGCTGCGAGGTGCAGGACCTGGGGCTGGTGCCCGACCGGCTCGACGCGACCATCGACGCGCTGCGCGCCGCCGCCGCGCGCAACGACCTCATCATCACCACCGGCGGCGTGTCGGTGGGCGAGGAAGACCACGTGCGCGCCGCGGTGCAGGCGCTGGGCACGCTCGATCTTTGGCTGGTGGCGATGAAGCCCGGGAAGCCCTTCGCTTACGGCCGCATCGGCAACACCCACATCACGGGCCTGCCGGGCAACCCGGTCTCCAGCTTCATGACATTCCTGCTGCTGGTGCGCCCCTTCCTGCTGGCGCTGCAGGGCGCGTCGCGCATCGCGCCGCGGGCGGTCGGCATGCGGGCCGACTTCGACTGGCCGCGCCCCGACAAGCGGCGCGAATTCCTGCGCGTACGCACCACGGCCGAGGGCGGCCTGGCGCTGTTCCCCAATCAAGGCTCGGGCGTGCTCACGTCCACCGTGTGGGGCGACGGCGTGGTCGACAACCCTGGCGGCCAGGCGATCGCCCGCGGCGACACGGTGCGCTTCGTTCCCTTCTCGGCCTGGCTCGCGTGATGGCGCACAGGACCGTCACCGTGCGCTACTTTGCCTCCGTGCGCGAAGCGCTGGGCCGCGGCAGCGAGCCGGTCCAGACGGCAGCCGATACGCTGGGCGCGCTGCGCGACGAACTCATCGCGCGCGGCGAGCCCTACGCCGGCGCGCTGGCGCGCGGCAAGGCCGTGCGCATGGCGCTCGACCAGCTCATGAGCGGTGAAGACGCCGCCCTGACCGACGGGGCCGAAGTGGCGTTCTTCCCGCCGGTCACGGGCGGCTGATCAGCCTTCGACCGGCGCGATCGTTGCGTCGATCGCGCGCAGGCGATCGAGCAGCGCAGGCGTGGCGACGGTCATGGGGGCACGCAGCTCGGCCGTCATCTCGCCGCTGGCCGCGAGGAGCGCCTTGACCGGGCCCGGGTTGGGCTCGGCGAACAGCGCTTCCACCAGCGGCGCCAGCGGCTGCCACAGCCCCCGGGCCTGCGCCAGTCGGCCTGCCTGCAGGGCCGCCACCATTTGCGCCCAACGCACCGTGTGGACGTGTGCGCTGGCCGCGATGGCGCCGGTGCCGCCTTCGGCCAGCGTCGCCAGCACCTGGGCGTCCTCCCCGGCCAGCACCTGCAGGCGGCCGTCGGCGATGAGCGCGCGCACCTTGGCCGCGTCGCCGCTGCAGTCCTTCACGCCCACGATGTTCGGGTGCGCGGCCATGGCCAGCAGCGTCTCTCGGGCCAGCGTGCTGCCGGTGCGGTACGGGATGTCGTAGACCAGCACCGGCACGTCGCTCGCATCGGCGATCGCCGTGAACCACTGCAGCAGCCCCGCCTGCGACGGGCGCACGTAACTCGGCGCCGGCACCAGCAGGGCGGTGAGTCCGCGTCCGGCAAGCTGGTGCACCGCGTCCAGCGCATGGCCCAGGTGCTCGCCGCCCAGACCCATCATGCGCGGCACGGCCGGCGCGGCGCAGGCCACCGTGTCGAGCACGGCCAGGCGCTCGTCCTCGTCCAGGGCAGCGGCTTCGCCGGTGGAACCGCAGACCACGAAGCCGGCGATGCCCTGGCCGGCCAGCCGCTTGGCGAGCGCCGCGAGGGCAGGGTGGTCGATCGCGCCTTCGCGAAAGGGCGTGACGAGCGGAATCCACAGGCCCGGCAAGTCGGGACGTGAAGAGGTGGAGGCAGTACGGGACATGACAGGCTTCCTTGCAGACAGGGACACACGACCGAGGACGAACCGTCGGCGGAAGCGCGCATCGCGATGCAGGGAAGCCCGACCGGGAGAGGGAGGTGGGGGCTGCAGGCTCCGTCGCTCATCCGACGACGGAACCGCAGCTCCGGTCAGACGAGCTGAAGTTTTTTGGCTTTGGCTGCCGCCACACGCGAGGCGGCGCGATCTTCGTTCGAAGACCGGCGTCGTGCCGTGCGTGCGAGGGCTGCCATGGGCGGCGAGTGTAAGCGCGAGGCGTCTTCAGGGCGCCATGCCGATCCTCTGCACGCGGATGAGCGTGCCTTCGCCCGGCGGCGCTTGGGCGTGCGTCAGCCACTCCATCTGGACCTCGTCGCCCGGCTGCAGCGTGGCAGCGAAGCCCGTCGCCGCCTGCGCGAGGCCCCCCACGCGATACCAGTGCGCATCGACCGACGTCTTGCCCGACGAAATCCTGCCGCGCAGCACCTCGGTGACCGGCCCGCGCAGCACCTGGACATGGGTTTGCCGCTGCGCCCGCAGCAGCGTCGGCAGCACGACCACGGCCACGAGCAGCGCCCACAGCCCGGCCAGCAGCAGGCCGATGAAATGCATGTCGCGCCGCTCGAAGCCGCCGATCCAAGAAAACAGGGCGAAGCACGCCAGGATGGCGGCCGTGAGAAAGCCCATGGCGATGAACGCCTGCGTGCCTGCGGCGCGCCGGTCGGTCGCGGCGGCCGGACGGCTCGCGGCCTGCGCCGGCACCCAGGCCGGCACGTGCAACTGAAGCAGCCAACGGCGGCCTTGTCCGTCCTCCACCCAGTGCAGGGCCACCGTCTGGGCGGTCGGCACCAGCAGTTCGCGCAGCGGGCGGCCTGCGCTCAGTTGCGAGCGCCCCTGGTCCGGCAGCAGGTTGAACAGGTCGAAGTCGGTGCCGTCGAGGCGGTAGCGAAGGCGCGTACCGGCGATCTGCACGCCGTCGAGTCGGCCCTGCGCCACGGTCTTGCGGCCCCCGGCCAGGGCCGCCATCGCCGGGGCCGTGCTCTCGCGCCGTGCACGCCCGCGCAGCCACGCCAGCATGGCCGCGGTCGCCAGTGCCACGCCCGCGACCACCCGTGCCGCGAGCACCTCCACGGGCGGCAGCGAGAACGCATGCACGAAGAGCCAGAGGCCAGCCAGGCCGGCAACCGCCGCGACGACGGCCAGCACGCGGGCCAGGTGGCGTCCGCCGCGCGCCCAGTCGCGCAGCAACGCGCGGTCGGTGACGCTCAGGGGCTCGGGGGTCAGGGTCGGCACGGCGCGCATTCTGCGGGCCGGGTGGCGGTGCCACAATTTGCCGATGAGCCTATCTCTCCCCGATCGCGCCGCGCGCGTGAGTGTCCAGGCCGAGGACTTCGACCTTTCGGCCGAGGTGACGGCGCTGCGCGCCGGCGACCCGCGTGTGGGCGCGGTCTGCGCCTTCGTCGGCACGGTGCGCGACCGCCACGTTGCCGAGGGTGGCGCCGCGGGCAGCGTGCGCGCGATGGAACTGGAGCACTACCCCGGCATGACCGAGAAGGCCATCGAGGCCATGATCGACGAAGCGCACCGCCGCTTCGACATCCTCGGCGCCCGCGTGGTGCACCGCGTGGGCGCACTGCAGCCGCAGGACCAGATCATGATGGTGGCCGTCACCTCCGCGCATCGCGGCGAATCCTTCCAGGCCTGCGAGTTCCTCATGGATTACCTCAAGACCCAGGCACCTTTCTGGAAAAAGGAAGACACGCCCGAGGGCGGCCGCTGGGTCGATGCGCGCGTGACCGACGACGAGGCGCTGGCGCGCTGGGGCATCGAGGCGCGCAACGCCTGAGCCAGCGCCGCCAAGGTCCGGGCCGCGCAGACGGAGAACAACGGATGGAGTCGATACCTTCCCGCCCCATTCCTTCCGCCTGCGGCTTTACCAGCAACCGGCGCCGGCGTCGACCTGAGTGCCGTTCTTCCAGTTGGTCTGCACGCCCAACTGGTCGATCTGAAAGGTGGCGCAGGTGGTGTCGGATGCCTGCGCACCCGTCGGCACCGCCTGTGCCTGGTAGGTGGTGTAGGGTGCCGTACCCGCCGAAGGCCCGACCGCAGACACGCCCAGGGTGTAGTAGCTCTGACCCGTGCTGTTGACGGCGACGGACGGGTTGGGGCTGGGTCCGCCGTAGCCTAGCTGAGACAGGTCGGCGGTATAGCTGTTGTTCACGGTGAAGTAGCGCTCCTCCCGTGCAGCGAGGTCGAGCAGCGCGTTCTTGGCGTCGGTGCGGCGCGCCTTCTGGATGTAGCGCTGGTAACTCGGGAAGGCGATGGCTGCAAGAATCGCGATGACGACCACGATGATCATCAACTCGATGAGCGTGAATCCTCCCGACGCCGAAACCAGTCTCTCGCGATCCGGGTGAGACGCGGCATGTGAGGATGAGCCAGCGGGGTGCTTCGTCAGCCGGAGGTCTTTTGTCGCCGTTTGCATCGAGATTTCTCAGCGCAGTTTGATCCAGTTGACGCGTCGTCCCTTGGCATTCGCGCCCGGATTCACCTGAATGGCGGCGCCCGTTCCGCCAGTGTTCTGGGTGATCAGGTACTTCTTGTTGCCGCTGGTGACGAAAGAAGGGGTTCCCACGCCGCTCAGGCCGATGCCGGCGACGATCGCACCGTTGGCTGAGATGTAGTTGTTGGTGGCGTTCCCGAAATAGGACGCTTGCGGCGCGCCGCCCGTGTCGGTGGATATCGCAAGCGTGTAGCCGGAGGGCGGCTGGGCGTCGCAGCTCAGCACCTGATTCACTGCCGGAATGGTGGTGTTGACCAGGAACAGGCCGTCGGAGATGGTCGGGTTGTAGACGATCTGCTCGCTGGCGTCGGGCAGCGCGACTTTCCAGCCGAACTGCGTGTTGCCTGACGCGCACACGCTGGACCCCGCCCAGCAGACCTTGTTGCTGGTCACCGTGCGCGCGCCCGACACGGAGCCGCTGCTGTAGGTGACGTCGGTCAGGGTCTGGGCCTGCAGCGTACCGGTGTTCACGGTCTGAGGAGATGACAGCGACGCGTACTGCACGGCGCTCTTGCCGTTCCAGGCGCCGAGGTCCCAGTCCCAGACACCGAACAGGTACTGCGTGGCGCTCGCGGGCGTTGCCGCTGCGGTCAGCGATTGCGGGTAGATCTGGCCCGTGCCGAAGTCGATCATGACACGGGCCTGTCCCGTGGCGGTCTGCGAACTCGTGATCGTTGGCACGGTCGTGATCGGAAGCCCTCCCGTCGAAAAGATGGGCGCCGGACGCACAGTCCAGTTGCCTGGGGTGGCACTCGTCAGGTCGAAGCGCCAGACGTTGCCGAAGAGGTCGCCCGCATACACGTAGTCCGTCACATGGTCGCCGTCCAGGTCTGCGGAGGCAACATAGGCGATGCCATTGCGGGAGGTGATGGTCGTCGTCGTGCCCGACGTGCTGGTCTTGGGTCCCGATCCGGAGCCGGCCGGCAGAAAGCGGAATGTCCGGCCTCCCGTGTTCTGGTCGACCGTCATGACGAAAATGCCCGCCTGGCCTGTGCTGCTGTTGAGCCCGTTGCCGAATATCACAGCCCAGTTGCCGTCATGCAGCCGACGGACGATAGGTGTGCCGCTGACGTTGCCCAGGCTGTTGCGGCACATCGAGGTGCTGTTGTCGCCGACGCAGGTCAAGGTGTTCGAATTCCATTCGCCGATCACGGTGTCGCTGGCTGCTGCGGCCGTTTGAGCGAAGCGGCTAGGGTCCGTGACGTCCAGCGCATAGACGGCGCCGAAGCCGATGGGCGGAGGTGTGGTGGCGTTGTTGCCGATGACGCCAGAGGCGTTGCCCTGGTTGTTGCCGTTGCCACCAGAACCCAGGCCGCCCACGAGCCAGGTGTGCCACGCGCCGCTGTAGTAGAGCTCGCCGGCGCCCGGGGTGGCGTCGACGAAGGTGTTGTGGCTGTACTGGGCCGAGGAATAGTCCAGGAGCACATTGCCATTGCTGCCCGTGCCATCCACTACCGCCGGAGGCGATCCATTGAGCGAGTGGATCGTCCCGATCACTGCCGCCGGCATGTAGGCCAGCATTTCGTATCCGTCGTTGGGGGCCACCGTCGTGTCGAAGCGCCCACTGCTGTTGTACGCCCCCGCCCTGAAACCATGCAGCAGGCCGTCGTTGGCCCCGACATAGACCACGTTCGTGCGCGTCGCGTTGCTGGCTGCGAAGGTGGCGTACGAGGTCGAGCCCTCGGGCATGGTCGCCGCGGGACGGAGCAGGTCCTTCCAGTTGCCGCTGTACGGCGAGGAGGGGGCGCCGACCCAGGTCGGGCTGGAATTGCCGATGTCGCCCAGCACGCTGTTGCGGACGCGGTACGTGCCTGTGCCATCGGTCTTGATCTCGTTGCTACGGTCGCCCAGCAGGAAATCGAGGCGTTTGGATCTGCTGGAACTCGCCGCCACCGGATCGAGCAAGCTCTGCTGAGCATTGCTCAGGTTGGCCCATGTCAGCGGTACGCCCTTCGCGCCCGCGTCATTCCACGTCATGACGTTGCGGCCGCTCCAGTTTTGTGCCACAGCGCTCAAGCCGGTCGCGTTGCAGGTGCCGCCGGTTAGAACGCAACTGGCGTCCCAATTGGCCACCGGGTTGATCGACACCGCGTTGGTCGTCGAATCCACGACCAGGTTGTTGGCCGTGAGTTGTCCCCACCAGTTGATCGGGTGGTAGAAGGCCAAGTAGGCTTGCGATCCGACCTCCACCCTTGCAGACTGCTGGAAATTCACCCCTGCAGAACTGGCAGAGGCATTGAGAGGCGCGGCCTTGAAGCACGAGATCTCGTGCACGTTGCTTCCACCGCCGGTACCAGCGGAAAACCCGAAGCGGAAAGTCGACGGGATCGGACCATTCGATGCAGTAATCGACTGGTTGGTGATGACCGGCACGGAGGTTCCGCCGTTGTAGCTGTACGAAAGATTCAGCAGGCCGTTCTGGCTGACGCTCAGTGCGTAGGTGATCGGGGTGGCGCTGTCGCGCGCCGGGCTGCTGCCGACGGAATTGCTGGTCGCTTCCTGGCTGTAGATCGTCGAGCCGCTGGGCAATGCACTGCTCGCCAGCATCGGGTAGTCGGCCACGGCGGTGGGATAGTACGCACCGTTGCTGACGGTGCTTCCGTTCAACGTCACCGGCACGCCAGTGTTGTTGTACGGGAACCCGGCCGCACAGGTGTTCTGCACCGCCACCTTCTGGTCATTGGCCGACAGGCTGCCCGGGAACAGGGTCGGATAGGTCGCGTTCAGCCAGGCCCAATTGACGTTGCCCGAGCCTCGCACGCTGATTCGGCCGGGCCGCTTGGTGCCACCTCCCGCGCCCTGGGCACTGGAGGCCGTGTTGTCGCCCTTGGAAATCGAATAGCTGCTGGACGTCGAAGCGGGCACGGTGGTGGTTGTTGTGACCGTGTAGGTTGCCGGGATCGTGTAGACGGCCGTGCTGCCGCTGCCCCGCTTGGTCGGATTGCTCGCGGTGTAGGTCCATTTGGAAGTGATCGTCGGCGCCGTTGTGCCACCCGTCGTGGTGGTGGGGTTGGGCGCCGTTCCGGTCACCGTCACCGAGCTCGACGTGCTCTGCCCGCCTGTGGTCGTGGGCCCGGTCGTGGTGGGTGTGGGCGTTCCGTTACGCCAAGTGGGGGGATTGGTCGTCGGCGCACCCGTGCTGTCGGTGAGTATGTTTCCGGTATAGGTCTGTGTGGTCGTCGAGGTACTGGCACTCGTGGTCGTGGTTGTTTGCGTGATGGCAGATCCGTTCACGAAATTCCCGAACTCGTCGACACCGACGCCGATGTACCCTCCTTGCACGCCGCTGTAGCTGTCATTGACGTTGGAGCAGCTGTAGCCCAGGCTACCGCCGAGGGCGCCGACGCTGGCCGGTTTGGAGCCATCCGCGAGAAAGAACGTGATGCCGTCAGCGCCGGAGGCAGCGCTGCCGTTGTTGTAACCGTTGCCGCCGTAGGTGAGGGTGGTGAAGGTGACCTGCACCCCCTGGTTGGAAGGAAAGGTGAAGTTCGATACGACCGCCCCGGTCTGATTGGTGCCGGTCGAGCTGCCGGTGAGGAGGTCACCGTTGGTCAGGCGCAGTGCCCCGGAGCCGCTGGGGTCCGGCTTTCCTTGCGAGAGATAGCCGCCCTTGCCATCGATCAGTCTTTTGCCACCGTAATACCCCAAGCCAACGCAGCCTGGAATCTTGTTCGTGTCACTGATGACCGTGCTGGTGCCGGCGGTCAGACAGGCACCGTTGATCGCCTGCCAGTTGTAGGATGAGGCGGTGCCGGTCAAGGTGTCGCTGATCACCACCTGGGCCCGAGCCGAGGGCACGAGCATGCCGAGCACCAGGAATGTGTGAAGACCAGCGGAGCAGCGGTTCCGGGTCATGGCAAACCCTTTCTTCATGGCTGATCGAGTCGCTTGGTTGCGGGTGTCATGGCGTAGGTGGACTGCAGCACGCTCCGGGTGGCCGCACTACCGCCGGATGCGGTGCCGGTCACCTGGTACAACAAGGAGGCACCATCGGGCCCCAGACCCAGGTAGGCGATGTACAGCAGCGGCACACTGGCGTAGTTGACGTCGCTGCTGCCGCTGGCGACGCCGCCTGCCGTGCTGATCGCCATGCCGGGCGGCTGGTAGCTGATGGCGCCCTGTGTCCAGGGCAGCGTGGCCGGGTTGAGGAGAGCCGCGTTGCAGGTGCGCATGGCGTCCGGGGTGGCGCCGTTGACATTGGTGCCTGGACAGGCGATGCCTGTGCCCGCACCACCACTGGCGGCGCTGCCCTGGCTGATCCACCACTCGCCATAGCGCAATGCCGCGTCGGCGGCTTGCAGCGAGCGCTGCTTCTCAAGGGTGTTGCCTGCGATCTTTTCGTCGAGCCCCACGCTGCGGTACATCGCCACGGCGAGCAGTGTCACCACCACGAGCATGAGCAGGCTAACGATGAGCGCGAAGCCGCGAGTGCCCGGCGCGCCTGCCAGGGGCGCCGGGCGCCTCCTCGCATGCGCAGCGACCAACGGCTTGAACGGATGGAGATTCATTTGCGATTCATCAGCTCGATGGTTTGAACCAGCGGGTGCGGCAGGGGCCGGGCAATCGCTTGGGTGGAGTCCAGGAACTGCAACGAGATCTGCGCGGTGTAGACGTTTGACCATGTGCCGGCCGAGATGGCACTTGCAGGCAGGTAGCTGTCCACGTTGCCGTCCCCATCCGTATCCACGCCGAACAGCACGTGCATGGCGAACACATTGCCGATCAAGGGCGTTGCCGCGCCGGTGTCGAGCGCACAGGTGAGTTCATGGTTGGCGTTCACCGCGAAACGGTTGGTCCACACCACCGCGGCGCCCGAAGTGTTGGTGCCGCCTTGACAGTTCATCAATCCATCGCCGCTGGCGGTTTGGTATTGAACGCTCAACGTGTCGCTGCTTGCGCCCGTGCCGGTGCCGTCGCCACTGCCGACGATCGCCTGAGCCGGCGCAGTGAATGCCGAAGTGGCGCCGTCTGACGTGGTGACGGTGCCGGCGGGCATCGCCGATTGCGCGGTATTGACGAGGGGATTGACGAAGTATCCGGCCGACTGCACGGTGGTCGTCAGCATCGTCAGCGCCAGGCGCTCGCTGTCCTGGAGCTGGGAAAAGCCGTTCTGCGCATTGAACGTCCTCTTGATGTTCAGGTAGATCGTGCCCACGGCCATCGTCATGAATATTGCGATCAGGATTGCGACCATCAGCTCGACCAAGGTCAGTCCCGCTTGCTCGAGCCGCAGGGTGGAGGAACGCGCTCGCCGCTTCATGGTTGGATGTACAGAACGTAAGTGCGTTGCCCGCCTGTGGCCGCGCTGTCGGCGGTTGCGGTGCCCGTACCGTTGTTGTTGCTCGCGGAGGTGTAGGCCTCCGTCCACTGGATGGACAGCACGCAATTGATGGTGGCGGCCACGTTCGTCGAGCAGGTGGTTGTCGAGGTGGCAGTCGGGGACAACGCAACCAGGCCTGCGGCCCAGGTTTGGACGTCGTAGGCGGCGAGTTGCGCGGGTGTGCACGCCGGCGCCGGCGGCGCCGCTGCGGCGCTGCAGGCAGGCCGTGGCGTTGCGTTGAGCACGCCGGTGGCGTCGGACACCGTCGCACCCACCGTGCCGAATGTTGCGGGCGCAGTACCCGCTCCCCAGAAGTTGCGGTTGGTGTGCATGGCTGCTGCGAGGCTGCTCGCCTGCAGCGCTACGATTGAACGCGCGCTCGAGACTCTGCTACTGGTCAATGCAAGGGCCTGCATCTTGGCGAACCCGAGTACCCCCATCGCGACGATGAGGATCGCCACCAGCACTTCGATCAGAGTGAACCCTTTGTGTACACGGGGGCGCAGATCGGATTTCATATGCAGTTGCCGCTTGTGGATGGGGTCTGCACCTGTTGCCGTCCTATATTGCTCACGGTCACGCAACGTGTCGCGCTGGCGTTGGCTGGCGTGGTGTGGATCGTCAGGGTCACGATCTGGGCCGGGAGATTCAGGGCGAAGCCGTCACGGCTGTACGTGATGGCCCCGACACCATTGCTGGCCGTGAAGGTGTCGTTGCTGGTCCATGCAGGCTGCACGCGCAGCACGATGTCTCCCGCATTGCTGTCGATCTGGCGATCGCCCGCCACGTCGAGGAAGACGATCCAGCCCGCTTGCCAGATGTTGGCGCCGCTGCAGCGCGTACCATCGTTGGAGGCGCACACCGTCACGGGCTGACCGCGCTTGACGGCCTCGGAGCGCGCCAACTGCAGATCGGCAGCGAAGGCGCTCGCACGTGCCGTGAGTCGATTCGCCTGGATGAAGCCGACGAAAGACGGAGTTGCCACCGCTGCGAGGATCGCGATGACGACCAGGACCACCATGAGCTCGATCAACGTGAAGCCCTGTTGCCAAGGCCCGTGCTGCCCGCTCAGCGCTCGGCTTCCTAGTACAAGATCCATCAGCATCCCGTCCATGTTTCAAAATGAAAGAGGATGTGAAGGTTCGACGCCGGCTGCTGTCTGCGGCCTGACTCGTCAACTTCCGCCGCCGAGCGGTCGATTTTGGATGCTCAGTGGCGCCCGCCGCGGCGGGTCAGCGCCGAGTGGCCAAGTGGCCAGGAGGGAGGTTCGCTGGCCGATGGTTGGCGCAGTTGCGGGCAGCGGCGTGTCCGGAGGGTCTGGAAGCCGCGCCCCGATGGATCACTGCGGCTGGAAGCCGCTCGCCTTGATGATCCCCGCCCAGGTGTTGGTGTAGCTGCGCACGCGGCCGGCGAACTGGCCCTGCGACTCGTAGGCGACGTTCAGGCCCAGGTCGGTGAGCTTCTTCTTCACCTCGGGCATGGCCAGCACCTTCTGCAGCGCGGCACCGAACTTGTCGACCACCGGCTGCGGCGTGCCCACGGGCGCGAAGACGCCGTACCAGGGGTAGTCGGTCAGGTTCTCGAAACCCAGTTCGGTGAAGGTAGGCACGCTGGGCAGCAGCGGGTCGCGCTTGGCGCCGATGGTGGCGACGATGCGCACCTTGCCGGTCTTCTGGTATTCGATGAAGTCGGGCACCGAGGCGATGCCGGCCGCGATCTGGTTGCCCAGCATGTCGGCCGTCATGGGCGCGCTGCCACGATAAGGCGCGGCCTGCACGTCGATGCCGTACTTCTTGGCGATCAGCTGCACCAGGAAGACCGGGATCGAGCCCGGCGCCGGCACGCCGATGGTGTCCTTGCCGCCCTTCTGGGTCTTCACCCAGTTGACGTACTCGTTCATGGTCTTGGCCGGCGTGGCGCCCGAGACCGCCAGCACGTTGGCGAACGTGGCGAAGCCCGCCACCGGCGTGAAGTCGGTGGCCGGGTTGAAGCCGGGGTTCTTCGTGACCAGGGGCAGGATGGAGATGCTGTGGTCGTGCGTCAGGAACAGCGTGTGGCCATCGGCAGGCGCGGCACGCAGGGCCTGGGCAGCGATCTGTCCGCCCGCACCCGCGCGGTTCTCGACGACCACGGCGGTGCCCAGTTCGTCCTTGAGCTTGTCGGCCAGCGTGCGGGCGATGGCATCGGTGCCCGCGCCTGCGGGAAAGCCCACCAGCAGGCGGATCGGCGCACCCGTCGGCTGGGCCTGGGCCAGGCCCGCCGCGGCCAGCAGGGCGCCGACGGTGAAGGTCCGGCGCAGCAGGCGCGTGCCGCCGGCGAGGAAAGAGTTCGGGGAATAGGAAGCAGGCATGGAAGAAGAAACTCCGATGGGAAAGCTGCAATGAGGCGCAACGCCATGCAGGAACTGCGCCCGCAACGGGCGGCGGGGCCGCATTGTGGGCCTTCGGCCCCTGGCGCCATCACAGGGATCGCCCGCAGTGCGCCGCCGGGCCGTGCCTGATCCAGCGCAAGCCTTCGCCCAAAAAAGCGGCTGCGGCCGATGGAAATGCCTTGATTTCGCGGGTAGAACCCGCAAATACGCGCCAGTCCGGAGGCTTATTTTCATGCGACAAGACAAACTCACCACCAAGTTCCAGGAAGCCCTGGGCGACGCGCAATCGCTCGCCCTGGGCCATGACAACGCCTACATCGAACCCGTGCACCTGTTGCTGGCCATGCTGCGCCAGGACGACGGCCCGCGCGCCCTGCTGGAGCGCGCCGGCGTCAACGTGCAGGGCCTGGCCATCGCCGCCGAGGGCGCCATCAAGCGCCTGCCGCAGGTGCAGGGCCACGACGTGGTCCAGGTCGGGCCCGAGCTTGCCAAGCTGCTGCAGGCGACCGAGAAGGAAGCCATCAAGCGCAACGACCAGTTCATCGCCGGCGAGCTGTTCCTGCTCGCCGTGGCCGACAGCAAGTCGGAGGTCGGCCAGCTTGCCAAGCAGCACGGCCTCACGCGCAAGAGTCTCGAAGCGGCGATCGACGCCGTGCGCGGCGGCCAGGGCGTGAACAGCGCCGATGCCGAAGGCCAGCGCGAGGCCCTCAAGAAGTACACGCTCGATCTCACCGAGCGCGCCCGCCAGGGCAAGCTCGACCCGGTCATCGGCCGCGACGAGGAAATCCGCCGCGCGATCCAGATCCTGCAGCGTCGTTCCAAGAACAACCCCGTGCTCATCGGCGAGCCGGGCGTGGGCAAGACGGCCATCGTGGAAGGCCTGGCGCAGCGCATCGTCGCCGGCGAAGTGCCCGACACGCTCAAGGACAAGCGGGTGCTTTCGCTCGACCTCGCGGCGCTGCTGGCCGGCGCCAAGTTCCGCGGTGAGTTCGAGGAGCGCCTGAAGAACGTGCTCAACGAGCTGGCCAAGGAAGAGGGCCGCGTGATCGTGTTCATCGACGAGCTCCACACCATGGTCGGCGCCGGCAAGGCCGAAGGCGCGATGGATGCCGGCAACATGCTCAAGCCGGCGCTCGCGCGCGGCGAGCTGCACTGCGTGGGCGCCACCACGCTGGACGAGTACCGCAAGTACATCGAGAAGGACGCCGCGCTGGAGCGCCGCTTCCAGAAGGTGCTGGTGGGCGAGCCGAGCGTGGAGGCGACCATCGCCATCCTGCGCGGCCTGCAGGAGAAGTACGAGGTCCACCATGGCGTGGAGATCACCGACCCGGCCATCGTGGCCGCGGCCGAGCTGAGCGACCGCTACATCACCGACCGTTTCCTGCCCGACAAGGCCATCGACCTGATCGACGAGGCCGCGGCCAAGATCAAGATCGAGATCGACTCCAAGCCCGAGGTCATGGACCGGCTGGACCGCCGCGTGATCCAGCTCAAGATCGAGCGCGAGGCCGTGAAGAAGGAAAAGGACGAAGCCTCGCAGCGCCGCCTGGCCCTGATCGAGGACGAGCTCGCCAAGGTCGAGCGCGAGTACGCCGACCTCGAGGAAATCTGGAAGGCCGAGAAGGCCGGCGCCCAGGGCACCGAGCAGATCCGCAAGGAGATCGACCAGCTCAAGACCCAGATCCAGCAGGCCACGCGCAGCGGCGACTTCAACAAGGTCGCAGAGCTGCAATACGGCAAGCTGCCCGAGCTGGAGAAGCGCCTGAAGGAAACGCTGGCCAAGGAAGAGGGCCTCGAGAAGAAGGGCGGCAACCAGCTGCTGCGCACCCAGGTCGGCGCGGAGGAAATCGCCGAGGTGGTGAGCCGCGCCACCGGCATCCCGGTCGCCAAGATGATGCAGGGCGAGAAGGAGAAGCTGCTACAGATGGAAGACAAGCTGCACGAGCGCGTCGTGGGGCAGGACGAGGCCATTGCGGCCGTGTCCAACGCCATCCGCCGCTCGCGCTCGGGCCTGTCCGACCCGAACCGGCCGACCGGTTCCTTCCTGTTCCTCGGCCCCACGGGCGTGGGCAAGACCGAGCTGTGCAAGGCGCTGGCGGGCTTCCTCTTCGACAGCGAGGACCACCTGATCCGCATCGACATGAGCGAGTTCATGGAGAAGCACTCGGTCGCGCGCCTGATTGGCGCGCCGCCCGGCTACGTCGGCTACGAGGAGGGCGGCTACCTCACCGAGGCCGTGCGCCGCAAGCCCTACAGCGTGGTGCTGCTCGACGAGGTCGAGAAGGCGCACCCCGACGTCTTCAACATCCTGCTGCAGGTGCTGGACGACGGCCGCCTGACGGATGGCCAGGGCCGCACGGTGGACTTCAAGAACACCGTGATCGTGATGACCAGCAACATCGGCTCGCCGATCATCCAGGCCATGGCCGGACGCGACCAGCAGGAGATCAAGGACGCGGTGTGGGACGAGCTGAAGAACCACTTCCGCCCCGAGTTCCTGAACCGGATCGACGAGACGGTGGTGTTCCACGGCCTCGACGCCGAGAACATCGCGCAGATCGCCAAGATCCAGCTCAAGGTACTCGAGAAGCGGCTGGCCAAGATGGACATCGGCTTCGAGGTGGCGCCCGGTGCGCTGGCCGAGATCGCGAAGGTCGGCTTCGACCCGGTCTTCGGTGCGCGGCCGCTCAAGCGGGCGATCCAGCAGCGCATCGAGAACCCGCTGTCCAAGCTGCTGCTGGAAGGCGCCTTCGGGCCGAAGGACACCGTGAAGGTGACCAGCGACCCGATCCGCTCGCCGGGTACCTTCGGTTTCGAAAAATCGACGGAACCTGACGCCTCCGTGCTGGCCTAAGCGTTCATGTTCAGCTTTCTGATCCGCGTCGTTCTGTTCTTCATGGGTCTGCTGTTCGCGGCCAGCCTGGCCGTGGCGGCGCTGCTGCTGGTCGCGGTGTGGATGGCCCGCGCCGGCTGGGCCAGGCTCACCGGCAAGCCGCTGACACCGTGGACCGTGATGTTCGGCAACCGCTTCGATCCGCGGGCCGGCTTCGAGCGCTTTCGCGCTGCGGCCGCCCGACAGGGCGGACCGACGGCCGCGGACGTGGCGGGCGCGCGAGCGCGCGGCGAGTCCGTCCAGAGCCCGGTGGCGAACATCGGCCGCGGGAGCGACGAGGTCACCGACGTGCGGGCCCGCCCGGTCCCGAGTCGGGACTGACTCGCTTCCTGCGTTGAGCGAGTCCGTGCGCCGCTGCCGGCCATGCCCGCAGCGGCGCCTTCTTTTCTGCTCCTGATTTGATAGCGTCCCACGCATTCAGGACGGGCGCTGCGGGCCGATTTGGCATTGAAAACCCCTTGCGTTGTCGCAGCTGGCCGGGGAATGCCGGGTCTGGCGTCCGGTCGGCGGCAGTCGAGCCGGGAATTTCGCGGCATAGTCGGCGCTGACCTCGCTGTTCTTTCCATCCCAGGAGTTTGTTCATGACCTCACGCGACATCTTCGTGGTCGGCACCGCCCGTACCGCCATCGGCACCTTCGGCGGCTCGCTCAAGGACGTGCCCAACACCCAGCTCGCCACCACCGCCGTCAAGGCGGCCATCGAACGCGCCGGTGTGGCGCCCGCCGAAGTCGGCCACGTGGTGATGGGCAACGTCATCCCCACCGACACCAAGGATGCCTACCTCAGCCGCGTGGCCGCCATCGACGCCGGCTGCCCGGTCGAGACGCCGGCCTTCAACGTCAACCGCCTGTGTGGTTCAGGGCTGCAGGCCGTGGTGTCGGCCGCACAGGCCATCGCGCTGGGCGACTGCGAGGTGGCGATCGGCGCCGGCTCCGAGTCGATGAGCCGTGGCCCGTACTTCGACACTGCGGCGCGCTACGGCGCGCGCATGGGCGACGTGGCGCTCGTCGACTACATGCTGGGCATCCTGCACGACCCCTGGCAGAAGATCCACATGGGCATCACGGCCGAGAACGTGGCCGCTCGCCACGGCATCACGCGCGAACAGCAGGACGCGCTGGCCGCCGAGAGCCATCGCCGTGCTGCGGCCGCCATTGCCGCGGGCCGCTTCAAGGAGCAGATCGTTCCCATCGAGATCAAGACCCGCAAGGGCGTCGTCGTCTTCGACACCGACGAGCATGTGAAGGCCGCGACCACGGTCGAGGTGCTGGCCGGCATGAAGCCCGCGTTCAAGAAGGAGAACGGCACCGTGACCGCGGGCAACGCCTCGGGCATCAACGACGGCGCCGGTGCCGTGGTCCTGGCCGAAGGGGCGCGTGCAAAGGCGCTGGGGCTCAAGCCACTGGCGCGTCTGGTGGGCTATGCGCATGCCGGCGTCGAGCCGGCCTACATGGGCATCGGCCCGGTGCCGGCCACGCGCAAGGTGCTGGAGCGCACCGGCCTGAAGGTGAGCGACCTCGACGTGATCGAGTCGAACGAGGCCTTCGCCGCGCAGGCCTGCGCGGTGATGAAGGAACTGGACTTCGACCCGGCCAAGGTCAACGTCAACGGTTCCGGCATCTCGCTGGGCCATCCGGTGGGCGCCACCGGCGCGATCATCACCGTCAAGGCGATCGCCGAACTGCATCGGGTGCAGGGCCGCTATGCGCTGGTCACGATGTGCATCGGCGGCGGGCAGGGGATCGCAGCGATTTTCGAGCGGGTTTGAAGGCGGGATCGGACATCCGGACGCAGAGGACGCGAAGGTTTCGCAGAGGTCGCAAAAGAGACATCCGAAAGCTTCTTGAATCCTTCTGCGTCCTCTGCGTCACTTTGGTTTCCCTTCTGCGTCCGGTAGTCCGTATTTCATGATCCTCATCGACGAACGCCAGGTCGAGTTCACCGCCATCCGTGCCCAGGGCGCGGGCGGGCAGAACGTGAACAAGGTGTCGAGCGCCGTGCACCTGCGCTTCGACATCCGCGCGAGCTCGCTTCCCGACGAGGTCAAGGCGCGCCTGCTGGCACGCGCGGATTCGCGC